>NZ_JBCPWN010000011.1:0-147312 GCF_039581415.1 Comamonas sp. F1-6
TAAAACCCGATTTTGAATCTCGTTGCTTGCTGCGATCAGCGAAGCCTTGAATTCTATCACAACTTTGCCGCCTGATTTCTTTCAGATCGACTAGCAAAAATTTGCATTTCGCTCAGTGAAGCCTTGCATTGTACACAGATTTTGGCAGGTCAGGCAACATCCGCACGGACATCCAGACAAAGAACCCCGGCAGGCCTTGCCTGCCGGGGTTCTTTGTCGCTTCTCAGGCGCTAGCTGCCTGCTCCAGTGCATCAACAAACAGTGCTGCCACATCGCAGCCGGTCTGATCAACGATCTCCTGGAAGCAGGTGGGACTGGTCACATTGATCTCGGTGACGTTGTGACCAATCACATCCAGTCCGATCAATAGCAGGCCACGCTGCACCAAACGCTCCCCAATGAACTCGGCAATTGCCTTGTCCTGCTGCGCCAATGGCTGGGCAACCCCCTTGCCGCCAGCCGCCAGATTGCCGCGCACCTCATTGCCCTGCGGAATGCGTGCCAGGCAGAACGGCACGGGCTTGCCGCCGATGATGAGCACCCGCTTGTCGCCATGAACGATGTCGGGCAGGAATTTCTGCACCATGACGCTGGTAGAGCCACCCTGATTCAGGGTTTCGATGATGCTGCCGAGATTGCGGCCGTCTTCGCCGACCCGGAAGATGCCCATGCCGCCCATGCCGTCCAGCGGCTTGAGGATGATGTCCTTGTGCTCTGCATGAAAAGCACGGATGTCCTGGGCGCTGCGCGTGACCAGGGTGGGCGAGATGAACTGTGCAAACTCCATGATGGCGAGCTTTTCGGGATGCTCGCGCAGTGCGCTGGGTTTGTTGAAGACCTTGGCGCCCTCACGCTCGGCCTGACCGAGCATGTGCGTGGCGTAGAAGAACTCGGAATCGAAGGGCGGATCCTTGCGCATGACGATGGCATCAAAATCTGCCAGTGCCGTCAAAGCGCTTCGCGTCTCCTCAAACCAGCGGTCTTGTTCCCCAGTCAGGCTGATGTGGCGCACCTGCGCCATGACCTTGCCGCCGCTTTGCCAGGAGATATGGCGGGGCTCGCAGGCCACGATCTGGTGTCCTCGGCGTTGAGCCTCACGCATCATGGCAAAGGTGGAGTCCTTGTAGATGACAAAGGATTCCAGCGGATCGGCAACAAACAGTATTTGCATGGTGAAAAACTCTAGCGGTAGAGGTAGATACCGGCATCATGCCCAGCCGGGCAAAACACCACAATATGACGGCAGATACTCAGGTTCTGCGCGCACGCAGGCTCTGGACAAGCAAGGCCAGGCTGCCAGCGACCACGCCCCAGAAGGCTGAGCCCACCCCTGCGATGACAACGCCGCTGAGCGTGACCAGAAAGGTGATGAGCGCTGCCTCTCGGTGCTTTTCCTCCTTGAAGGCCGTCGCCATGCCGCCGCCTATGGAGCCCAGCAAAGCCAGTCCGGCGATGCAGGCCACCAGCTCCTTGGGAAAGGCCGTCAGCAGGCCCGTGACCACCGCACCAAAGACACCTATCAAAATATATAGCAGTCCGCACACAGCAGCAGCGGTATAGCGCTTGTCCCTGTCCGCATGCGCCTCGTCTCCCATGCAGATCGCCGCCGTGATGGCGCTGAGGTTGAGGGCATAGCCGCCAAACGGCGCCAGCAACAAGGTCGCCATGCCGGTCATGCTGATGACCTTGGACACCGGTATCGGATAGCCCGTGGCACGGATCACCGCCACGCCTGGCAGATTCTGCGAAGCCATGGTCACGACAAACAGGGGCAACGCCAGGCTGATGAGCGCCTGCAGCGAGAACTCGGGAGCCGTATAGACCGGCATGGCCAGCCCGCCATGCACGGCCGACCACTGCATCTGCCCGCTCAGCGCCGCCCAGGCGGTTCCGGCCAGCAGGGTGATGATGACCGCATAGCGAGGAGCCATACGCCGCGAAAGCAGATAGGCAAGCAGCATGACCAGCACCAGGGACAGATTGGTCTCGGCCGCAGAGAAAGCCTGCATGCCGAACTTGGCCAGCACGCCGGCCAGCAGGGCCGACGCAATTTCCATGGGGATGCGGTTCATGATGCGCTCGAACCAGCCGGTCACCCCCACCAGAATGATGAGTGCCGCGCTGACAATAAAGGCACCGATCGCCTCCCCCATGGAGAAACCGCCCGCCAGCCCGGCGGTCGCCAGCACCGCCGCCCCTGGGGTGGACCAGGCCACCATGACTGGCATGCGCAGAATCAGCGACGGGAGCAGCGAACACAGACCCATGCCCAGACCCAGTGCCCAGATCCAGGAAGTAATCTGCTCAGGCGTGGCATGAAACGCCTGCGCCGCCTGAAACACCAGGGCTACCGAGCTGGTAAAGCCCACAAGCACGGCCACAAAGCCTGCGGCCACGGCGGCAGGACTCAAGTCTTTGAAAAAGCGCATCCGTGCATTCTGGCACCAGCCCCACCCCAAATGATGCACTCCGCGTAAGCGCGAATGACGAAGCCCATCATCACGTCAAAATCAATAGCTATCAGCGCTTGCGGATAAAGAGCCAAAGGCCTATTTAACTCAAAGTATTTACAGCTCGATCTTGGAGCCCAGCTCCACCACCGAGTTGCTCGGGAGGTGCAGGAAATCAGCCACCCGGCTCGCGTTCTTGTGCATCTGCGCGAACAGCTTTTCGCGCCAGTGCGCCATGGAGTTGTTCATGCGCGGGATGATCACATCACGCGACAGGAAATAGCTGGTGGACATGGAGTCCAGCTTGCAGCCCTGGGTACGCAGTTGCGCCAGCGCAGCAGGCACATCGGGCTCGTTCTTGAAGCCGTAGTGGATGATGACTTCCCAGCAGTCGCCGCCCAGCGACTCGGACTCCACCCGCTTGTCCATCCCGACCCAGGGCACTTCGTGGTTGCGTACGGTCACAAAGAGATTGCGCTCATGCAGCACTTTGTTGTGCTTGAGGTTATGGAGAAGCGCATGCGGCACGGTGCCGGGCTCCCCCGAGAGGAAAACCGCCGTGCCGGGCACGCGCGTGGGCGGATGACGCCAGGTGGATTCCAGAAACTGACGCAGATCCAGCGCATCCGCCTGCAACTTCTGATGCAGCAGCTCGCGCCCTCGGCGCCAGGTCATCATCAAGGTAAAGACCGTGCCACCGATCAGCAGCGGGAACCAGCCGCCTTCAAACAGCTTAAGCAGATTCGAGGCGAAGAAAGCCAGATCCACCACGAAGAAGAAGCCCGTCGCCAGCAGGCACAAGGCCAGCGAATAGTTCCAGCGATAGCGGATGACAAAGAAGGTCAGCATGGTGGTGATCAGCATGTCCAGCGTCACCGCAATACCGTAGGCCGCCGCCAGATTGCCGCTATTGCGAAACAGCAGAACAGCCAGCGCAATCGCCACAAACAGACCCCAGTTGACCAGAGGCATATAGATCTGGCCCGTCTCCTTCACACTGGTGTGGCGTACCTCAAAGCGAGGGAAGTAGCCCAGCTGAATGACCTGACGCGTCACGCTGAAGGCCCCCGTGATCAGCGCCTGCGAGGCAATCACCGTGGCCATGGTGGCCATGATGACCAGCGGCAGCAGCGCCCAGCTGGGCGCCATCATGAAAAACGGGTTCTTGACTGCCTCGGGATTGGCCAGCAACAAAGCGCCCTGACCGAAGTAATTCAAGGTCAGCGCCGGCATGGCAACGCTGAACCAGGCCAGACGGATAGGCTTCTTGCCGAAGTGCCCGAGATCGGCATACAACGCCTCGGCACCCGTCACACAGAGCACGACCGAGCCCAGAATGATGAAGCTGATGCCCGGGCTGTTCCAGATGAAGCGGACCGCGTAATGCGGGCTGAGTGCCGCCAGGATTTCCGGATGCCCCATGATCTGGTGCACGCCCAGCAGGGCGATACAGACAAACCAGGTCACGGTGACAGGGCCAAAGAACTTGCCTATGCCTGCGGTGCCGCGCTTTTGCACGAAGAACAGCAGAAACAGAATCACCAGTGTCAGCGGAATCACGGCCTTGGTGAAATGCGGCGAGATGACTTCCAGGCCCTCAACCGCCGAGAGCACGGAAATCGCCGGAGTGATAACGCCATCGCCATAGAAGAGCGAGGTGCCGAACATACCCACCAGAAACAACGTGCTGGACAGTCGCGGCCTGTCCTTGACCGTCTGCGAGGCCAGGGCCAGCATGGCCACCAGCCCGCCCTCGCCGTTGTTGTCGGCGCGCAGCACCAGGGTCACGTACTTGAGGGAGACGATGACCGTGAGCGTCCAGAACAGTACCGAGAGCACGCCATAGACGTTGTCCGGCGTGAACGGCACATAGCCTGAGCCGAAAACCTCCTTGACCGAGTACAAAACACTGGTTCCGATGTCTCCGTAGACGACACCGATCGCGCCCAGGGTCAGGGCGCCTAGCGAGGATTTCGAATTTTGCACGGTTCAGGAGGCGACTCGTAAGGCAGTCACCAAGTGATCAATTTGTCGGCATTGTGCGCTGTCCTCAGCGCCTGCGAAATCAGTCGTAAATTTCTGCGTCGGGATTAGTGGCTTCCAACTCGTAGCTGGCCGCTAACATGGCCAAACGTGCTATCACGCCATACATATAGAAGCGGTTGGGTGCGCTGGCGCCCGGACGTGCGCTGGCCTGAGGCAGGTGGTTGCTCTGCTGGAAAGCCAGGGGCACGTAGCCCGCACCGGGAGCATTGAGGTTCTCGTCCTCGCCGCGCTCGGGGTGCATGCGGTAGAAACCGCCCACCACATAGCGATCCATCATGTAGACCACGGGCTCGGCCACGGCGTTGTGCATGCGCTCATAGGTCAGCACGCCCTCCTGCACGATGACGTCATGCACGGTCTGGCCGTCCTTGATGACGCCCATCTTGTTGCGGCTCTTGCGCGGCAGCGCAGCCAGCTCCTTGGCGTCGCGCACGGTCATCACGCCCATGCCATAAGTGCCGTTGTCGGCCTTGACCACGGCAAACGGCTTTTCCTTGATGCCGTATTCCTTGTACTTGCGGCGCACCTTGGAGAGGATCACGTCCACCTGCTCGGCCAGGGCCTCCATGCCCGTGCCTTCGGCAAAGTCGATGTTCTCCACATGACCGAACAAGGGGTTGATCAGCCAGGGGTCGATGCCCAGCAGCTTGCCGAAGCGCTTGCCGACTTCCTCGTAGCTCTGGAAGTGACGGCTCTTGCGGCGCACATTCCAGCCTGCATGCAGCGGCGGCAGCAGGTATTGCTCGTACAGCTCCTCGATAATGCCGGGCACGCCGGTGGAGAGGTCGTTGTTGAGCAAAATGGTGCAGGGGTCGAAATCCTTGAGGCCCAGACGGCGCTTGCTGCGGATCACCGGCTCCAGCTTGATCTCGTCGCCCAGGGGCAGCGTGATGGACAGCGTCTTCTTGATCTCGGGGCTGATGGAGCCGATGCGCACATTGAGACCCGCCATGCTGAAGATGCGCTTGAGCTGCAGCACGCTGGCCAGATAGTGGGTGTTGCGCGTGTGGTTCTCGGGAATGATGAGCAGATTGCGCGCCTCGGGGCATATCTTTTCGATGGCAGCCATCGCAGCCTGGACAGCCAGTGGCAGCATTTCATCGGTCAGGTTGTTCCAGCCGCCAGGAAACAGGTTGGTATCCACCGGTGCCAGCTTGAAACCCGCATTACGAATGTCCACCGAACAGTAGAACGGCGGCGTGTGCTCCATCCATTCCAGGCGGAACCAACGCTCAATGGCAGGCATGGAGTCGAGAATGCGCTGCTCAAGTTCGTTAATGGGGCCGGTCAAAGCCGTGACGAGATGTGGAACCATAAATACCCTCAAGAGACGATGGTGGGGGGCAATTGTAGAGATTGAAGCATGAGATAGGTGTTTTCCCCAGTCTTTGTTTCAACGACGCCAGAACGCCGGTGACAGCAAAGCCATGAAACTCAGTATCTCGAGCCGCCCCAACAGCATGCCCAGAGTACACACCCAGATCTGGAAATCCGTCAACACCGTGTAGTTGGATGATGGGCCAACCGCGCCCAGTCCTGGTCCCATGCAGTGCACGCTGGCCAGCACGGCAGAGAACGCGGTCAGAGGGTCGAGATCGGTCAGCAGCAGCACCATGCTCAGCACAATGACGGTGGCACCGTAAACCAGCATGTAGGCCAGCACCGAAAAAATCATCGGGTTATCTACCACCGCATCGCCCAGCCGCACCGGCTGCACGGCTCGCGGGTGCACCAGACGTGTCATCTCGCGCCTGGCCTGCTTGACCAGAATCAGCATGCGCACCATCTTGATGCCGCCGCCGGTCGAGCCTGCGCTGGTGGCCACCCCCGACAACAGCAACAACAGAACGGGAATGAACACCGGCCAAGACAGATAGTCCGTGGTGGAAAAGCCGGTGGTCGTGGCTACCGAGACGGTATGGAACATGCCGTTGCGCAAGGCATCGAGCGGCCCATAGACCCCCTTGACCCAGAGCAGCAGCGCCACCAGCAGGCCCGAGCCCAGCAACACGCCGATCGTGGCGCGCATTTCGGGGTCGCGCATGAAACTATCGACGCGCCCCTTGCGCATGGCCACGAAGTACAGCGCAAAGTTGCAACTTGCCAGCAACATGAACAGCAAGGCCGCGGCCTCCAGCAGCGGCGAGTTGAAATAGGCGAAGCTGGCATCGTGCGACGACAGCCCGCCCAGGCTCACCGTGGCGAACATATGCATCAGCGCATCCAGCGGCTGCATGCCGCAGGCCCAGAAGGTCAGAAAGCAGCCAATGGAGAACAGCGCGTACACACCCCACAGGCCTTTGGCCGTCTCGGTAATACGCGGCGTGAGCTTGGTGTCCTTGACGGGACCTGCAGCTTCCGCTCTGAAAAGCTGAGCACCGCCGACACCCAGCAGTGGCAACACGGCCACGGCCAGAATCAGAATCCCCATACCCCCCATCCATTGCATGAAGGTACGCCAGACATTGATGGACACCGGCAACTGATCCAGACCGCTGAGCACCGTGGCCCCGGTCGTCGTCAGGCCCGATACGGCCTCGAAGTAGGCATGGGTGAGACTGATGGAAATGCCCACCCGGTTCAGCCCCATCATCAGCGGCACCATGGCACACAGCGGCAGCACTACCCAGACCAGGGTCACCAGAATCACGCCATGGCGCGGTTGCAGATCCTGCTTGTGACGGTGCAGCCCCCCCCACAGCAGCAGGCCCACGCCTACCGTCAGTCCGATCGACCAGGGATAGATGCGCCAGATGCCATCCTGCGTGAACCAGGAGATGCCAAAGGGCAGCAGCATGGCGCCGGCAAACATGATCATCAGCATGCCCAGCACACGCAGGACAGGAAGCAGGTCTTTCATGTGTGCAGCTTAGAAAAAGGTGGCGCTGACGCGGAACAGGTTTTCCACGTTGCGCACCAGTCGCTTGTTGGGCAGAAAGAACACCACATGGTCGCCGGATTCGATTACGGTATGGCTGCGCGGAATGATGACCTCGGTCTCCAATGCCGTGCCCGCCACTTCCTCGCAGGTCTTGCCTTCTGGAATGCCGCGCACGATGAGACCGATATGCACTTCCTCGGGCAGGCGCAGCTCTTCCACCTTGCGCCCCACCACACGCGAACTTTTGCGGTCGCCCCGCGCCACGATCTCCAGTGCCTCGGCCACGCCGCGGCGCAGGCTGTGCACGGCCTGCACATCGCCGCGGCGCACGTAAGCGAGGAACTCGCCCAGCATGGCCTGCGCCGGCGACAGCGCAATATCGATCTGCGTGCCGTGCATCAGGTCAGCATAGGCGCGGCGATTGATCAACGACAGCACGCGGCGCGCGCCCATGCGCTTGGCCAGCAGGCTGGACATGATGTTGTCCTCGTCGTCGTCCGTCAGCGCCAGAAACAGATCCACCTCCTCGATGCCCTCTTCCTCCAGCAGCGCCTCATCGGTGGCATCACCCTCCAGCACCAGCACTTCGGCAGGCAGCGCCGACGACAGGCTCAGACATTGCTGGGCGTTGGACTCGATGATCTTGACGTGAAAGCGCCCGGGCGTCTGCGCCAGCTTCCTGGCCAGCCGCAGGCTGACCTGACCTCCGCCCGCAATCATGATGCGGAACACCGGCCGGCTCGGGCGGCCTGCGGGCAGATTGATGGCCTTGAGAGCCTCGGACACATGCTCGGTCGCTGCCAGCATGAAGACCTCGTCGCCGGGCTCTATGCGCGTGGCCCCGTCGCAGCGCACAAACCGGTCTGGCTCGTCCATGAAACGGCGGTAGATCGCCACGATGCGCATGGCCAGCTCGGGCATGCGCTCTCGCACCTGGGCAATCTGCAGGCCCACAGCAGGCGCGCCGGCACGCGCGCGTACCGAGGCCAATGCGGCCCGACCGCCCGCAAATGCGCGAACCTGCATGGCTTCCGGGTATTCGATGAGCTTGCGGATGTAATGGGTGACCGATTCCTCGGGACAGATGATGCGATCGACCGCAAAACCCTCCTTGCCCAGCACCGGGTCATCCACCGCAAAGCTGGACGAGCGCACCCGCGCAATGCGGGTGGGAATATCGAACACGGCCTGGGCAATCTTGCAGCAGACCAGGTTGGTCTCGTCCATGGAGGCACAGGCGATCAGCAGGTCGGTATCCTTGGCGCCGGCCTCGGCCAGGACCTGGGGATCGATGCCGTTGCCAACCACACCGCGCAGGTCGAAGCGCGATTCCAGCTCACGCAATGCTCGCGCATCCGTGTCGATGACGGTGATTCCGTTTTGCTCGGACACCAGACTTTCGGCCACACTCTGGCCTACGCGCCCGGCACCCAGAATAATGATTTTCATGGTGTTATGGAAAGGGATCCAAGCTGCGGCATTGAGTCATATCCGGAAAAGACCGCGCCTGCAGCCTCTCCGGAAGACGGATTTCAGGAGCGGACTTCGCCGTCGCCCAAGACCACGTATTTGAGCGAAGTCAAGCCCTCTATGCCCACCGGACCACGCGCATGGAACTTGTCGGTGCTGATGCCAATCTCGGCGCCGAGTCCGAACTCGAAGCCATCGGCAAAGCGGGTGCTGGTATTGACCATGACGCTGGCCGAATCGACCTCGCGCAGGAATTTCTGCGCATGCAGGTGATTGGTGGTCAGAATCGACTCCGTATGGTGGCTGGAGTACTTGTTGATGTGTGCAATGGCCTCGTCCACACCGTCCACCAGCTTCACGCTGATGATGGGGGCCAGATATTCCTCGTACCAGTCCTGCTCCACTGCCTGGGCCAGCTTGGCATCCTTGACAGTCTGCAAAATAGCCAGGGCCTCGGCATCGCAGCGCATCTCCACGCCCTTGGCAGCATAGACGACACCGATCCTGGGCAGGAAGTCTGCAGCCACGGCGCGTGCCACCAGCAGGCTTTCGCTGGCGTTGCAGGGGCTGTACTTGTTGGTCTTGGCGTTGTCGGCCACCTTCACGGCCATGGCGATGTCGCAGGGATCATCCACATAGGTGTGGCAATTGCCATCCAGATGCTTGATGACGGGCACCTTGGCCTCGCGACTGATGCGCTCGATCAGGCCCTTGCCGCCACGGGGGATGATGACGTCCACATAGTCGGGCATGGCGATGAGTTGACCCACGGCGTCACGGTCGGTGGTCTCCACCAGCTTGACACCGTCTTCAGGCAGACCGGCCTCTGCCAGCGCCTGGGCCACCAGCCTGGCCAGCGCCTTGTTCGAGTCAATCGCCTCCGAGCCACCGCGCAAAATGCAGGCATTGCCGCTCTTGATCGAGAGGCTGGCCGCTTCGATGGTCACATTCGGGCGGCTTTCATAAATCATGCCGAACACGCCCAGGGGCACACGCATCTGGCCCACGCGGATACCGCTTGGCATTTGCTTGAGGCCGCTGATCTCGCCGATCACATCGGGCATGGCAGCCAGCTGCTCGCAGCCTTCGGCGCAGGTCTCCAGCACCTTTGGCGTCAGTCGCAGCCTGTCGACCATGGGCGCCGACAGGCCATTGGCCACGGCACGCTCCAGATCGCGGGCATTGTCGATCTGCAGCGGCTCGACGTTCTCGCGAAGCAGACGGGCCAGCGCCTTGAGTGCTTTGTTTTTAGTAGCTGCAGACGCACGCGCCATCAGTGCAGAGGCGGCTTTTGCCTGTACACCGAGGTTGTGCATGTATTCGACGGTATTGAGCGCGTTCATGGCGTGATTTTCGCCGAGATAAGCAAGTTGCGCAGACAAGCCCGACCATGAGGGGGTTTATGGCCCTGCTGACACCTACACTCGGCCTCTGAATCGCAAGGAGACTTATGAGCCACAACACCACAGCGCTGCAGGAAAGCGCCCGCCAGCTCCAGCAGCTGCGCAGCGGATTCGAGCAGCTCGCCCGCTCACAGATCAGCGCCAGCGCCCTCGGCCAGCAGGCACGCGCCGCGACCACATTGCTTGCGGCACTGCCGCCACGCTATGGCGAGGTGCTGCTCAATCTGCTGGACCGGCTCGAATCCAGCGCGCTGTTCACCGAGGAAAGCTGCTCCTTCAGCCAGAAGGACCTGCTGGACAATCTTCGCCTATGGGCCGACAAGGCCCAAGCCCAGCTCACTGCCAATCCCGACTGAGCCGCAAATCAGCGCCCGGCCTGGGCCAGCTGCATGGCCAGCTGCCGCAGGGCCTGCCAGCTGTCGCGTGGCCAGCCCGCGCTGGGCAGGCCTTTGACAATTCCGTCCACGGCATGGGCAGCCTGGAGCAGTTCGGCCGCACGTGCATCGCTGACACGCGGCAGCAGCCGCTCCATCAGCCTCTCCTTGGAGCCCCAGATGCGGTTCTCGCGCAGCGCCATGGGCAGGGGCTTGCCGCCCGCCATGGCGTCCTTGACCCGCTTGATGTTTCGAATGTCCTCGGCCAGCGCCCAATGCACCAGCACCTCGGCCTCGCCTTCGGCCTGCAGGCCATCCAGCATGCGCATGCTGCGCGCCACCTGGCCCGATAGCAGGGCCTCGGACAGCTTGAACACGTCGTAGCGCGCCACATTGAGCACGGCCTGCTCCACCTGCGCCAGACTCAGCTCGCCCTCGGGGTGCAACAGGGCCAGTTTTTGAATTTCCTGGTGCGCGGCCAGCAGATTGCCTTCCACGCGGTCGGCAAAGAACTGCAGCGTGCGCTGACCTTCTTCCCCGGCCGCCACGCGCTGGTTCTGCAGCGCCAGACGCTGGGCAATCCAATGCGGCAGCGCACCGCGCTCCACCGGGTCGACCTGGATCGAGACACCGTTGCCGTCCAGCGCCCCAAACCAGGCCCCGGTCCTGGTGGCCTTGTCCAGACGCGGCAGACTGATCAGGGTCAGCGTGCTGTCGTTGCCCTGGGCGCTGCTGGCCAGCTGCTGCAGCGCAGCACTGCCATCCTTGCCGGGTTTGCCGCTGGGAATGCGAATTTCGAGAATCTGCTTGTCCGCAAACAGGCTCAGGCTGCCGCCGGCCGCCAGCACGCCGCTCCAGTCAAAGTGCGCGCCCATGACGGTATAGCTGCTGCGCTCGGTATAGCCCTGAGCACGCGCCGCTGCACGAATCGCGTCGGCCGCTTCCTGCTGCTGCAAGGGCTCATCGCCATGCAGCACATAGAGCGAGCGCAAGCCCTTGGCCAGATGGGAGGGAAGCTGGTTCAGCGCAAGCTGCATGGAGAAAAGTTTTCTATAAAAAGTATCTGAAACGCCCTGAATTCAAGCGTCAGCAGCTATCAGATTCACCGGCGCATCGCCGGCGACTCGCGGCCTCCGCCCGGGACCGCCGCGCAGCAACTCAGGCAATGGCTTATGACACCTGCAGGCTCTTGACCGCAGCCAGACGGCGAATGATCTGCTGCACGATGTCGTTGCGCATGTCCTTGTTCAGCATTTCCTCTTCTACTGCCTTGGACAAGGCATTGGTTTCGTTATAGGTCACGTTGCGAATCTGGCGAATCTCGACCGGCTCGATCAGCTCATCGCCGCCGGGCGTGCGCAACGAGAAGCGCACGATCAGGCGCAGTTCGATTTCACGCACCTGGCCAGCCACGTTGGAGCCGATGATCACGCGCTGTGCCTGCTCGCTGATGATCTGGCAGATCACCTCGGCGGTATCGGGCGATGCCGGGTCCTTGACCACGGTCAATTGATCGCTGCTCGATTCCAGACTGCGACGCAGCAAAGTGCCCACGGGCGCACCACGCCCCGCCTGCACATAAATGGAGCGAAACACAAAATTCGGCGCACCGCGCAGGCGAAAGCCGCAGGCCCCCAGCAAAGGCGTCAAGGCCATGGCGGCCAGCAGCGTACGTTTTTGCATCAACTGTCCTCTAATCTTCAAGCCCTGCTGCGAGCATCGCCTCCTGCTCCAGAAATACCGAGCAAGAGCCGCCCCGCAGCGAAGGTATTGTCCCCCTCCCGCGAAGCGAGAGAGGGGGAAGGCGGGGCCGCCTGGGCGCGAAACGCCTCAGGGGGAGACTCCGGTCACACGACAATATTCACCAGACGACCCGGCACCACGATGATCTTCTTGGGTGCACGGCCTTCGGCAAACTTCTGGTACTCCTCATTGGCCAGTGCAGCCGCCTCGATGGCAGCCTTGTCGGCAGTGGCGGAAACCAGGATCGCACCGCGCAGCTTGCCGTTGACCTGCAGCACCAGCGAGATCTCGTCCTGCACCAGGGCCTTGGGATCGACCTGCGGCCAGGGGGCATCGAGCAGATCGCCCAGGTGGTTGGCATAGCCCAGCTCGCTCCACAGCACATGCGCCAGATGGGGCGTAGCGGGGTAGAGCACGCGCAGCAGAATGCCGAAGCCTTCGATCAGCGCCACCTTGGCACCGGTGTCATCCAGGGCCTTGAAGTCTTCCAGCGCATTGATCATCTTCATCGCGCCGGACACCACGGTGTTGTACTGCATGCGCGAGTAGTCGTACTCGACCTGCTTGAGCACGTTGTGGATTTCCAGACGCAGGGCCTTGGCCGCCTTGCCGAATTCCACATCGTCCAGCGACTTGGCGCCGGCCACGCCCTGCACCGCGGAAGCCATGTCCATGCCTGTCAGCTTGCTGCCGAAGTTGTAGACGCGGCGCAGGAAGCGATAGCTGCCTTCCACGGCGGCGTCGTTCCACTCCAGCGTCAGCTCGGGGGGCGAGGTGAACATGGTGTACAGACGTGCGGTGTCGGCGCCGTACTTCTCGATCAGATCCTGCGGGTCCACGCCGTTGTTCTTGGACTTGGACATGGTGCCCACGCCCTCGTAATCGATGGCGGTACCCACGGGCAGCAGGCCGTCGGCGCTGTCCACTTCGACCTTGAGCTTGGCGCCGATGATCTTGCCGGAGTCGTCGAACACATGCTCCACATCCTTGGGCCAGAAGTATTCCTTGGCGCCCTTGGCCGTGCGACGGCTGTAGATGTGGTTGAGCACCATGCCCTGGGTCAGCAGCTTGGTGAAGGGCTCGTCGATCTTGACCAGACCCAGGTCGCGCATGACCTTGGTCCAGAAGCGCGCATACAGCAGGTGCAGGATGGCGTGTTCCACGCCGCCGATGTACTGGTCCATGGGCATCCAGTAATCGGTGCCGTCGGCCACCATCTGCTCGCTGTTCTTGGCGTCGCAATAGCGCATGAAGTACCAGGACGAATCCACGAAGGTATCCATGGTGTCGGTTTCACGGCGGGCAGGCTTGCCGCAGCAGGGGCAGACCACGCCTGCGTGGAAGGCCTCGGACTTGACCAGCGGATTGCCGGAGCCATCAGGCACCAGGTCCTGGGGCAGGACCACGGGCAGATCCTTCTCGGGCACGGGTTGAGGACCGCAATCGGCGCAATGAATGATGGGGATGGGAGTGCCCCAATAGCGCTGACGGCTGATGCCCCAATCGCGCAGGCGCCAGGTGGTCTTGAGCTCGCCCAGGCCCTTGTCGCCCACAATCTTGGCCACAGCCTGCACCGCATCCTTGTGGTTCAGACCGTCGAGATCGCCGGAGTTGATCAGTACGCCGCGCTCCTTGTCGCCATACCAGTCGTTCCACTGCTTGTCGTCATAAGCGGCCTGGCCTTCCACGGCCACCACCTGCTTGATGGGCAGGCCGTACTTGTTGGCGAAGGCGAAGTCGCGTTCGTCGTGGGCGGGCACGCCCATCACGGCGCCGTCGCCATAGCTCATCAGCACATAGTTGCCGATCCACACCTCGACCTGCGCGCCGGTGATGGGATGGGTGACGAACAGGCCCGTGGGCTTGCCTTCCTTTTCCTTGACGGCCAGTTCGGCCTCTGTCGTGCCACCCTTTTTGCATTCTTCGATAAAGGCAGCCAGTTCGGGCTTGTCGGCAGCGGCCTGCTGTGCCAGGGGGTGCTCAGGCGCCACGGCGCAGAAGGTCACGCCCATGATGGTGTCTGCACGCGTGGTGAAGACATACATCTTGCCGTCCTGGATCAGTTGGCCGTCAGCCCCCTTGATGTCATGGGTGAACGCAAAGCGCACGCCAGCGGACTTGCCGATCCAGTTCTCCTGCATCAGGCGCACCTTGTCGGGCCAGCCATTCAATGTGGCCTTCTCGTTGCCGACCTGCACATGGTCCAGCAGCTCCTGGGCGTAGTTGGTGATGCCCAGGTAGTAGCCGGGAATCTCGCGCTTTTCCACCAGCGCGCCGGTGCGCCAGCCGCGGCCGTCGATGACCTGCTCGTTGGCCAGCACGGTCTGATCCACCGGGTCCCAGTTCACCACCTGGGTCTTGCGATAGGCAATGCCTTTTTCCAGCATCTTGAGGAACAGCCACTGGTTCCACTTGTAGTACTCGGGGTCGCAGGTGGCGACCTCGCGGCTCCAGTCGATGGCCAGGCCCATGGCCTGCATCTGCTTCTTCATGTACGCAATGTTCTCGTACGTCCACTTGGCGGGCGGCACTTTGTTCTTCAGCGCAGCGTTCTCGGCAGGCAGGCCGAAGGCGTCCCAGCCCATGGGCATGAGGACGTTGTAGCCCTTCATGCGCAGCTGACGCGTGAGCATGTCGTTGATGGTGTAGTTGCGCACATGGCCCATGTGCAGCTTGCCGCTGGGGTAGGGCAGCATGGAGCAGGCGTAGTACTTGGGCTTGCTGCCGTCTTCGGTGACGCGGTAGGCGTCCTTGGCTTGCCAGTGGTCTTGCGCGGCGCGCTCGACCTCAATGTGGTTGAATTTTTCTTGCATGGTGCAGTGCAGTGGCCGCCAGCCCCACTTGGGACCCGGCAAGGTAGAAATCTGAAATCAGCAGGGATTTTAGGCTGCCCGACCGCTTGCGCCGTTTTAGCCCCGCATGACCGCAGAACCCGCTGCGCCATCCGGGCGGCCTTCCTGCACGCCACGCTGGGAAATACGGCTTTGCGTAAGCTAGTGGCTGTTCACACATTGCTGAACTTTTTGCACGCCAGCCGGTCTGACCGGCCTGTTTCCGTGCCCGACGCCATCGCCTGCCTTCTGCCCGAAGTTGCCAGACTTGCGCTCCTGCCCCGGTCCATTATTCTGAGGAGCTGCTCTTGCTTTCCCGCTGGTCTTTTGTTTCTGACTGGAATCCCGCCATGCAAATGCTGGCCTCGCTCTGCATCCTGGCCCTGACCGCTCTTGTGGCCGGCTGGCTGACCCAGTGGCTGGGGCTCAAGGTCTTTCGCCGTATGCGCGACACCCTCAGGACCGGCTGGGCCCAGATCCTCATGCACGACAAGGTGCTGCGCCGCCTGGCCAAGGTCGTGCCCTCGCTGATCGTGCAGTTCGGCGTGCAAGGCGTGCCGCATCTGGAGCCGCGCTGGACCACGCTGATCACCAATGTGGCGGTTGCCTTCACGCTCTACCACCTGGCACGCGCGCTGTGCGATCTGCTCAATGCCACGAACGAGGCCCATGAACGCGACGAGGCACGCAAAGCCGCCGTCCAGACCCACTCCATCAAGAGCTATGTGCAACTGGGCAAGCTGCTGGTCTGCAGCTTTGCCGTGGTGCTCATCGTGGCCACGCTGATGGACCGCTCGCCGCTGCTGCTGCTCTCGGGCCTGGGCGCCATGTCGGCCGTGCTGATGCTGGTCTTCAAGGACACCATCCTCTCCTTTGTCGCCGGCGTTCAGCTCGGCAGCAACGACATGCTGCGCGTGGGCGACTGGATAGAGATGCCCCAGGTCGGCGCCGACGGCTTTGTGACCGATATCGCGCTCAACACCGTCAAGGTGCAGAACTGGGACAAGACCATCACCACCATTCCCACCTGGCGGCTGATGACGGACAGCTTCAAGAACTGGCGCGGCATGTTCGACTCGGGCGGACGCCGCATCATGCGCTCGCTGAACCTGGACGCCAACACCGTGCATCTGCTCTCGCCCGAGGAGCGCGCAGGCATGGGCCATATCGCGCTGCTGCAACCCTACTGGAGCGAGCGCGACGGCCTGCAGGCCATGCCGGGCGCGGCCGAGGCCGCCATGCCAACCCAGGCCATCGCCGCCCACCAGGTGACGAATCTGGCCGCCTTCAAGGCCTATGCCTACGCCTATCTGATGGGCCATCCGCGCATTGGCAAAGGCCCGGGCATGTTCCTCATGGTGCGCACCATGGAGACATCGCCCACGGGGCTGCCGCTGCAGCTGTTCTGCTACACCAACACCACCGTCTGGGTGGAGTACGAAGGCATACAGGGCGAAATCTTCGACCATCTGATCGGTGTGCTGCCGCAGTTCGGGCTGACGCTGTACCAGCGCTCGTCGGACTATGGCACCCACTATCCGCCCGCCCGTCCCGATGTAGTAGCCCGTTAATACCTGCCGCGTGCCCTGACTGCCCACAATGGCCTGACCCAACCACAAGGAGACAGACCATGGCAGGCAAGAAAATTTTGATGATTTGCGGCGACTACTGCGAGGACTATGAAACCATGGTCCCGTTCCAGGCCCTGCTGGCAGTGGGCCATACCGTGCACGCGGTCTGCCCCGACAAAAAGGCCGGCGACCAGATCAAGACCGCCATCCACGACTTTGAAGGCGCACAGACCTATAGCGAAAAGCCCGGCCACAACTTCACGCTCAACGCCACGTTTGCCGATGTGAAGCCCGAGCAGTACGACGCCCTGGTCATCCCCGGCGGCCGCGGCCCCGAGTATCTGCGCGGCTATGAAAGCGTGCGCGCCGCCGTACGTCACTTCTTCGACACCAACAAGCCCGTTGCCGCCGTCTGCCATGGCGCGCAACTGCTGGCTGGGGCCGGCGTGCTCAAGGGCCGCACCTGCTCGGCCTACCCCGCCTGCCGCGCCGAGGTGGAACTGGCCGGGGGCAGCTACGCCGACATCCCCGTCGATCAGGCCCATACCGAAGGCAATCTGGTCAGCGCTCCGGCCTGGCCTGCCCATCCTGCCTGGATTGCACAGTTTCTCGCGCTGCTGGGCACGAAAATTTCACACTGAAATCGGCCTCCAGAGCTTTCCCATCAAGCGCAGCAAGCTATCAATTCGAGAGTTCACCTCTTGACGCAGCAGTCGCCGGGCCACACCATGGCCCGGTTTTGTTTTGGAGAGTCGCGCCATGTGCCAGGTCTTTATCAGCGCCGATCCGCAGCTCTGGGCCCACCGGGCCCGCTCCATCCGGCTGCATGGAGTCGCCACCAGCATCCGGCTGGAAAACCTGTTCTGGCAGGTACTCGAAGAGATTGCCGCGCGGGACGGCTATACCGTTCCCCAGCTCTGCACCAAGCTCTACGACGAACTGCTGGCCGAGCGCGGAGCGGTGGACAACTTCAGCTCTTTTCTGCGTGTCTGCTGCACCCGCTATCTGGCGCTGCAGCTGTCGGGGGAGATTCCGCAGGACATGGGCATACCGATTCGCTCGCTGGGCAATGCCTCGTCACTCAAGTCCTCAAGCCCACAACTCACGCACTGAGGTTCAGCGCAGATACACGGCCTCGAGTCGCAGCAGCGCACGCCCCTCGGCATCGCTGAGCACCAGCTTCTGCCCCTGCACGGCATAGCTGCTGACCTGGGCCAGGGTTGCCAGCAGCAGTTGCTCCCGGCGCATGCCCTGCACACAGGCCATACGGGTGCCGCCCACGTCCGAAAATCGCAGCCAGCGCCCGTCCAGGCTGTAGTTGCCGCGCAGGCGATTGCAGCCGCCCGCGCCATGAAAACGGCCGCTGCCGGTCTCCAGCACCAGATGCGGCTCGGGCTGATTGTCATAGGCGCTGACATGCGGGCCGTCACCCAGCTGTACCAGTTTCCAGTAGGTATCGAGAAGCGGGGCCGGCACGGCAGCCATGGCTTCGCCTTCGGACGCTGCAGGCCCTGCATCCGCAGCGCCGACTGCCAGGCTCCCCAACAGCAAGAGTGCGCTCAATGCCGGGCGAAGAACGGTATGCAGCTTCGAGAAAGCAGTCATCACAAACACCTTTGCGGCCTTCAACGCATACAGACAAAGCGCTTGCAGCTCATTATTCAGGAGTCTCAGACGCTTGCGCAAGCACCTGATCACCGCGCACAAAGCTGCAGGCCACCGCATTGGTACAGCGCCAGATGGCCTGCCCCGCCAGCGGCCCGCGCTGCATCAGCAACTTGCGCAACGGCCATTCGCATTGCGGGCAGACCGGCACAGCATCGACCCGTCCGTGCCGCACCGGCTCTGCAGCCTCTGCCGCAGAGTCAGCCAACCTGGCAGGAGCCGCAACGGCAGGCTGGGCGGGCGACACCTGCGCCGACAGATCCCTATCGACCGCTGTCGAAGGCGGCGCCGGCATGACAGGCTCCAGCAGAACATCCACCGTCTCGGGCGCGGGCGGCCTGACCAGCTGGTCAGCGGCCTCCGCCACCGGCTCCTGCCTGGGCTTGCGCGCCTTGCTGTGCAACTGCCGGACATGCGCCACATGCCGCCTGTCGGTGGCACGACCGGGCTGCAGCCGCAGTTCTTCGAGCTTGTCCAACAGCGCCTGCATTTGCTCGGGACTCCACACGGGCTGGGTAAAGCTCTGAATATGGCCGACAAAGCCAAGGCCGCGCGTGACATGGGCCGGCATCTCGGTCTTGAACTCGCAGTCACCCACAAAGGCGATCACCGAGTGCAGATGCTCGGGTGCGATGTCCAGCAGCGACTGCAAGGTCTTGATGTGCTTGTAGTTCTGGCGCAGCGGGTTCTGGAAGCGGCTGCGCTTTCTGAAGATCTGCTGCGTCCATTCGCGCTGCTTTTCGGTGCCGAAGATCCAGCCCTGGAAGTTCTTGGTTTCCAGCACGAACAGGCCGTAGGGCGAAAAGATCAGATGGTCGATCTGCGTGCTGCCGCCATCCGCCGTGGGCAGGGTGACGTTGTGCATGTCCACATAGATCAGCGGATCGAGCTGCCGGCGGATCGCTGCCTGCACGGCCCGCTCGCCACGCCAGCCCTTGAAGCGCGGCGAGCGCAGCACGGCCGCCAGCACCATGAATGCGAGCGCCAGCCCCAGATACAAAAACAGGCCATCAAAGGCCGTGGAAAGAATCTGATTCATTGATCCCACCATGTCAAACACTGGCGCGTACAAAAGTCAGAGATGCCAAGCAAGAGCCGCCTCGCGGCGGGGGCGCCCAGCCGAAGGCATCGCCCCCCTCCCATAGCGCGCAGCACGTAGAGAGGGACGCCCGGCCAGGGGGAAGGCGCGGGTCAGCCCAGGTAAAGCGCCTCAGGGGGAGGTTTAATTCAACGCCATGCTCAGCTTGCGGCGATAGCTGTTGACCAGCGCCGTCGCCTCGTCCTGCTCGGCACTGTTCTTGCCCAGCAGCTCGATGCCGCCACTGGTCTTGCCGGGAACGGCGTCCTGCTTCTTGGGCTTGGGCGGGGTCAGCAGCTCCAGCACGCCGACGATGAGCTTGCGCGCCGCCTGCTCGTTCCAGGTCTTGTCGCGCATGATGATTTCCAGCAACTCGTCCATGGCATCGGTCCACTGGCTGTGGGCCAGCAGCGCGCGCGCACGGCCAAAGCGGGCGTCGAAGTCGCGCTTGTTGGCGGCGATGGCGGCGTCGTACTTGGCCACATCGGCATTGTCGTCCTGCACGGCAAATTCCAGCGCCTTGAGCCACTGGTTCAGCGCTTCAAAGCGCAGCGGCTGGGGAATGCGCTTGACGGGCTCAGCCAGCAGGGCTGCAGCTTCCTCGAAGCTGCCGGTGGCGATCAGCAGGCGCACATAGTCAAAGCGCGCATCGTCGTTGGCCGGGTCGGCCGCCAGCGCATCGGCCAGCTTTTGCAGCGCGGCCTGGGTGTCGCCGGACTCCAGCAGGGCCTGGGCTTCGTCGGCGTCAGCCTCGGCCGACAGCTCGCCCTCGGAGGGCAGATGCTTGTCCAGGAACTCGCGCAGCTTGCCTTCGGGCTGGGCGCCCATGAAGCCATCCACGGGCTTGCCGCCGATCATCAGCACGCAGGTCGGGATGGAGCGGATGCCGAACATGCTGGCCAGTTGCTGCTCCTGATCGGAGTCGATCTTGACCAGCTTGAAGCGGCCTTCATAGGCGACTTCCAGCTTTTCGAGCACCGGGCCCAGCGTCTTGCAGGGGCCGCACCAGGGTGCCCAGAAGTCCACCAGCACGGGTACGGCCATGGAGGCGGCTACGACTTCGGCTTCAAAATTCTCGAGGGTGACGTCAATCATGTGATTCCCAATGCTGCTTGTGCGCTGCCACGCGGGCAGCGGCGCTGAAAAGTCTGCGAACCGGCCACTCCAGCAGAGTGCCCACCGCGCGATGCTGCGATTCTCCACGCAAATGCGCGAGCGCAAGCCATAGACCAGAGCGGACCGGGTCTTTGCTACTCAGATGGGAGCAGCCTGCGCATGTTTCAAGGTCGATTCAAGGTGTTTTATGCCGACAATCGATGAACGGCATACGCAAACAGCTACGGTTTCAAGAGTAACCGCCCCGCAGCCGCGCTCGCCCCTGGGCTATATTGCTTGCGAACCAAGGAGCGCAGACTTGATTGAAGTTTCACAACTGGTGTTTGAATATCCGGGCCACCGCGCCCTCGACGGCGTGAGCCTGTCCATCGCTGCGGGCAGCGTGACGGCACTCGTCGGCCCCAACGGCGCTGGCAAATCCACACTGATGCGCTGCATCGCCGGCCTCGAGCAGCCGCTGTCCGGCCATATCCGTGTCAAAGGCCTGTCGGTCGAGGAACAGCCGCGCGAGGTGCATCGCCACCTGGGCTATCTCTCGGACTTCTATGGTCTGTACGACCGGCTCAGCGTGATGCGCTGCCTGCAGTACTCGGCCCTGTCCATGGGCGTTGCACCCGGTGACGTGGATGCCCGCGTACGGCAGGTGGCCACCCAGCTGGGCCTGACGGAGCTGCTGCACCGCCACCCGACCGAACTCTCGCGCGGTCAGCGCCAGCGGGTGGCGATCGGCCAGGCCATCGTCCACCAGCCCGGCGTGCTGCTGCTCGACGAGCCGGCCAGCGGCCTCGATCCCGATGCGCGCAGCAGCCTCTCGACGCTGTTTCGCCAGTTGCAGGCCCAGGGCATGACGCTGATCGTCTCCAGCCACATCCTCAGCGAACTGGACGAGTACTGCACCCATATCCTGAGCATCCGCGACGGCCGCATCGAAAGCCATGAGGCGCTGCAGAACGCCCACGGCCCGGGCCAGCCCGCCGCTGTCGGCCAGCAACCCCAGCTCTATGCGCTGGAAGTGGCCATGGAGCTATGCGAAGGCCTTGAGGCCCGCCTGCGTCAGGCCTTGCTGAGCACCTCGGTGCAGGACTTCGACACCACAGGTCGCCGCCCGATCCAGCTCTGGCTGCCGGCCGCCGCCGGCGCACGTGCCCAATGGCTGGCCCAGCTGGTGCAGGCCGGCATTCCCGTCGCCGCGCTGTACCCGGTGCGCGAGCGGCTGCAGGACCGCTATGCCCGCACTGCCCAGGCCCGCGATACCGAAAGTCAGGAGCAAGCATGAGCCAACGCAATCCCGAATTCCAGCGCCAGCTCTGGCTGAACTGGCGCCCCTCGCTGCTGGCCTGGAGCCTGGGCCTGAGCCTGCTCATCCTGGCCCTGCCCTTCGCCCTGTCCTCTACCAAGGGTCTGCCCGGCACGCTGAGCATGACCGCCATTGCCGGCCTGTATCTGGCCGCCATCATCTATGGCAGCGTGCTGGCCGGGCGCAGCCTTGCCGAGGAAGCCAGCCAGAACACCTGGGACTGGCAACGTCTGTCCGTGCTCACGCCCTGGCAGATGGCCTGGGGCAAGCTGCTGGGCGCCACCTTGCCTGCCTGGCTGTATGTGCTGTGGTTTGCGCTGGCCGTGGCGGGTGTGACCCACTTCTGGGCGCTGGAGCCCCTGAAGTTGCAACACACGATTGGCCTGGCCGTGATCTGGGGCCTGGGCCTGCAGACCTGGGCCATGAATTCCGTGCTCATGAGCTGGGGGCTGAGGGACAGGCCCATCAATCGCCGGCGAGCGGCACTGCTGCCTCTGCTGATCCTGTTCTTCGCCCCCGGTCCCTTTATCGACCATGTCTACAAAGGCATTGTGGACATCGACGCCGAGCCTGTGTTCTGGTGGGGCCTGAATGTGGGCGGCCTGGGCCTGGCCTATCTGGCCGGTGTGCTGGTGCTGGGCCTGGGGCTGCTGGCCCTGTGGCGCCAGCTTTGCACCCGACTCGATGTACGCACCCTGCCCTGGGCCTGGCCTCTGGGTCTGGCGCTGACCGGATTTTTCGCAGCCGGCTCGCTCAATCTGGGCATTGCCGAATTTTTCAGCAGCACAGCCTGGATCGCGCTGATCGGCACCGCCTATGTCGCCCTCCAGCACATGGACCAGCATCTGCGCGCCTGGCGCCAGGTTCAATGGTCGGCCAGCCGCCAGCGCTGGCGCGAGGCGCTGGAGGCACTGCCGCTGTGGCCCGTCAGCCTGCTGCTGGGCTTTGCCATGGCCTTGCTGCTGCTGTTCGCCCCCCAGTCACTTGAGGCGGCCATCAGCGGCAAGCTCAACAGCTTTACCTTCTATCTGTGCCTGCATCTGCTGCGCGACTGCCTGCTGCTGACCGGCTTCGCCCTGCTGGCGGGCAGGCTCAAGTCTCCCCTGGCCTCGTTTGTCATCGCCTGGCTGATCCTCAACATCGCCGCGCCGCTGCTGGCCTATGGCATGGGCGGCTATACAGGTGCCATGTTTGTTCAGCCCGTGGTGGCCATGTGGATGAGCTCGCCGGACGGCATAGAGCAAGCCGGTGCCTGGCTCAGCTATGTGCCCTGGGCTTCCCTGAGCCTGCAAATCCTGGTCACGCTGGCCTGGGTCATCCATGTCTTCAGGGACCGCGTGCTGGGCTTTGCGCGCGATAACGCGACGGCCCATATCCGGGAGTCATAGTTGCTTTACCCAGACGGCTATGCCCCACAGTCGGGCGGCAATGCGGCGAAACCGTAAAATCAGGAGTTCCACTAGGCCGGGCGGCAGCGCCCTGAAGAACATGAACCCCATCCAAGTTGGCGTGGTCATGGGTTCCAGCAGCGACTGGGACACCATGCAACACGCAGTTGCCATCCTCCAGCAATTCGGTATCGCTTTTGAAGCGCAGGTCGTATCGGCCCACCGCATGCCGGACGACATGTTCCGCTTTGCCGAAGCCGCAGCCGACCGTGGCCTCAAGGCCATCATCGCCGGCGCCGGCGGTGCTGCCCACCTGCCCGGCATGATTGCCGCCAAGACCACCGTGCCGGTGCTGGGCGTGCCCGTGGCCAGCCGTCACCTGCAGGGTGTGGATTCGCTGCATTCCATCGTGCAGATGCCCAAGGGCGTGCCCGTGGCCACCTTTGCCATCGGCAATGCCGGTGCGGCCAATGCGGCCCTGTTTGCCGTGGCCCTGCTGGCCAACGAAGACCCCGCGCTGCGCGCCAAGCTCGAAGCCTTCCGCGTCGAGCAGACCGAGGCCGCCCGCAATATGACCCTGCCGGTGAACGCATGAGCAACACCGATGTGATCCTGCCCGGCGCGACGCTGGGCGTGCTCGGCGGCGGTCAGCTGGGCCGCATGTTTGCACATGCCGCACAGGCCATGGGCTATTTCACCGCCGTGCTGGACAAGGACGAGACCAGCCCCGCCGGTCTGGTGAGCCACCAGCATGTTCGCACCGGCTACGAAGACCCTCAGGGCCTGGCCGAGCTGGCCAGACTCTGCGCAGCCGTGACCACCGAGTTCGAAAACGTACCTGCCGGCTCGCTGAACAAGCTGGCCGAGAGCCTGCCCGTATCGCCCGCCGGCTCTGCCGTGGCGATCGCCCAGGACCGCGCTGCCGAGAAAGCCCACTTCGTGAAGTGCGGCGTGCCCTGCGCCCCCTATGCCGTGATCGAGACGGCCGAGCAGCTGGCCGCCGTCAACGACGCGCTGCTGCCCGGCATCCTCAAGACCGCGCGAATGGGCTATGACGGCAAGGGTCAGATCCGCGTCAAGACCCGCGACGAGCTGATCAAGGCCTGGGACGAGCTCAAGCAGGTGGCCTGCGTGCTCGAAAAAATGCTGCCGCTGGCGCACGAATGCTCGGTCATCGTGGCCCGTGGCCGCAATGGCGACATCGTCAACCTGCCCGTGCAGCGCAATCTGCACCGCGACGGCATTCTGGCCGTGACCGAGGTCTACGAAGGCAACGTACCTGCAGCACAGGCAGAGCAAGCGGTAGCCGCTGCGAAATCCGTAGCTATCGGCCTCGATTACGTGGGCGTGCTCTGCGTGGAATTCTTTGTGCTGGACAACGGCCAGCTGGTGGTCAACGAGATCGCCCCGCGCCCGCACAACAGCGGCCACTACAGCCAGAACGCGATGGATGTGTCGCAGTTCGAGCTGCAAGTGCGCTGCATGACCAATCTGCCCCTGGTGCAGCCGCGCCAGCACAGCGCCACCGTCATGCTCAACCTGCTGGGCGATCTGTGGTTCAAGGACGGCGAAACCGCCAAGGCTCCGGCCTGGGATCAGATCCTGGCCCTGCCCGGTGCTCACCTGCACCTGTACGGCAAGGTCGATGCCAAGCCAGCCCGCAAGATGGGCCACTTGAACATCACCGCGGCAAGCCCCGAAAAAGCGCGTGAAACCGCTTTGAAGGCCGCTGAAATCCTCGGCATTGCTGCGTTCTGATAACACCCCCTGAGCGGCTTTGCCTAGGCGGCCCCGCCGCTTCCCCCTAGCCGGGCGCCCCTCTCTCGCTACGCGGGAGGGGGACGACGCCCTCGCTGCGGGGCGGCCCTTGCTTGGCGTCCTTCGCTGATGCTCTGCAAGCGCAAAAGCACCGCACATACGGCGGCGCAGTGCATGAAAGAGGAATTGAAATGATCTTGGATGGAACGCTGGAAGCCTCGGTGCAAGCCGCTGCTGCTGCGCTGCAGCAAGGCCGGCTGCTGGGCCTGCCCACCGAGACGGTCTACGGTCTGGCCGCGGACAGCGACAACGATGCGGCCGTGGCGCAGATCTTTGCCGCCAAGGGCCGCCCGGCCAACCATCCGCTGATCGTGCATGTGGCCGACGCCGCCGCCATCACGCGCTATGCCAAGGAAGTTCCGGTCTTTGCCCAGCAGTTGATCGACGCGTTCTGGCCCGGCCCGCTGACCCTGATCCTGCCGCGCCTGCCGCATGCCGCCAAGGCATCGACCGGCGGTCAGGACAGCGTGGGCCTGCGCTGCCCCTCCCACCCCGTGGCCCATGCGGTGCTGCAGGCCTGCCAGCAGCTCGATCCGCCGGTCTGGGGCGTCTCGGCCCCCAGCGCCAACAAGTTCGGCCGCGTCAGCCCCACGACGGCCGAGCATGTGGCCACCGAGTTTGGCGAAGAACTGCTGGTGCTCGATGGCGGCGCCTGCGAAGTGGGCATTGAATCGACCATCGTCGACTGCACGCGGGGCGTGCCCGTGCTGCTGCGCCC
Source organism: Comamonas sp. F1-6 (assembly GCF_039581415.1). Lineage (NCBI taxonomy): Bacteria > Pseudomonadati > Pseudomonadota > Betaproteobacteria > Burkholderiales > Comamonadaceae > Comamonas > Comamonas sp. F1-6. The sequence goes on from NZ_JBCPWN010000011.1 coordinate 25,850, forward strand.
CGGCGCCATCACGCGTGACGATATAGCGCGTGCCTGCGGCCTGCGACCGCTCTCGAAAGAAGAGCTGACTGCGGATACCCCGCGTGCATCGGGAACGCTTTTGGCGCACTACGCGCCCAACGCCAAGGTGCGGCTCATGGATGCCAGGCAGCTGCAATCGGCACTGGACATCCTGGGCAAGGATGGCAGGAATATTGCCATCTATCACCGCAGCCCCCTCAATGTCACCACCGCCCAGTTGCTGCTGCGCCGCATGTCCGACGAGCCGCGCGACGTGGCCCGCGAGCTGTTCGGCATGCTGCGCAATTTCGACGACTGGGGCGCCAAGCTGATCTGGATCGAAACCCCGCCCGACACCGCCGACTGGGAAGGCGTGCGCGACCGCCTGCAACGTGCGGCGGCTGCGGGCTGAGCGGTCGCTTAGCTGATTTTCAAGTAAAGATGCAAATTTTTATTCGTTTTCTTTATTAGACGCCTTCTCTAACCTTGCTTGCTTCAAAGCAACTTCAAAGGTTAGAACCATGGGAACCCGTCGCGACGCGCTTGGCAAGCTTCTGTCCATCAGTGCTGCATCCCTGGGCTTGGCGGCTTGCTCGCGCTCCGACAACCAGGCCAGCAGCGAAACGAGCCGCACGGCACAAAATGGCAAGGTCGTTCCCTTCAACTACCCCGACAACCCCTCTTTCGACCTGATCTATCTGGCCGACAGACTGGGCTACTTCGACGGGACCTCCACCCGCCCCAACTACGTGGGCAAGATTGCCGCCCCTCAGATCATTCCGCTGGTCGGCACGGGCGACATCCACTTCGGCTCGCGCATGGTGCCGCTGGTGATTTCGGCCATTGCGGCCGGGGCCGACATGAAGGTGATTGCCGCCGGCAGCAAGACGCTGCAGGAGGCACCGCATATGAAGTACTTCGTGCGCAAGGATTCGGGCATTCGCACGCCCCGGGATCTGGAAGGCAAGACCATAGGCTTCAACAGCTTCGGCGCCTGCGCCGAGTTTGTCTCCAAGACCTATTTCCGCGAGCACGGCGCCGATGTCAACAAGATCAACTTCCTGGTCGTTCCCGACAACCAGGGCGAGCAGGCCGTGATCGGCCGCAATGTGGATCTGGCCATCATCCACCCACCCCATTCCGGCGGTGCCGAGGCCAACCCCGAGTTGCAGCGCCTGTGGACCGACTACGACCTGGACCGCGGCCTGGGCGGCATGGCGCCCTATAGCGTCAACGGCAAGTTTGCGCGCGAGAACCCGCAGGCCGTGCGCGATGTGGTCACCGCCATCGCCAAGGCAGGCAACTGGGTCAACGCCAACACCGACGAAGCGCGCCGCTACACGGCCGAGCGCCTGGGCATGGAGCTCAAGCATGTGGAGCGCTATGCCTATGTGGACGACCAGATCATCACCGAGCCGCCCATCCAGTACTACATCGACGTGCTGGAGCGTGAAGGCAAGCTGCAGCCGGGCAAGGTGGCGGTCAAGGATGTGTACACCAACGAGTTCAACCCCTTTGCCAAGGGAGCTGCGACATGAGCACGGCCCTCGACGACTCCGGCTCCGCCATCAAGATCCGGGCACGCGATGTGCGCATGGATTTCGCCATTGCCGACGAGCGCGGCCGCAAGCAGCAGATTGCCGCCCTGCAGGACTTCAATCTCGATATCCGTGAAGGCGAGTTCTTCACCCTCCTCGGGCCCTCGGGCTGCGGCAAGTCCACGTTTCTCAATGTGCTTGCCGGGCTGGCGCGCAAGAGCGGCGGCAGCATCAGCATCGACGGCCAGCCGGCCAGCGGCATCAACCGCGAGCAGGGCGTGGTGTTCCAGGGCTATGCGCTGTTTCCGTGGCGTACCGTGCTTCAGAACATCGAGGTCGGGCTGGAGATCCGCAAGATTCCCAAACGCGAGCGCCGGGAGACTGCCGAGCAGTTTCTGCACCTGGTGGGCCTGGCCGGCTTCGGCCAGCGCTACCCGCACGAACTCTCGGGCGGGATGCGTCAGCGCGTGGCCATCGCCCGCTCCCTGGCCTATTCGCCCAGCCTGCTGCTGATGGACGAACCGTTTGCCGCCCTGGATGCCCAGACACGCGAAATCCTGCAGTCCGAGCTGCTGCGCATCTGGGAGCAGCACAAGACCACCATCGTCTTCATCACCCACAGCCTCGATGAAGCCATCTATCTGTCGGATCGCATCGCCGTCATGACGCACCGACCCGGTCGCATCAAATCCGTTCTGGACATAGCGCTGCCGCGTCCGCGCCCCGCCGAGATACGCCACGCCCCGGCCTTTGTGCAGCTGCGCGAACAGGCCTGGGATGTACTGCGCGACGAAGTCGCCTTTGCCAGCGGCCACCGCCAGCAACCGCTGGCACCGCTGCTGCCCACCGCCCCTGATTTCAGCCTGGCCTTGCGAGGATTTGCCATATGAGCCAACTGGCCGCATCCCCATCCCGGCGCCCCGCCAAGCCGGTGTCACTGCTTTCCTCCCGGCAACTCGGGCTCCAATGGCTGGAGCGCTCGGCCTGCGTGCTGCTGTTCTTTGCCATCTGGGAATTCCTGCCGCGCTCGGGACTGGTCAATTCGGCCTTTCTCAGCCCGCCATCCGCGGTTCTGGCAGCCATCGTTCAGCTGGCGCAGACCGGCCAGCTGGGCAAGCATGTGGCGGCCAGCCTGCAGCGCTCCTTGGCAGGGCTGATTCTGGCCGTCGTGGCAGGCGTGGCGCTTGGTCTGCTGATGGGCGTGGTGCGCCGCTTCGAAGCCTTTGTCGACCCCTTGCTTCAGCTGTTCCGTCAGGTTTCTGCCCTGGCGCTGTTTCCGGTCTTTCTGCTGTTCTTCGGCATCGGCGAGGCGTCCAAGATAGCCATCATCTTCTGGGCGGCCTTCTGGCCGGTGTTGCTCAACACCATCAGCGGCGTCAAGCAGGTGGAAAAGCTGCTGATTCATTCGGCGCTGTCCATGGGGGCCTCGCGCGGCTTCATCTTCTTCAAGGTCATCCTGCCGGCGGCGGCACCGTCCATCTTCACCGGCATCCGACTGGCGGGTGCCTATTCGATCACCGCGCTGGTCGCTGCCGAGATGATCGGCTCGCATGCAGGCCTGGGCTTTCTCACGCTGAACTCCCAGGAAATCTTCCAGATCCCCAGCATGTACGCCGGCATCGTGCTGCTGGCCATTCTGGGCCTGGCACTCAACTATGGGCTGGCCTTGCTCGAAAAGCGCCTGACGCGCTGGCGCAGCGGGCTGGAATTTCATGAGTAGCGCCACGCAATCCTGGCGGCGTTTGGTCCTGGCCGGCACCGCGCTGGCGGCCGCTGCCGCCGGCGCTGGCGTGCTCTGGCCCGCCTTGCCGCAGCTCGGCGACATCGAGACTGCAGGCCCGGTGCTGCAGCAGGCCCGGCGCAATGGCGTGCTGCATGTGGCCCTGCGCAGCTATGCGCGCCCTGCCCTGCCCGGCGAAGCCTTGCCGCCAGAGCCCGATGCCTATGACCTGGCGCTGGCGGACTGGCTGGGCCGGCAACTGGGCACCAGCGTCAAAATCACCCCCGCAAGCGATGCAGACCTGATGTTCGAAGGCGTGGCGCCGCAGGACGGCCAATCCGCTGCTGATCGACAGACCGGCGGCAGCTATATGCCGCAGAGCCTGCAACTGCTGGTGCTCAAGCAGCAGGCCTCCCTCTGGAGCCGCCATGCCCCCGGTCACTGGAGCTCCTGGCTGCCGCATATGGCGCAGAAAGCCGCCCTCAGACCCACGGCCTGCGTCGCCACGGGTCAGGCCTCTGCCAGTACCTTGCAGGCCCAGGGCCTGCAGCCTCTTTTCGCGTCCTCCAGCATTCATGCAGTCAGCGATTTCCTGGCCGGCAAATGCCATGTTCTGGCCGAGTCGCCAGAGGTCATCACGCGCCTGCTGCAACAGGACAACTGGCGCTTCTACACCCGCCTCGGCAACCGATTTCGCACCACGGATCAGGCCCATATCCGTCTGGCCAAGGCCGATGCGCAGTCCACCCGCTGGCTGCAACACGCCGTCCAGCATTGGCAGCGCAGCGGTCTGCAGCAACGCGCGCAGGACAACCGCGTCAGCACGATTGCGCTGGAAGCTTCCTTGCTGGAAGACGGAGCCATCTGCCACTGACCTCCCGCCTCTTTTCCGCTCTCCACCTTCTTCACCATGCTCTCCAGTCACTTCAACGATGTACTCGGCGCCCTGGAAAAAACTGCCGTTGCACGCGACCGCCAGGGCGGCCATGCGGCAGCGGAAAAAGCCTTGCTGCGCGATGCCGGCCTGCTGCGCCTAGCCATCCCCCACGAACATGGCGGCGATGCGCTGAGCTGGCCCGACATCTACCGCCATGTCCGTGCCCTGGCCGCAGTCGACAGCGCCCTGGCCCATGTGCTGGCGTTTCACCAGCTTCAGGTCGCCACCGTGTTGATCTACGGCTCGCGCCAGCAGCAGCGCCTCTGGCTGCGCCGCACCATCGACGAGAACGGCTGGTGGGGCAATGCACTGAACCCGCGCGACACGCGTCTGCAGGCCCTGCCCCGCAGCTCGGAGCTCGCCGGCGGCTATGTGCTCGACGGTCTGAAAGGCTTTTGCTCGGGCACGCGCGGCTCTCATTACCTGACGGTATCGGCCAGCGTGGCAGGCCATGCGCAGCCGGTTCTGGGCCTGCTTGAAACCGCCTCGCCCGGCATTGCCGTCAAGGATGACTGGAACCCCATGGGCCAGCGTCAGACCGACAGCGGCTCGGTTCAGTTCAATCGCGTCCAGCTTCCCGCCAGCGCCGTCATGCGCGACGAGAATGCCGAAGTCACGGCCTTTCATACGCTGCGCAACTGCCTGGCTCAGCTGGTGTTGGTGAATCTGTTTGTCGGCGTGGCCCAGGGCGCACGCCGGCAGGCACGCGACTATGCGTGCGAACATGGCCGGCCCTGGCTGGGCTCGGCAGTGGAGCGCGCCACCGACGATCCCTATCTGCTGCGCCGCATGGGCGAGATGCAGGCCCAGATTTCGGGAGCAGCCCTGATGGCCGACCACGGCGCAGAGCTGCTGCAAAAAGCCTGGCAGCGCGGCCCTGCGCTGAGCGCAGCGGAACGCGCCGAGGTCGCCATCGCCGTCTTCGAAGCCAAGGTCATGGCGCATCGCTGCACCCTGTTCGCCACCCAGGAAATGTTCGATGTGGTGGGCTCGCGCGGCACCCATGCCGATCTCGGCTTCGACCGCTTCTGGCGCAATGTGCGCACCCATACCCTGCACGATCCGCTGGACTACAAGCTCCAGGCCCTGGGCCGCTGGGCCGTGCATGGCGAAGAGCCCTCGGCCCAGCACTACAACTGAGCCGCAACACAAAAAAAATCCGGGACCAGCCCGGATTTTTCGTGTCGACCGTGCCGACTCAGAAGCGATAGCCTATGGCCATGGCAAACACATCGGGATTGAGCCTGACGCTGACGCTCTGGCCCGAAGACAGATGGATCTTGGTCTTCAGAAAGCTCTTGGAGTAGGAGGCATCCACAAACCAGCGCTCGTTGAACTGGTAGACAAAGCCCAGCTGCGCCAGCGCGCCGAACTTGTCGTCGAGCTCGGCCGTGGTCGGATTGGCCAGCGTGCCGCCGCTCAGACCGTTGAGCGTGGCCGTGGTCTTTTCGCCATAGAAATGGGCATAGGTGACACCGACTCCCAGATAGGGGCGGAACGCGGCCTTGGCCTCGTTGAAGCGGTATTGCAGCATCAGCGTCGCGGGTATCGCCTTGGTGCTGCCCAGCTTGCCCACGCCGGCAATCGAGCCTGCTCCCGACAGGTCATGCTTGAAGGGCGTGGCCAGAGGCACGTCCAGAGCCAGATTGTCGGTCACCATATAGGTGATGCCGCCGCCCAGCTGAGTATTGCTGCCGGCGTCGACCTTGGTGTTGGGAAAGGACGGCGCCGACAGATTGCCGCTGCTCACATCAGGCGACAGATGGGTCACGCCCACACGCGCCATCCAGCTTCCGGCCGATTGGGCGCTGGCCAGACCGCAGGCCGCCAGCGCAGCAGCGGCTGCAATGATCCGCACAGAAATTTTCATGGTTTTGTCTCCTTGTTATTGAGGTGCGGACGGATTTACAGCCAGCCCTTCTGGGCCAGAGAGCGGGAAACCAGCTGGCTCATTTGCTGATGGCCGTAAGGCGTGGGGTGGAAACTGTCGGCAAAGACATGGTGCTGCCACCAGTCAGGGCTGGATTTGCCGGGTGTGGCACTCAAGGCCGCCGCCGTGCAGGTGGGGAAGGTATAGGTGGGCAGGCCGCTTGCGTCCACGCCAGTGATCGGGCAGACCGGGTCCTTCACGTTATCGAAGTCGTATTGGGCCGGGTTGCTGATCTGGCTCTTGAACTCGGTGTAGAAATCGACCAGGACCACCTGGGACTGGCCTGCCAGACTGGCAGCCAGCTGGTTGTTGAAGACCTGTACCAGGGCATCGAATGACGCTTCCTGCTTGGCAGCCGCAGCAGCCCCCTGATCCCCGCCGCCTGCGGCCTTGGCAATGCTGGCCAGGACCATCTGGAAGCGCGGTGTCTTGGTAATGGCGGGAACATTCAGCACGGCCACACGCGTGGCGCCCTTGGCGACCACATTCTGCGCAATGGAGCCGGCAAAAGTCTTGGCCAGGGTCTGCAGATAGGCACCCGCCGCCAGGCCGGCAAACTTGGAGGCATCGCCACCGGCCTGGGTCATCAGGGCCGTGGACGTGCCCGGAGCCTTGGAATCCAGCCAGGCCACCATGGCGTTCAGCGGCTGCGAATTGCCCTTGGCTGCGGCAATCAGCGCCCCGATCACGTCGGCGGCATCGTTGGCGCCGCCATCGATGACGACGAGATCATCGGCGCTGAAGCCAGCCTTGGATGCGGCCTGGATCTGCACCAGAACCGACTTGGGCGATGTCGGCGCATCCAGCGGGTTCACGCGGCCACCACCCACTGCGTAGTTGGTGCAGGTGGCGACTTCCTGATAAGTCGTGAGATTTTCGTCACCGGCACGAAAGTGGGCGCACAAGCTCTGGCTGAACTGGTCGGCAATGCGCTCAGGCCAGATCATGGTCGAGCCAGCACCGGTGGGCGCCGAGCCCTGTACCGTGAACTTGAAGCCGAAGGTACCGCTGTCCGAGAGGCTGTCGCCCATGACCTTGACCGAGGTGACCTTGGCCTTGGGGGTGGTATCGGCCCCGCCTCCGCCGCCGCAGGCCGCCAGCAGGCCCACCGTAGCCATTGCAGCCGCCAAGAGTTTGAGTTTGCTTGCCAAGATGATGTTCTCCTGATGTGTTGTGAATCGCACGGTCGTGCTTTTTTCATCAGCGTCATCCTAGCGACAGTCACCCAGGCGCGGTTATCGGGCAATTACCGATGGTCGGACAAAAATCCAACGCCCAATAACCTGGTCATCGTTCCGTCACGCAACAAAAAAACCGGACCAGGGTCCGGTTTGTCGAGGCGGGCAAAGGGCGGTGATTGGGCAGGGATAGAGCGGCCGCCCTCGGGCGGCTACTGGGCCGCCGTCCAGTCCACCAGCGCATCCCAGGCCGTGCGCGCCGCGGCCGCATTGGCATGGTTGGCCATGGCCACCAGCACATAGCGCTGGCCGCTGGCACCGTCGACATAGCCGGCCAGCGCGGCCGAGTCGCGCAAGCTGCCGGTCTTGAGGTGGGCGGCGCCTGCAAACCGGCTCTTGCTGCGCCGCAGCGTGCCGTCCACGCCGACGATGGGCATGGAGGAGACGAACTCGGGCATCACGGGCGAGACCCAGGCGTTCTGCAGCATCTGCCCCAGTCCGTTGGCGGTGATGCTGGCATTGCGGCTCAGGCCTGCGCCGTTGTCCACCACGGGCTGCTCGGCATTGCCCCAGCGCGCGGCCCACCACTGTGCCAGCGACTGACGCGCGGAGTCGAAGCTGGCCACGCCGGTGCGCTGCATGCCCAGGGTGAGCAGCACATGCTGGGCCATGATGTTGTTGCTGTATTTGTTGATGTCGCGCACCACCTCGGACAGTGCCGGAGACTCCAGCTGGAAGGCCGGCAGCAGGCCCTGGGGCACGCTGCCGTCGCGTACGGCTCCGGTGAGCTTGCCGCCCAGCTCGCGCCACATGCCTTCTATGGCCTTGGCCGCAAAGCGCTCGGGCTGCGCCGGTGCGATGGACCAGCTCTTGTCGCCGCAGCTTGCCGGATAGCTGCCGTTGAAGGCGATGCGCTGCGGATTGTTCATGTCCAGCTGCATTTTGCTGCGCCAGTCGCCGCAATCAGAAGTAGGAGCAGCCAGCGCAATCGTTTGCTGGTTTTCCATACCAAACATTGGTGGATCGTATTGAATACGAGCGACACCAGCTCCTGTATCAGGAGCAATATTCAGCGCCACGGCCTTGTAGTTGATCAGCAGCGCATCGGGCGAGGCGTTGTAGGGCCGCCAGGGCTCGTTGTCGAAGACCGCCGCATCATGCGTGGGCAGCTGAAAGGCGCTGCGGTCCAGCACGATATCGCCCACGATGACCTTGATGCCCATGCCTTGCAGGCGGCGCAGCATCAGCCACAGGCGCTCCAGCACCAGCTTGGGGTCGCCCTGACCCTGGATGTAGAGATTGCCGCGCAAGGCGCCATCGACCACCGGGCCGCCCAGATAGACGGGCGTGCGCCAGACATAGGCCGGGCCCAGCTGGTCTAGCGCCGCATAGGTGGTGACCAGCTTCATGACCGAGGCCGGATTCATGGCCTGGTGCGTGCGCCAGGCCAGGTTCGGTGGCGATTTTCCATCCACATTCATCACCAGCAGCGATACGGCATCGCGCGGAATCTTGGCGCGTTGCAGCGCCGCGTCCACGGCGGCGGGAATGCGGGTGTCGGCAGGCAGGGACTGCGCCAGCGCGGGCTGGGCCAGCAGCGCCAGCAACGATGCGCCCAGTGCGCTCAGGGTCTTGCGAAGAAAGAAGGGGGTCTGCAGCATGGGGCCAGAGTCTACGCCGGGCTGCGCCCATGCCGGGCATTGGCGGCGCCCGCGGCAAGCTGGCGGCGGGCGTCCGATAATGCAGGGCTACGCTGCCGTCCGTTGCAGCCCAGTGCATTCCGTATTGCGCTCCAGCCCGCCTGCGGCTGACGCCCCGCCGAACATGAATCTTCTCGCCATCGACACCAGTACCGATACCTTGTTTGTTGCCGTCCAGCGTGGCGATGCCATCTGGCAGCACAGCGGGCCGGGCGCGCAGCAGTCGTCGGCCCAGTTGCTGCCGGCCATATGCCAGCTCATGAAGGATGCGGGGCTGAGTTTCGCGCAGCTGGACGCCATTGCCTTCGGGCGCGGCCCCGGCTCCTTCACGGGCCTGCGCACGGCCTGCGCCATCACCCAGGGTCTGGCGTTTGCCGCCAAGGTGCCCGTGCTGCCTGTGGACTCGCTGCTCACCGTGGCCGAAGAGGCCCGTCATCTGCATGGCTGCACCGAGGTCGAGGCCGTGCTCGACGCACGCATGCACGAGGTCTATCACGCAGCCTTTTGCTATGTGGACGGCCAGTGGATCGAGCCCGAGGACTTCGGTCTCTGCGCCCCCGAGGCTCTGCAGGCTGCAGCCGGCCATGCCGTGGCGGGCAATGCCCAGCCCGTCTACCCCGAGCTGCTGGCGCCCACTGCCCGCCATGTGCACGCCATGCCCACGGCCACGGCCATGCTGCGCCTGGCACCGGCACTGTTGGCAAAAGGCTGCGCGGTGCCTGCCGAAGAGGCGCTGCCGCGCTATATCCGAGATAAAGTGGCAAAAACCACGGCCGAGCGCGAAGCCGAAAAGGCCGCCGCAGCCCTCACACCCGATGCAACCGGCATCGCCTCCCGATAAGCGTCCAATGACCTTGCCCAGCAGCTCCACACTCGCCGCCGACGCCAGCACCCAGGATGCGGCATCCCTGGTGCATTTCGAGCCGCTGTCCGCGCTCTGGCTTGACACCCTGCTCCCAATCGAGGAGCAAGCCTATGTCCACCCCTGGACGCGCGGCAACTTCCAGGATGCCATGGTGGCCGGCTACCAGATACAGCTGCTGGTCGATGCCGATCACCAGCTGCTGGGCTACTTTGTCGCCATGCAGGCGCTGGACGAGGTGCATCTGCTCAATATCACCGTCAACCCGGCCTGCCAGCGTCAGGGCTGGGCGCGCGTGCTGCTCGATGCGCTGGCTTTGTGGTCGCGGCAGCAGAACGCCCAATGGATCTGGCTGGAAGTGCGCGAAAGCAATGCCCGCGCCCGCGAGGTCTATCTCAGGCATGGCTTTGCCGAAGTCGGGCTGCGCAAGAACTACTACCCCAACCCCAACGGCCCGCGCGAACATGCGGTGCTCATGAGTCTGAAACTATGGCCCTGAACCTGGATGCCCGCCAGCGGGCCATGCTGGAAGCCATGGGCATCACCGTCTGGTTGCCCGACCCCGTGGAACCCGCAGCAGTGGCTGCAGTCACTGCAGTCGCAGCCGCACCATTGCCGGTCGCGGAGCCCCTGCCCGTCACAGCGCCGGTGGTGCGCATGGCGCCGCCCGCCCCCGTAAGCCCGCCCGTGGCTCAGGCCGCTGCACCTGCGGCCGAGGCAGCGCCAACACCGGCCCCGCCGCCCGCCCAGACCGCCAGGCCCGCCAGCCCACCGCCCCAGAATCTGTCCGGGCACCGGGCGCACGAGCCTCGTCAGTTTGTGCAGCAACCCGCCGCAGGCCCGGCAGGCGAGCCAGGCCTCGGCTGGACCATCAGTCCCGCCCAGCTGGTCTACCCCCATGCGCCGCAGCATGTGCACAGCGCCGAGCAAGGCGGCTGGCTGATCCTGCTGGAGCCTGCCGCCAACCCGCCTTTGCTGAGCCCGGCGCAAAGGCCTGCAGCCGACAGCGCCCAGACGGCGCTGCAGGGCGATGCCGCCAAGCTGCTGGACAATATGCTGCGTGCCCTCGGTCTGCAGGAAAAACCGCGTGTCTTCAGCGCCGCCCTGCACCGTGCGCCGCCCGATGCCGATCTCAGCCATGCCCAGGCGCTGCAACCCGCCCTGGAGGCTCTGCTGCGCGAACTGCGCCCGGACTGCGTGCTGGTTCTGGGCCTGGCCAGTGCACGCGCCGTGCTGGGCCGCCATGACGCGCTGGGCCGGCTGCGGGCCGAACCGCACCACATTGCGGGCGTGCCCACGGTGGTGACCTACGACCCCAACTATCTGCTGCGTGCGCCGCAGGCCAAGGCCGGTGCCTGGGCCGATCTGGTGCAGGCCGACGCGTTTACCAAGGGGCTGTGACAGGCGGGCGACAAGCCCCGCTTACCCACTTGCCCAACTATGACGCACGCGACATGCTGCAGTGCAACGTAGCATAATCACTGGCTTCGAATTACTGAAAGACATCCGTGGAAACCTACCCTAGTTGGTAGCTTTCAGCTCCCGGTGAAGACTGTGGGGGTTGAAAGCGCCCTGATCCCTGCAGAACCTCAAGAACAACCGGGAGTGAGCTGATGCTCAACATCTTTACGCTAGCCAATGGTCGACTCGTTCAGGAAGAAATCGAGTCCCTGGCAGACCTTGAACGCTTTCGCCCCGTCTGGGTCGATCTGGAATCGCCAACCCTCGAAGAAAAGCGCTGGATCAAGCAGCACTACGAGCTGTCCATCCCTGAGGATGCGATGGACGACGACATCGAGGAATCGGCGCGTTTTTACGAAGAAGACAACGGCGAGCTGCATATCCGCAGCGACTTTCTGATCGACGACGACGAAGACCCCCGCTCGGTGCGCGTGGCCTTCATCGTCAACCAGCACAACGCAGCGCTGCGCAGCCATGGCGTGCTGTTCTCCATCCACGACGAGGATGTGCCTGTCTTTCGCCTGCTGCGCATGCGAGCGCGCCGTGCGCCCGGCTTGATCGACGATGCCAAGGACGTTCTGCTCAAGCTGTTTGACGCCGATGCCGAGTACTCTGCCGACACGCTGGAGCGCATTTACGACGACCTGGAAAAAGCCAGCAAGATGGTGCTGTCCGGCGATGTGACCGACGAGATGGCCAAGGAAGTGCTGGGTGCCATTGCCCGCCAGGAAGACTTGAACGGCCGCATCCGCCGCAACGTCATGGACACGCGCCGCGCCGTGAGCTTTCTGATGCGCTCCAAGATGCTCAACGCCGAGCAGTTTGAGGAAGCACGCCAGATTCTGCGCGACATCGAGTCGCTGGACAGTCACACGGCCTTTCTGTTCGACAAGATCAACTTCCTGATGGACGCCACGGTCGGCTTCATCAACATCAATCAGAACAAGATCATCAAGATCTTCTCGGTGGCCAGCGTGGCTCTGCTGCCGCCCACGCTGATTGCCAGCGTCTACGGCATGAACTTCAAGTTCATGCCCGAGCTGGAGTGGGAATTCGGCTACGGCTACGTGGTCGCCCTGATGATTCTGAGCGCCGTCGGCCCGATGCTGTACTTCCGCAAACGCGGCTGGTTGAAATAACACATTCCCGGCACAGCTGGTCGCTCACACATCGACACAGGCAAGCGCCCTCTCCTTGGAGCCGAAGAGCGCGCTTGCCACCAGTCAACGCGCCACTAAATCGCCATTGATCACTCGGGCAAGTCCCTGCGGGTTCGCTTGCTGTACAGCCGCTGGGAGCAGCACATCCGGCAAATCCTGATAGCACACCGGGCGCAGAAAGCGGTCAATGGCGCTGGCGCCCACAGAAGTGAACATAGCGTTGGACGTGGATGGGAAAGGACCTCCATGCACCATGGCGTGGCATACCTCGACTCCGGTCGGAAAACCATTGGCCAAGATGCGTCCCGCCTTGCGCTCCAGCACGGGGATGAGGCGCTGCGCGTCGGCATAGTCTGCGGGATCGATCTGCAGCGTCACTGTCAGTTGGCCCTCCAGTTGCTCAGCCAGTTCAAGAACCTCATCGAAATTCCTGGCCCGAATGACAATAGAGGCCGGGCCAAACATCTCCTCCTGCAGCACAGGCGATGACAACAGGCGCTGCACATCCGTCACATACAGCGCGGCCTGCGCAGCATTGTGCAGCCCATCCGCAGGCTGCCCTTGTGCAACTTTCTCCACACCTTCCACGCCACCAACCTTGGCAGCGCCGGCATCAAAGGCCTGATGAATGCCCGGCGTCAGCATGGTCTGGGCCGGCTTGGTGGCAAGCGCCTGGCTTGCGGCATCGATGAAGCGCTGCACATTGCGGTCACCAATGACCACCACCATCCCAGGATTGGTGCAGAACTGCCCCGCCCCCATCGTCAGCGAATCGGCAAAACCGCGCCCTATCGACTCTGCACGCGCGGCCAGGGCAGCCGGCATCAGAAACACCGGGTTGATGCTGCTCATCTCCGCGTAGACGGGAATGGGTTCCGGGCGTGCGTTGGCGATGCGCATCAACGCAAGCCCTCCCTGGCGAGATCCGGTAAAGCCAACGGCCTTGATGGCAGGATGTGCTACCAATGCTTCACCCAGCTTGCGCCCGGCGCCCATCAGCAGGGAAAACACCCCTTCGGGCAACCCCAAATCTCTGACCGCTTTCTGAATCGCTCGACCCACCATTTCGGAAGTGCCTAGATGGGCGCTGTGGGCCTTGACGACCACAGGGGCACCTGCAGCCAAGGCCGATGCCGTATCGCCCCCTGCCACCGAGAACGCCAGCGGGAAATTGCTCGCACCGAACACCGCCACCGGGCCCAGTGCCATCTTGGCCAGGCGCAGGTCGGCACGTGGCAGCGGCGTGCGCTCGGGCTGTGCGTGGTCGATGGCGGGGCTCATAAAACGGCCATCGCGCACCACCTTGGCAAACAGCCGCAACTGTCCAACCGTGCGCCCACGCTCGCCTTGCAGGCGCACCAGCGGCAGGCCGCTTTCGGCCATGGCGCGCTCGATCAGGGCATCGCCCAAAGCCATGATGTTGTCGGCAATCAGCTCCAGAAATTCTGCACGCTTGGCAAGCGACAGCTGACGGTAGGGATCAAATGCCTGCGCCGCCAACTGGGCAGCCCGGTCCACTTCGGCCTGCCCTCCCATACCGAACGTGGGCGTTGCGATGAATTGATCCATGCAGGGATCGAACGCTTGCTGCTGTCCTTCTGTGCCGCGCACCGAACTCGCGCCGATAAGCATTTCGCCAGTAATTTGCATCTTTGTCTCCTAATGTGTTTATGGATCGGAATGGCAGAGCTCCAGCCGACCAGGAAGTGCAAGCAACGCCTGGATAACGCACGATCTCGTCAGGAATATGAGCGCCTTTGAAAATCATAAAGTATCTTGTTAATATATTTGAATTATCCTTAGAAAATTTTCCACCAATCTTGACAGGCTTCTTTGCCATTCCGCGCAACCAGGGCACGTCAACAAGCAGTCCATAACCAAGCACAGGAGCACGCCATGGAACTCATGCCAAACATCGACCTGAACCACCCTGGCCAAAGTGCTCAAACAACCGCATCGAAACCAGGCCACACTGCGCTGACGCTGGATGAGGTGCACAACCTGGCCTATCGCGTATTTACCCACCTCGGCCTGTCTGCTGAACATGCGCAGGCCATTGCGCGCGTGATCACAGCGGGAGAGCGCGACGAGTGCCATTCGCATGGCATGTACCGGGTTCTATCGTGCGCTCGCACGCTCCAGCATGGCGCTGTCGTGCGCGATGCCATACCCATCATCAGCGACCGCGGACCTGGCGTCGTCGCCGTCGATGCACAGCGCGGCTTTTCACAACTCGCTTTCGAGGTGGGCAGCAAAGTACTGCTCGAGAAGGTCCGGACAACCGGGATCGCAGCCTTGGCCATCAACAACTGCTATCACTTCTCAGCCCTGTGGCCCGAAATCGAAGCCTTGGTCGAGCATGGCGTTGCGGCCTTAGCCATGACCCCCAGCCATTCCTGGGTGGCCCCTGCGGGCGGAAGCCGACCTGTTTTCGGAACCAACCCAATCGCCTTTGGTTGGCCCAGGGTCGGTTCTCACCCCTACATTTTTGACTTTGCGACCAGCGCAGTGGCCCGCGGTGAAATTGAGCTCTACCAAAGAAGCGGTCGCGCACTGCCCGAAGGCTGGGGGGTCGACGCCGAAGGCTTACCAAGTACCGATGCCACAACCGTACTCCAACAAGGCGCCATGCTGACTTTTGGCGGCTACAAAGGCTCTGCCCTGTCGACCATGATCGAGCTGCTGGCCGGGCCATTGATTGGCGACATGACCAGTGCTGAATCACTGCGCATCGACGACGGTGCCGGTGCAACCCCTTGTCATGGGGAAATCGTTATCGCATTTGATCCCCAATTTTTCAGCCCGGGCAATTTTGCCGAGGAGCGTCAACGTGCTGAAAAGCTGTTCGAGAGTATTACCGGCCAAGGGGCGCGCCTGCCTTCCCAACGCCGCTTTATCGCAAGAAGCCGCAGTCTAGCCAATGGATATGTGCAGATCCCCGAGCCCTTGCTGCGTGACATCCAGCAGTTGTTGAACTAGGCTCATGAGAACATGCTCGCATGCCTCTGCTGAGGAGAAAGAGTCCAGATAAAGAGTTTTGTCACAGGCTGCGCCAAGCACCAAGCCCATGATGTATTCTAAATATCGGATCAATATAATCAAAACCCCGCCATCTCTGCTCTTGCGACACGATGGCGCCAGCACGCTTTTTTGATGCCAACTTCCAAGAAATCTCCAGCTGCACGTGTAAAAGCCGCTGCAACAAAAACCAAGACTTTGCCTACGGTGAAGCGCCGTGCTGCAGACCTTGCCTACGACGCCATTGAAACCATGCTGTCGACCATGCAACTTGAGCCTGGAAGTCCCATCGTGGAGGCGGAGTTGGCAGAGCGCACGGGCATGGGCCGGACGCCTGTGCGCGAGGCATTGCTGCGCATGATCTCCATCGACTTGATCGTCCAGCAACCGCGCCGCGGACTACTGGTTTCCAACATCGATCTGGCAGAGCACCTGGACGTCATCCAGACACGCAGGGTTCTGGAGAATCTGTTGGCGGCTTGCGCTGCCCGGCGAGCCTCGGTGCAGCAGCGCAAAGATATCCTCCAATGTGCCAAGCAGATGGTCGCTGCAGCCAAGCGCGGCAACCTGGAAGAGTACATGCATGAGGATCATGCGCTCGATGCCATCATCCATACTGCCAGCCGCAACCGTTCAGCAGTCAAAAGCGTCACGCCTCTGATCGTGCAGTGCAGACGTTTTTGGTATGCCTACCAGCATGAAGGCGATATCCTTGAAGGCGCACTTGCTCATCTGGAGCTGGCTCAGGGTATCTCTACCGGGGATGAAGCGGCCGCCATTACCGGCGCCAACCGCCTGATGGACTATCTGGAAGCTTTTGCCAGACGCATTATCGAAAGCTAAACAGCAGGCCGCTCCCAAGGGGAGCGGCCTGCTGTGCATATTCATGGCGCCTCCCAATCGGCGCCCCCCGATCATCAATCAGAGCTTGGCTCCCACCGCGCGCAGTTCTGCAATCTGAGGCGCTTTGGGCAGCCAGATCTTGTCGAAGGCATCAATCGCAGGCTTATTGTCAAAGGCATTGATATCGCGAATGACAATCGACTCCTTCTTGAGTTTCTCCAGCAGGCCAACCTCTGTCGTCACGATATCGTTGATCTGGCCGTCCAAGGCTTGGCTGGTCAATTGGCGAATCAGGTCACGGTCCTTCCCATCCAGCGTAGCCCAGATACGACCCGAGAACAGTGGTGCCACAGGCATGAACAGCGCGTTCATGGGCATCATCAGTTTCGACACCTTGTCAAAGCGCTGGCTCCAAGAGAGCTCTATATCCGCCTCGAGTCCATCCACTTGCCCATTGGTCATGGCATCGAACACAGCAGGTGTGGGAATGGGAGTCGGCGCTGCGCCGAAATACTGGTAGAAGTCACGGTAAACCGGCGTCGGATTAATACGCAGCTTCATACCCTTGAGGTCATTGGGCGTCTTGATCTCCTTGTTCGAGAACACCACACGCATGCCGGTGATGCCCCAGCCCAAACCGATGCAGCCGGTTTCGCGCGGCAGCACATCCAGCAATTTCAAGGCTGCAGGCGTCTTGACCAGCTTCGCTACAGCAGCAGTGGATCGGACAAGATATGGCGCGTTGATCGAGGCTACGCTCGGAACACGCGTTCCCAGCTCTGCCGCCTGAATCCACCCCATGTCCAGCGCACCCGATTGCAGCTGCTGCATCATGGCCGACTCATTACCCAATTGACCCGAATGAAAGACGGTCACCTTGAGCCTGCCATTGGTTTCTTTCGCCAAAGCTTCTCCAAACTGCACCGCCGCGCGGTTCCACGAATGCCCAGCAGGCGTGATGACGCCTAAGCGCAGTTCCTTGGCCGCAGCCGCACGCGAAGGCGTCACAAAGGCCAGTGGAGCAGCGGCAACAGCCGTGGTCTGAAGAAAGTGGCGTCGATTGAGTGTCATGAAAAACTCCGTATAGGGAAAGGCGAAGCAGGGCGAAGAATCGGATCAGTTCAGCAAGCCCAACGACAAGCTGGGGAACAGCGAGAGCATGACAAGTGCCACGCAACTGATGATGAAGAATGGCAACGTGACGATGAACATGGGACCCGGCTTGGCACCAGTGACCGCTGCAGCCACGAAGAAGCTCAGCCCCACCGGCGGCGTCATCAATCCCAGCACCAGGTTGATGACGATCACCACTCCAAAGTGGCGGGGGTCGATGTGGTAGATCTCGGTGGCGATGGGCAGAAGAATCGGCGCGGTCATGATCAAGCCGGGAATCCCGTCGATCACCGTGCCAATGACCAGCAAAATCACGTTGACCAGCAGTAGGAAGGTAATCGGGTCATGCGCCACGGTCTGCACCCAGGCAGCGACCATCTGAGGCACCTTGCCGTATATCAACAACCACGAGAACACTGCCGCTGCTGCAACCAGAAACAGCACGATGGCCGAGTAGATGCCCGAACGCAGCATGATCGCGCCCAGGTCTGAGTATTTGAATTCACGGGTCACATAGCGACCGACCAACACTGCGCTGATCGCGCCCACAGCGGCAGCCTCCGTGGGATTGGCGAAGCCGGTGAGGATGGAGCCCACGATGACCAGCGGAATCAACAGTGTCGGGCTGGAAACCAGCACGGTCTTGGCCCGTTCGAGCAAGGTTCGCTTGGGGCTTCGTGGATAGTTGTAGATCACGCCCATACAGGCAATGACTGCAAAGAACAGCACCGTCAACAGAACACCTGGCAATATGCCTGCGATCAGCATATCGCCCACCGCGACCTGGGCCAGCACGCTGTAGACCACAAACATCACCGACGGCGGAATGATCGGACCCAGCATGCCGCCATACACGGTCAGGCCTGCAGCAAAGGTCTTGTCATAGCCTTGCTTCTCCATCTCCGGCACCATCACCTGCGACATGATGGCCACCTGCGCCGTTGCGGAGCCAATGATGGATGACACCAGCATGTTGGCCAGGATATTCACATAGGCAAGCCCGCCCTTGATGGAGCCCACGAACGCCATCGACAAGTCCACCAGTCGGCGTGTAATGCCGCCGCTGTTCATGACCTCACCGATCAAGATAAAGAGCGGTATGGCAATCAGGCCATAGCTGTCCACCCCCCCGAACATCTGGGAAGGGAAGGACTGCAGCAACACCGTGTTCTCGGTGTTGTAGATATAAAAAATCCCCGAAAGGCAAAGACAGAGGCCGATGGGAACACCCACCATCATGATTGCGATGAAGAAAATGGAGGTCAGCATGTCAGTTCACCGCGTCTGGGTTGGTTGCCGCAAAGCCAGGGTGCTGGCGCTTGGGTGCGAGGCTCATGTCTTCCAACAGGTTGGCAAGTGCATGCAGGCTCATACAGACTGCGAAGATCGGCATGATCAGTTGCAGCACCCAGACCGGCCACTCCAGCGTCTGGGTGTGTTCGGTATAGAGAAAGTTAAACGACTCCGCCGCGTATTCCTTGGCATCAAACCCCTTGCTGGCGATACCAATGGGATCCATCCAACGCCAGCACATCGCAAAGAGCGCCAAAGAAAAAAACAGCACTCCGACCGTGGCAATCACCTTGGCACGCCGCGCGTTGCGAGGACTCAGCTTATCGGTGAGCATCGTCACTGCAAAATCCAGTCGCAGGCGCGTCATGACCGAAGCACCGATGAAGGTGAGCCAGACCACGGTGTACACCGCCGCTTCATCCACCCAGTACAGCGGCATGCCGCTGTAGCGTGTCACCACATTGAGCAAAATGAGTGCGGTCAGAAAACACATCGCGAAGGTGAGCAACCACCGTTCCATGCGCAGCAGCGCATCAGAGGCATCCAGCACCCAGCGCACAATCCATGGCGGCTGCTTGATGGCGGTAGCGGGTCGGGTTGTATCGTCCATATAGGTTCTTTAGATTTGACGAAATGAGGCGCAGAAGATTGAATACATCTCAAAAATATATTAAATATATTAGAAATTTTTTCAATTGATCCAATAGGTGTTTGCCTGGAAACCCGGCGAAACTGCTAACCCTGGTTTCTGGAAGATGCAAGCTTCCGATCTGGATCGATGCCCCAAAAAAAGCTCCCCACGGGGAGCTGACTCACGCTGGATCAATGACTCAGACCCTTGGACCAGGCGGCATACCAGTTGCGAAAGAGTTGATACTGGGATTCGGCATACCGACGTTGCGAGTCGGTCAATACATCGCTTGCATTGAAGTGCAGCGTGTACTCCTTCTTGCCGTTGAGGACCAGCAGGTGCTTGTAGTACAGAACCAGATCCGTGCCTTCGTCAAAGGACGACAGCACGGCCAGTGCAGCATCCAACTCCTGAGCTTGACGCCGAGCAACGACATCTCCCTGGGCTGCTTTTTTGCTCAGCTCAACCAGGAGCAGAACTTCCTTGGGTAGTGCATTGCCAATGCCCGTAATGCAACCCGTAGCACCGCAATTCACAAAACCATAGAACACCTGGGTGTCGACACCCGCCATCAATGTGACGTCGTTGTCCTTCGAGGTGATGTGCTCAGCGGCATAGCGCAGGCCTTCTGCACCACCAAACTCCTTGAAGCCGATCAGGTTGGAGTACTTGGCGCGCAGCTCGAAGAACATGTCGGCGCGAGTTGCAAAGCCGTAGTGTGGGCTGTTGTAGATCACGGCCGGCAGCTTCGGGGCGGCTTCCAAAATAGCAGTGAAGTGGGCTTTCTGCGCAGCCAGGGAAGTGCCGCGCGACAACACCCGAGGAATCACCATCAACCCCTGTGCCCCCACTTTCGCAGCGTGGGCGGCATGAGCCACGGCTTCCTTCGAGTTCACCGCGCCGGTCCCCACAATAGTCGGGATACCTGCGGCCACCAGCCTGGCCACGCCCTCTTGGCGTTGCTCTGCCGTGAGAAGAGGCCAATCCCCCATGGATCCGCAGTACACAACAGCGCTCATGCCTGCGGCCATGAGCTCTTTGCCCATGGCGACCAGCGCGTCGTAATCTGGCGTGCCTTGTGCGGTGCATGGAGTCATGAGTGCAGGAATGGTGCCGGTAAAGATGTTCGTTTCCATAAAACTACCCTTGTAAAAAACCACCTAAGAACACCGCCTTCAGTTCCGCGCAAGTCCGTTGCACGAAACCGTTTGTTGGGATAACGCTCGCTGCATCAGCGCACGGAATCCAGATGAGCGGTGAAATACTTCGTCTTTAAATAGACTGTAAATATATTTGAAATATTCAGAAACGAAGACTAAGTAGTTCTTAGGCGTTGTGCAATAGGGTTCTCCTGGATACCTCGCCGAGATCGCCACCGCCCTCCCGTTGCATCCAGGCAGCGGTCCGCTTGCGACCATGACCCCACCGCGGCAGAAGCACCGCCTTCAGTTACTGCCCGGCGCTGCGGTCAAACCCGGCGCCGGGCCACGCTGGCGCTGCGCCGGGGTCAGGATGCACAGGTGATCGTTGTATGGCACACAAACCGCTCATGGAGGCAGCTTTGCGCTGGTCCCGGTCGCATGGCGACGGGACTGCCTCTTGCATCCCAGTTCGATGAGTTCGCGCGTTTGTTCCACATAGTCGCGGACGCGCTGAATGCGATGTTCGCCATCGCTCATTACCGCAGCTCCAGTCTGCCAGCACCAAGTACCAAGTGCATTGACGCGGTCCACCTCAGCCCCCCCATGCAAGCGGGGATGAAGTCAAGCGCAGGCCCAGGACTGAAAATCCACAGGTCGCAGAGACAAGGTCACGGCACTGCAGAAGCTATCGTCTGAGCAGCATCACAGATGCATAAGTCAGGATGGTCTGAGACTGCTTCTACTGAACAGTCTGAGGGTAGCTTATGCTGCACTACCCTCACCGCGCTCGCGCACCCAGAGCACGATGCCGCACAGCATCACGATCACCTGCGTGCCTATCAGCGCCGCGAAGCCCGCAAAGAATCCCGCACTCACGCCGCCGCGTGCCGACAGCGCGCCTATCACCGCACCCATGATGGCCGGCATGAAGCCCGCGACCAGACTGCCCGCGCCGTTGACCACGCCATAGGCGCTGGCCACATGCTCGGGCCGCGCGCAGTGCTGCACGGTACTGGGAATGGCCGGGCTCATCAGTCCCCAGCAGAAGTTGGCGGCAATCAGGCAATAGGCCGCCGCATAGCGGTCTTCCATATGGATGGCCAGCCACACTGCAATCGCCACGCCCAAGCTGCCGAAGACAAAGATCAGCGGCACCTGGCGGCGCGCGATGCGGTCGATGATCATGCCGCCCACGAAGACCGCAGCCACGCTCGCATATTGCGGCAGCGAAGCCAGCCAGCCCATCTCGCGCATGGAAAAGCCGCGCGATTCCTTGAGATAGGCGGGCAGCCAGTTGCTGCTGCCCCAGAGATAGGACAGAAAGGCCGCCGTGAGAATGGTGATCAGCCACAGATAGCGCGTGTGCATGGCGCCGCGCACGATCTGGCCGACCTGGCCCACGGCCTCGCCCATCGACTGGGGCTTGGGCATGCCGGTCTCCACCTTGGGCATGCGCACAAAGGCCCAGACCAGGGGAACGCCCAGCAGCACGTTGATCAGGCCCAGCACATGGAACGAGGTCTCCCAGTTGTGGCCCACGACCAGGTAGCCGACAAAGGGATAGCCCACCGCCAGGCCCAGTCCGGTGCCCATATTGACCAGGGAGTTGGGTTTGCCGTTCTCGCGGCTCTCGAAATGCGCCTTGATGTAGCTGCCGGCCAGGGAGAACAGCGGCCCCTCGGACACGCCCAGCAGAATGCGCGAGGCCAACAGCAGCCCGTAGCTGTTCATGGCCGGTGACAGAAAGGTCACCACGCCCCACAGCAGCAGCCCCGCGAACAGGCTGCGGCGCACGCCGAACAGCGCCGCGCAGAACGGCGTGAGCACAAAGGACGAAACACCGTAGCCGACCATGAAGGCCGTGGCCAGCAGGCCCTGACGCGTTCGATCGTCGGGTGTGAGACCGATGTGCGACAGAAAGTCGTGATCGGTGATGAGGACCGAGATATTGATCCGGTCCACGTAGGAAATGGCGACGATCACGAACAGCGTGACCACGCCCCACCAGCGCAACGAGCGTGAGTCTTTCATGACAGGAGTCCGGCTAACGTTGAGAGAGAAAAAAGCCGGGACCGGCACCCGCCGGCCCCGCCAGGGCGCACGTCCTGGCGGGCGCGCGGTTCGGCAGCCGTGCTGCCGCCGAAACCCCGGGGCCGGCCAAGGCCGGCCCTGCGGGGCAGGATCAGAAGAAGTGGCGGATGCCCAGTTCCAGGCCATTGGAGTTGCCGCCCGGCGTGGTACCGGGAGCGCTCAGCCCCTGCACGCCGATGGACTTCGCCGCCGAGCCCTTGTTCTTCAGGAAGGCATAAGTGCCGTAGACCTGGGTGCGCTTGGAGAGGTTGTAGCCATAGCCCACGCTGATCTTGTTCCAGTCCGCATTGCTGCCGGACAGGTTGTAGTGGCCAAAGGAGGCACGGGCCTCGCCATTGCCCACGGGAGCCGTCACGCCCAGCTGCACGGCCGTGATCTTGGTGGGGCCGCGTTTTTCCGAGGCCCACAGCAGCATGGGCTTGGCCACGCCGAAGTCGTAGGACAGGCCCACATTGTTCGCCGTCAGATTGGTGTCACTGGTATTGCCGTAGAGCCGGCCCGTGGCCAGCGCACCATTGAAAGCGCCCTGGCGGTAACCCAGGCGCAGGCCACGGTAGTCGCCCTCGCGCTTGTTGGGTGCACCGCTGGGCTGCTCGCCGAATGCCAGCTGTGCCTGGCCGTAGAAGCCACCCAGGTTCTGGGGCAGGAAATAGCTCACCGCATTGCTGATCTGTATGGGCGCACCGCCAGTCGAAGGAACGCCCGGAATGCCCAGCATGGTGAAGGCACCCGTGCCGCCGACGCCGTTGGTCAGGAAGGGATCGAAGATCAGCGTGTTCAGAAAAGTGGCCGAGTCATCGCGCCCCAGGCGCACCTCGCCCCAGTTGCCCATCAGGCTGACTGTGGAGCGGCGGTTGAAGCTCAGACCGCCGCCCGTGGCCTTGCCAGCGCCGCTGTCCACATCCAGGCCGGCCTCGAGCCAGAATCCCGCCTTCAGGCCGCCGCCCAGGTCCTCTGTGCCTCGAAAGCCCAGGCGGCTGATGTTGGCACCGCCTGTGGAAAGACCGGTCTTGGAGGCTCCCGAGCCGCCCAGATGGGCAACGCCGACGTCGACGACGCCGAAAAGCTCGACCTTGGACTGTGCCGAAGCGGCACCGGGCAAAGACGCCAGACAGGCTAGCGCCACGCCGAGGGCCGGCGTATGGATGGATTTCATGGTTTTGTCTCCTCTAAGAGGTGGTTTGGGACGGTGGCTTTTATTCAGTGGCTGGTCCGGTGCTGCGCTGGTCAATTCAACATGGCGCGGCCAAGGGATACCGAGCAAGGGCCCGGGCCGGTCGCGTCGCACCGAAGGTGCCACCTCACTCGCGCAGCGAGCAGGGAAGCACCGGTACGACACGTACCCCGGAGCGTCATATATCCAGAACTAAACGCTCGCTCTTGCAGCCGGAGACGCAGACCATCATGACCTTGTTGGCGGCGCGCTCCTTGGGGCTGAGCACCGAGTCGCGGTGGTCGGGCACACCTTCCAGCACGCGGGTCTCGCAGGAGCCGCAGACCCCTTCGCAGCAGCTGTGGTCCACATCGACACCGGCGTCCAGCAGCGTGTCCAGCAGGGACTTATCGGGCGTGATCTCGATGAAGCGGCCGCTGCGCTTGAGCTCCACCGTGTAGTTGCTGCGCGCATCGGACGACGCCTTGACTTCCACCGGCGTGAAGCGCTC
Source organism: Comamonas sp. F1-6 (assembly GCF_039581415.1). Classification (NCBI taxonomy): domain Bacteria; kingdom Pseudomonadati; phylum Pseudomonadota; class Betaproteobacteria; order Burkholderiales; family Comamonadaceae; genus Comamonas; species Comamonas sp. F1-6. The sequence goes on from NZ_JBCPWN010000011.1 coordinate 50,131, forward strand.
GATATGGGCGTTGGCATGGCCAAGCTCGGCGCAGAACTTCTCGAAGGCATCGAGCATGGGCGTCGGGCCGCAGGAATAGTGGTGCAGGCCCGCATCGGGTGCGCGCTGCGCCAGCAATGCCTTCAGGTCGGGCGGCCCGCCCGCCTCGGCATCGAAGTGCAGGTGCAGCGGCATGCCCAATGCCGTGAGCTCATCGAGGAAGGCCGCGCTCTTGCGCTCGCGCGCAAAGTACAGCATCTCGAACGAATGTCCCTGGGCCTTGAGCCGGCGTGCCATGCACAGCATGGGCGTGATGCCTATGCCACCGGCCACCAGCACCGAATGCGTCGCTGTCTCGTCGAGTGCGAAGTGGTTGCGCGGCTCGGAGATGGTGATGGGCATGCCCACGCGCAGCGACTCGTGCACGCAGCGCGAGCCACCGCGGCTGGCGCGGTCGCGCAGCACGCCGACCACGTAGCGGTGGCGCTCGCTGCTGTCGTTGGACAGGGAATAGCTGCGCACCAGCCCGTTGGGCAGGTGCAGATCGATGTGCGAGCCGGCCGTAAAGGCCGGGAACTCGCCGCCATCGACCGGGCGCAGCTCCACGCTGATGGTGTCCTGGGCCTCGAAGCGCAGCGTGTGCACAAAGGCCTGCAAGCTGTTGCTCATGATGCGATGCCTTCGTCGATCTGTTCCTGGGCCTGACGACGCAGGTGGCGACGCAGGCGCACCAGGCCGATGTCATGCTGGTAGAGATTCTCGCGCTCGTTGGCGTCGGCTTCCATCTGCTCCATCATGATGCGGTCCTGCTCCAGCACGGCCCAGTGGCGTGCCTCGAGGCGGTTGCGGTAGAGGAAGCGCCAGGTGTCGCGCATCCAGCCCTGCACCTTGCGCGCACGCCAGAAGAACACGGCGCACAGATCGGCGCTGATGGGCGTGACGCAGGCGACGATGGCAAAGTTGCCGCCGGGGCCGCCGGTCTTGGGATACGGGATCTCCAGGCGCATCCACTGCACGCCGGTTTCGCCATATTCGGTCCAGTCGAAGTTCACGCCGCGCTGGCCGACCTTCTCGAACACAAAGCCGTGATCGGTGTCACGCACCTGGAAGCTGGCCTTGCTGTCGCCCTCGGCCATGGAGTGCGACTGCTTGTGCAGGAAGGTGCCGTGCATGGGGTCCATGACGTTGTCCAGCGCGTAGCGGTAGTCGCTGCGCCACTCGGCATAGCACAGGAAGTTCGAGTACTCGGGCGAGCTCAGTTCCTCGGGCAGGCTGAAATCGGGAGCTTCGTCCACATGCTTGTCGCTGTTGTAGAGAAAGATCGCGCCATGCATCTCGCGCACATGGAAAGCCAGCGCGGCGCGCGAGCCTTCGAGCTTGCAGCCGGGGCTGCCGGGCACCTTGGTCACCGTGCCGTCGCAGCGCACTTCCACGCCGTGGTAGGGGCAGGCCAGGCGGTCGCCCAGGATCACGCCCTGGGACAGCGGTGCACCGCGGTGCGGGCAATGGTCTTCCAGCGCATGGACCTGACCGGCAGCATCGCGCCACAGCGCGATCTTGCGGCCGAAGCGGCGCAGCGAGACGGGCTCGGTCTTGACGAAATCCGAAGGGCAGACCGCATACCAGAGGTTCTTCAGACCCGTGTTGAGCAAACGGTCCACCGGATCGATGGTGATGGTTTGTACGTTCATGGGGTACTCCTGTCCTGTTCTGTCTCAATAGCCCAGACGGGCCATCAGCGCCTGAAAGCTGTCTTCGGTCCAGGGCTCGCCGTTCTCGCCGGCGGGGCCGCTGCGGTTGATGTAGGCCACCAGCTCGGGCAGCGTCTGCACGCCCTCGCCGAAGGCACGCTCAATGGAGTCGCCCAGCAGGTCCTCAAACAGGGTGGAGGCGCGCTCGCGCGCCTGATGCGGCTCGAGATATCGATCAGCGGCCATGGTTCTCTCCTTCGAAAACTGTCTTGAATCGTGGTTCTGCTTCATTGCCCTGAGTGCCGCCCCACACCGAGGGTCTCGTCCCCCTTGGGGGGCGCCGTGCCACGGGAAGGCGCGAAGCGACTCAGGGGGGTGATCATTTAGTCGGCCCGGATATCCAGGTCCTTGATGAGCTTGCCGAAGCGGTTGTAGTCGGCAGCATTGGTCTTTTCCAGACGTGCCGACTCGCCGCCCGCAGGCAGGGCGCCGAAGGCCGCCATCTTGGCAACCACGTCCGGCATCCTCAGAATTTCATTGAGGTGGGTGTTCAGCAGCTTGACGGTCTCGGGCTTCATGCCCTTGGGACCGAACAGGCCTTGCCAGGCCGACACTTCCACATCCTTGACGCCCTGCTCGGCCAGCGTGGGCACATTCGGTGCCAGCGAGCTGCGCTGGGCATCGGCCACGGCCAGCACATTGACCTTGCCGCCTGCGTAGGGCGCGATGGGGCCCCAGGTCATGAAGGTCGTGGGCACATGGCCGCCGATCAGGTCGTTGACTGCGGGCGCCACGCCCTTGTAGGGAATGTGGGACAGCTTGGTGCCTGCGGCCTTGTTGAACATCTCGCCCAGGATGTGCATGGGCGAGCCGCTGCCCGGGCTGGCATAGGTCAGGCCGTCGCGCTTGCCCTGGCTCGCCAGGGTCTTGATGTCCTTGATGCCCGAGCCCTGGCTGGCGGCCACGAACATGGGCTGCACGCTGGTCTGCACGATGGGCGTGAAGCCACCAAGCACGTCATAGCTCGAACCCGCGTTGGTCTTGAGCACGAACTGGGCGATGGCAAAGGTATTGGGCGCCAGCAGCAAGGTATAGCCGTCGGGTGCGGCCTTGGCCACATGCACGGTGCCGATGGTGCCGCTGGCACCTGGCCGGTTGTCCACCACCACGGGCTGGCCCAGTCGCTGGCCCAGCTTCTCTGCATACAGGCGCGCCATGGCATCGGTATCGCCGCCGGCCGGATAGGCCACGACGATGGTGATGGGCTTGCTCGGATAGGCTTGCGCCAGCGCGGAACCGGACATCTGGGCTGCAGCCAGCAATGCAGCAGAGATAACTACCTGGCGACGAATGTTTTTCATGAAATAGCCCGTGGGGTTGTGGTTAAGCCTCTAGCCAGCCAGAGGATCTGGTGAACACATCAGAGACACCGAGCAAGGGCCGCCCCGCAGCGAGGGTGTTGTCCCCCTCCCGCGCAGCGAGAGAGGGGGAAGGCGCGAAGCGACTCAGCGGGTGTTTCATTTCTTGTCGGTCAGGAACTTGCCGTCGGCAGCGCCCACGCCCTTTTGGCGCCGCGTATTGCCGTCGAGGCCGCCGTCGATGGCCCACTCGGCGAACACCGTCGGGCCGGGCTCGAACTCGCGCGGCTGCCAGTCGGCTGTCAGCTGGTCCTCGTCGGCGTAGTACTCGACCAGGGCGCCGGCCGGGTTCTTGAAGTACCAGAAATAGGCCGAGGACACGGGGTGGCGGCCCGGGCCGAGCTGGGTGTCCCAGCCGCAGCGCGAGATATGCATGCCGCCGCCGAAGACTTCGTGGATGTCGCGCACGGTGAAGGCAACATGGTTCAGGCCCGCATGCTTGTCGGGGCGCTGCAGCAAAAAGATGTCGTGGTGGCCGCCATCGGGCGCGGTGCGCAGAAAAGCGCCTCGCTCGGGATAGCGGTCCGAGGCCGCAAAGCCGAAGTTCTCCACATAGAAGCGCTCGCAGGCCTGCACGTCCTTGACGAAGAACACCACATGGCCGACCTCGATGGGCTGGGCGCGCTCGTAGGCCGGGCTGGCCTGGTTGATGCGACCCTTGCGGTCCCAGGTGTTGTACTCGGCACTTTGCATCTGCACATCGCGCTTTTGCGTGAGCTGCAGGCGCACGGCCAGGCCGTTGGGGTCGGTGCAGCCGATGCGGCCATTGCCCTGGACGAAGCCTGGAAGCGCGCGGATGCGATCTGCATACAAAGCCAGGTCGGCTTCGCTTTCCACCCCCCAGACCACTTCGCGCAGCGTGGGGCCGGCTTCGATGGCGGGCGGCAGATCGGGGTGATTGGTGGCGGCCACGATCACGCGGCAGCCGTTCAGTGTCTCGAACACCAGCCGGTCGGCCTGCTCCTCGGCCAGGCTCAGGCCCCAGTCGAGGAAGAACTGGCGGCAGGCCGCGAGGTCGTCGGCGCCGTAGCTGATTTCGTCAATGCCCAGTACGCTCATAAAAATCCTTTCTTTACCCGATCACGCGCCATGCGCTGCCCACATCGCCTGCAACCGGCGCGACCCATCGGCGGACGCCGAGCAAGGGCCGCCCCGCAGCGAAGGTGTCGTCCCCCTCCCGCGCAGCGAGAGAGGGGGAAGGCGCGAAGCGACTCAGGGGGTGTTTCATCTCAATTTGCCCAAGCCAGTGGGTTTGCGTTCAGTCCCCAGTACAGGCTCTTCTGCTCCATGTACTGCTGTATTCCCAGCCGCCCCTTCTCGCGGCCCAGGCCGCTATCGCGCCAGCCACCGAACGGTGTGGAGATCGAGAACTGCTTGTAGGTGTTGATCCACACGGTGCCGGCCTGCACCGCGCGGCCGATGCGCCACGCGGCCTTGTAGTCGCGCGTCCAGATGCCGGCGGCCAGTGCGTAGACGCTGTCGTTGGCCTGCTCCAGCAAGGCCTCTTCGTCGTCGAAGGGCATGGCCACGAGCACGGGGCCGAAGATCTCCTGCTGGCAGATCTGGTCGTTGTTGTTCACGCCTTCGAGGATGGTCGGGCGGTAGTAGTAGCCGCGCTCGTACAGCGCGCCCTCGGGGCGGTGGCCGCCGGTGCGCAACTGGCCGCCTTCGGACAGGCCGAGCGCCACGTAGCTCTCGATGGATTCGCGGTGCTTGGCGGTGATCAGCGGACCCATCTGGGTGCGCTCGTCTGCCGGATCGCCCACGCGCAAGGCGGCGGCCTTGGCCGTGAGGCGTTCCATGAAGTCGCCATAGAGCTTCCTCGCCACGAACAGGCGCGAGCCGGCGATGCACGACTCGCCCGAGGAGCTGAAGATGCCGTAGAGCACGCCGTTAACGGCATGGTCGAGGTCGGCGTCTTCCAGCACCATGGTGGCCGACTTGCCACCCAGCTCCAGCGAGACGGGCATCATCTTGTCGGCCGCGATGCGGGCGATGTGCTTGCCGGTGGAAGTGCCGCCCGTGAAGGACACACGCTTGACCAGCGGGTGCTTGGTGATGGCGTCGCCGATCACCGAGCCGCGGCCGGGCAGCACGCTGACGATGCCCTTGGGCACGCCGGCCTCTTCGCAGATGCGGGCCAGCTCCAGCGCCAGCAGCGGCGTGGCTTCGGCGGGCTTGACGACCACGGCATTGCCTGCGGCCAGCGCGGGAGCGAGCTTTTGCGCCTCGCTGGCGATGGGCGAATTCCACGGCGTGATGGCCGCGACCACGCCCATGGGCTCGTAGACGCTCATGGTCATGAAGTCGCCACGCGACGGCGTGATGGTCTCTTCCATGGTCTCGCAGGCCGCAGCGAAGAACTGGAAGGTGCCGGCGGCGCTAGCCACCAGGGCGCGCGTCTCGCTGATGGGCTTGCCGTTATCGAGGCGCTGCAGCTGGGCCAGGGGCTCGGCGCGTTCGCGGATCAGTTGGGCCACGCGATGCAGCACGGCGGCGCGCTCGTGCGGCTTTTTCTGCGCCCAGCCGCTGGTGCGGAAGGCGTGATCGGCCTTCTGGATGGCCTCTTCCACATCGGCCAGGCTGGGGGCGCGCAGGCGGCCCACCACCTCGCCGGTCGCGGGGTACAGCGTGGCGGATTCGTCGCCGCCGCCCAGGCGCCATTCGCCGGCGATATTGATGGGGAGCAGTTCTAGCTTGGACATGGTGAAACTCCTCACTGAGCCTTGGTGGTGGCCGGGATCTGGTCCAGCTTGTTCACCGGCGGGCCCGAGAACGTGGTCTTGAAGCTGCCGATGGCGCGCATGTCGATCTCGAGCAGGAATGGCCCCTTCCTGCCCCAGGCGCCTTCCAGCACCGCAGGCAGCTCGTCGAGATGGCTCACGCGGGCATGGGGCAGCTTGATGGACGCGCACAGCTGGGCGTAGTCGGGCGTGTGCAGCTCCACATAGCAGCGGCGGCCGCCGTAGGAGGCGTCCTGGATGTTCTGGATCACGCCATAGCGCTGGTCGTTCATCAACACGATCATGGTGTCGCACTCTTCCTGCACCAGAGTGGCGAGCTCGCCCAGATTCAGGATGAAGCCGCCGTCGCCGGCCAGGCCCAGCGTCTTGCGGCCCGAGCCGCTTTCGGCCGCACCGATGGCCGCGCCAATGGCCATGGGCATGCCCATGCCGATGCCGCCGCCCGTGGCGTGCACGCCTGCGTTGGGCTCGAAGAAGCGCAGCTCGCGGTTGCCCCAGGTGCTGTTGGAGACGGTCACGTCACGCACCCAGTTGAAGTTGCGGCCCACGGCCTGCTGCAGCTGCTGCACCAGGGCACTGTAGGGGCCCAGGCCGTCGCGCATGGTGGCCACGACTTCGTCGTGCACCTGGCGCAGGTCGGCCAGCAGCTCGGGATCGGCCCGGTAGCCGCGCGCTTCCAGGCGGTCGGCCAGGCCGTTCAGGGCCAGGGCCGAGTCGCCGCAGACAAAACCGTCATCCATATAGCAGCGGCCCTGCTGAGCGGCGTCCACATCGATGCGCAGCAGCGGGCGCGGCAGCTTGAGTTCGTACTTCAGCGTCTCGTTGCTGCGCAGGCGCGTGCCCACGGCCAGCATGGCGTCGCAGCGCTGGTAGAAGGCCTCGACGGGCTTCTGGATGTTGTAGGCGCCCAGCGATGCGGGATCGTCCTCGGGCACGATACCGCGGCCCTGGCCGGTGCTGACGATGCCGAAGCCCATGGCTTTGAGGCGCTGCACTGCAGCAACGGCATGGCGGGCGCCGCCGCCCAGCCACAGCAGCGGGCGCCTGGCCTTGGCCAACTGGTCGGCCAGCGCGTCGAGTCCAGCCTCGCTCGGTGCCAGCACAGCCACCGGCAGCGGCGACAGATCGGCCGGCATGTCTATCAGCGCCTGCTGGATGTCGATGGGAATCTCCACGCTGACCGGGCCCGTGGGGGCAGTCATCGCGGCCTGCACCGCGGCCTTGAGCGTGGACAGGCAGGTCTCTGCGCTCAGCACGCGGAAGGCGGCCTTGGAGACGGACTTCAGCATGGTCAGCTGGTCCGGCGCCTCGTGGATGTACGACAGCTTCTTGTCCAGGTACTGGGTCTCGATCTGGCCCGTGATGTGCAAGAGCGGCGTGCCGGCCGTATAGGCTTCCACCAGGCTGCCGGCGATATTGCCCGAAGCCGGGCCGGTGCTGGTGATGCACACGCCCAGGCTGGAGGTGGAACGCGCGCAGGCGTCGGCCATATTGCCGGCGCCTGCCTCGCCGCGCGCCATCACAAAGCGCACCTTGCCGCGTGCAAACATCGCGTCGAGGATGGGCATGTTGTGGATGGAGATCACCCCGAAGGCGGCCTTCACGTCGCAGTGCTCGAGGAATTCGGCAATGACGGCGCCGACGGTGATTTGGGTTGCGTTAGGCATGGCGGGAAAGGCCTCCGGAAACATCGATATGGCTGCCGGTCGTGTATGACGACAACGGCGTGGCGAGATAGAAAATGGCGCGCGCGGCTTCGGCGGGTGATCCCAGGCGGCCCAGCGGAATGGACTTCTTGGAGGCCAGCTCGGCGCTCCACTGCTCCCAGGTCTGGCTGCGGTCCTCGCGGGCATCGAAGCGGCGGCGCCACTGGCCTGACTCGATGAGGCCGACCAGGATGCCGTTGACGCGCACGCCCTTGGGCGCGAACTCGGTGGCCATGGAGCGCACCAGGTTCTTGAGACCGGCGCGCGCCGCCGAGGTCGCGACCATGTGCGGCTCCGGCTGGGAAGCCAGCAGCGAGTTCACACAGACGATGGCCGAGCCTTCGCCGCGCTCAAGCTGCGGCAGAAAGGCGCGCGTGGGATGCAGCACCGAGAAGAACTTCAGGTGCAGCTCTTCGGTCCAGGCTTCGTCGCTGGTGTTCTCGAAGGTGGAGACACGTCCCTGACCGGCGTTGTTGATGAGGATGGAAGCCGGGCCCAGAGCCGCTTCGCTGGCGCGGGCGAACTGCTGCACCTGCTCGGCATCGAGCACGTCGCAAGCCTGGGCGAACAGGCGCGCGCTGGCCTCGGGATGACGCTCCAGCAGTTGCTTGACGGCCTGCTCCAGGCGCTCTGGATTGCGGCCGCACAGGGCCACGCGTGCGCCCTGGGCCAGCAGCAGCTCCACCGTGGCCAGGCCTATGCCCGAAGAGCCGCCGGTGACGACGGCCGTCGCGTCGAGTGTGAAATCATGCATGGCCGCCTCCTGCGCGCCTTGAAGTGATGGACAGAACCTGCGCGCTGGATTGCGGCCGGTAGTTGAGCAGCTCCGACAGTTCGGTGGCCGCCGCACAGACACGCGGCACCAGCTCCGTCTGGCGCTCGAGGTCGATCTGGGCCGAGGCCAGGGTCACCCCAAGGGCGGCGATGACTCGGCCGCTGTGATCGCGCACGGGCGCCGCGATGGTGGAGATCGAGCTTTCGTAGAAGCCCGCACCGGCCACATGGCCACGCTCGCGATCGGACTGAACCAGGTCGAAGAGCTCGATCACGGTCCTGGGCGTATTGGGCGAATGGCCTTCCAGTTGCTCTTCGGGATAGAGGGCACGCAGCTCCGGCAGCGACAGGTCGGCCAGCAGGATGCGACCCAGCAGCGTGGCATGGGCGGGCAGCCGCGTGCCCACGCGCACCGAGCTGGTCAGCGGTGTTGGCGGCGTGACCTTGGCCACATAGACGATGTAGCGGCCGTCGCGCACCACGATGTTGCAGGGGAAGCGGATTGCCTCGCACAGCCGCGCGATCACGGGCTGACCCAGCTCGGTCAGGTCCATGGAGGACAGGAACTCGAAGCCCAGGCGCAGCACGGACAGGCCCAGCCGGTAATCGTTGCCGCCCTCGGCGCGCTGCAGAAAGCCCATGCTCTCCAGCGTGTTGAGCATGCGGAACACTGTGGCGCGCGGCAGCTGCAGGCGGCGCGCCAGCTCGGGAGCACCCAGCGTGGCGTTGCCGCGACCGAACTCCTGCAGCAGGCGCAGGCCGCGCTCCAGCGCGGGCACCATGTACTTGTCGGAGCCGCCGTCGGCGGAGACGTTGTCGTTGTCGCTCATGGGGCGCTCAGTTCATGACGAAGCCGCCGTTGACGGGCAGCACCTGCCCCGTCACGAAGCGCGCACCGTCCGACAGCAGATAGGACACGGCACCCGAGACATCCTCGGGCCCTTGCTCGCGCTGCAGCGCGCGCTGGTCGATGTAGAGGCGGTGGCGATGCTCGGGCACGTACTCGGTGGCCTCGACCAGCACCAGACCCGGAGCCACGGCATTGATGGTGATGGCATCCGCGCCCAGCTCGCGCGCCATGGAGCGCGTCATGGCCATCACGGCGCCCTTGCTCGCCACATAGGCCATCAGGTTGGGCGCACCCCACATGGCAGTGTCGGAGGCCAGATTGACGATGGCGCCGCGCCCGCTGTCCTTGAGCGCCGCACGGCAGGCACGGGTCATCAGCCAGACACCACGCACATTGACGTTCATCACCTGATCCCATTTTTCCAGGGCGATGTCGTCCATGCCCTTGCCGCCGGAGTCCGTCACGGCCGCGTTGTTGACCAGACCGTCGAGGCCGCCCAGGGTCTGCACGGCCTGCTGTGCGCACTGTTCTATGGAGGCCGGGTTGCTCGCATCAAAGGCGATGCCGTGAGCCTCGAAGCCCATGGCGCGCAGCTTGGCAACGGCTTCGCTCAGCAATTCGGCGCGCAGATCGGCCAAGACGAGCTGTGCCCCCTGTTGGCACAGCGTCTGAGCAAAAGCAAAACCCAGGCCGCGGGCAGCGCCGGTCACAAGGATCCGGCGCCCAGCGAGCTGACCGGTGGAAGGCATGGTGTTGAGGGTCATCTTAAACCTTGTTTGTTTCAAATATGAAATGACACTTTTTTCTTGAAACAAGACTGCAGTTTAGTGAGCTTCTTTTGAGTCAATACCCGGAGAAACCCGTAGTCAGCACACCACAGCGACATACGGGCGTAAAAAAACCGCGACAAGCGCGGTTGAAAGGAAAACAGGGCAACAAAAGGTATCCGGCCTGCAGTTGTCGGCAGGCTGGATCGAAGTCATCAATATCAATAGCTTATAGCGCCTATCAGTGAATGAGTTCAGGCTTAAAATACCTTAAAACTCATATTTATCAATCGTTTACAGCTACTAAAAGATTAGCAAACAGCCTGCTTCTTCGCGGGCGTCTGGCGCAGAAAGTCCAGCACCACGCGTTGCGCGTAGCGGCTTGCCACCGTGCGCACGAAATCCGAAAAATCCACATGGGCGCTGTCGTCCGCCCGGTCCGAGATGGTGCGCATTGAGGTAAACGGCGTGCCGTAATCCAGGCAGGTCTGGGCCACGGCAGCGCCCTCCATCTCCACGGCCAGCACGGCATGGCCGGCGGCCTCCAGATCGGCTCTGAGCTGTGCGCTGGCCTGGCGCGAGCTGACAAACTGATCGCCGCTGGCAATCAGGCCCTCATGGACGCGGGCCGAAGCATACGAAGCCACGATGCCCGAGCGCAGCGCCGAGTCGGCGGCCTGCACCAGCCGGTCCGTCGCCGCTTCGTCGCAGGCCAGGGTGCTGCGACCGTAGCCGGGCAACTGCCAGCGCGGAAAGATCGGCGAGGCATCCATGTCATGCTGCAAAAAGCTCCGCGCGATCACCACATCGCCCACGTTCACATCCGCGCCGATGCCGCCCGCCACTCCGGTGAACAGAATGCCGCGCACGCCAAAGCGCTCGATCAGCGCGGCGGTGGTGGTGGCTGCGGCCACCTTGCCTATACCCGACAGCGCACACACCACCTCATGCCCGTGCAGCCGGCCCAGCCAGAAGTCGCGCCCGGCATGGCGCAGGCACTGCATGTCCTGCATGGCGTCGACCAGGCCGTGTTGTTCTTCGGCAAGAGCGCTGAGAATGGCTAGCGTCATGGATGGGGATACTCCGAACATGGGCCTGTAGGCCCTGGTGAAAGCACAAAAGCGGCACTGGGCCGCTTTTGTGGGAAGCGCAAGAGGCGCGATTAGAGCATGACGGTTACTGTGCCACGATATTGTGGCTCTTGACCACGGGCGCCCACAGTGCAGTCTCCTTGCGGATCAGCTCGCCAAAGGCATCGCCCTTGACCACCCAGGGGGTCATGCCCTGGGCCTTGAGCTGGTTCTGCGCGGCCTGGGTCTTCATGACCTTGTCGATGTCCTCGGCCAGCTGCTTGACCACTTCGGGCGGTGTGTTCTTCGGAGCCAGCACGCCATACCAGGACGAAACGGCAATACCCGGAACACCAGCCTCCGCCAGTGTCGGCACATTGGGCAGGAAGCTCGAGCGCGTGGCATCGGTCACGGCCAGGGCGCGCAGCTTGCCCGACTGCACATGGGGCAGCACGGTGGGCATGTTGGCGATCAGCATGGGGATGGTACCGCCCAGGGCATCGTTCAGGCCCTGCCCCGAGCCCTTGTAGGCCACGTGCATGATGTCGGCACCCGACTTGTCCTTGAACAACTCGCCGGCCAGGTGCAGGCTGGAGCCCACGCCGGGCGAGGCATAGCTGATCGAATCGGGCTTGGACTTGGACAGTGCCACCAGCTCCTGGATGGTCTTGGCCGGTACCTGGGGATTGACGACGATGACATTGGCCGCACGCCCCATGGAGGCCACGGGCACGAAGTCGCCGAACACGTTGTAGGGCAGCTTGGGCATCAGCGTGGGATTGATGGTCAGGTTGCCCTGAGGCACGACCAGCAAGGTATGGCCATCGGGCTTGGCGCGCTTGACCATGTCGATGCCGATGTTGCCGTTGGCACCGGGGCGGTTGTCGACGATGGAGGCCTGCTTGTACTCCTCAGTCAGGCCCGTGGCCAGGATGCGGGACAGGATGTCCACCGCTCCGCCGGCGGGGAACGGCGCAATGATGGTGAACTGACCGCTGGACAGCTGTTCGGCGGCACTGGCAGCGAAGGCCGGGGATATGGCGGCGGGGAGCGCAGCGGTGCAGGCCAGCGCCAGACAGGACTTGAGGAAGGCGGAACGTTGCATGGTCTTGTCTCCTGGGAGAACGGAAATTTCAAAAAGGCTAAAGGCCGATGCGTCTCAGGCTTGATGCAGCGCAAAGGCCGGCGGGCAAAGACATGACACCATGGATGCCATGCTCAGATGGGTGGTGCTTGCGCGCACTTTTGCAAACACGCAAGCAAGACCGATGCCACCGGCACGGCACATGGCTGGAACGGGTCAGTTCCGGGTTAGATGGCCAGCGGCGCCACGTTGTTGAGCACGGCGCGCACCACGCTGTACACGGTCAGCGCCGAGGTCTTGGGGTTGGCCGCCAGCGGCTTGCCGCGCATGGTCAGTTCCATGGCTCCGAATGCACCCCGCGCCTCGACCTGGTGCACGTTCTCCTGAACGGCAGGATCGGCAAACAGACGCACCATGGTCTTGTCCAGCCCCAGTCCCGCCAGCGACAAGGTGGCCGCCACATTCGCATTCTTGGGATAGAGCTGTGCGGCCTCGCGCGCCGAGCCCTCGAAAATGCAGAAGGCCTCGGTCAGTCCGTCCAGATCGCAGACCTGCTCGGCCGGGGTGCCGCTCCATGCCTTGGGCGGCTTGCGGCCCGTGTAGAGCACCGTGTCCAGGCCGCCGATACGCGCCGCAGCCAGGGCATCAATGCCGCCGATGGCGCCCGACAACAGCTGGGCCTGCGTCTTGCCGGTCTCGGCCGCAGCCTGTACGCGCTCGGCCATGCCCGGCGCGCTCAAGGCGCCTATGGATGCGATGACCGCAGGAATGCCGCGCGCCAGCGCCGGCAGCACATGCTCCTCTATGGCTGCATGACCCGCGCATTCCACGAGAAGATCCGGCACCGCATCGCCGGGCAGGGCCTGCAGCAGCTGCGCCTGTGGCGCCAGGCGGGCAGCCGTCTCGCGCACGGCTGGCGTGATCTCGGGAACCAGTACCCAGCCCACTTGCAACCGGGCATCTCCGCTCAACAGCTCCAGCACACTGGAGCCAATCGCGCCGCAGCCAATCAAAGCAATATTTTTCATCTCTAGCCTCCTGAAAAATGCGCTGGCCCGGCGTGATCGGGGTCAGCGCAAATGGTCCGGGTGCTGCTGGCGCAAATGGGCGGACAGAGTCTCTGCCGCCTGCTGCACCTTCTGCACCCAGAGCTGGGTTTTTTCGGGCCCCAGCTCGGTAAACGGAATGGCCATGGCCAGCCCCGCAACCACCTGCCCGTCTGCGGCGCGCACCGGCGCTGCAATACTGGAAACGCCAGGCTCGTAAAAGCCCTCTCCCATGGCATAGCCACGCTCGCGATCCTCGGCCAGCAGGCGCAGCAGCTCGTCGACATTGCGCGGCGTGCTCTCGGAGAACTGGGGCAGTTCCTCGCCACCAAACACCGAGCGCAGCTGCGCGCCGTCCATGTCATGCAACAGGGCCCGTCCAAGCACCGTTGCATGCGCCGGCAGACGCGATCCCACACGCACAGCGCCCTGGAATGCTCCGGACGGAGTGACGCGTGCCACATAGACCACGGAAGTGCCATCGCGCAATGCAAGATTGCTGGTCATGCCCAGCTCATCGCACAAGGCCTGCAGCACAGGCTCGGCCAGTTGCGCCAGCGGCTGGGTGGACAGGTAGTCATAGCCCAGGCGCAACACGGCCAGACCGAGCCGGTATTCGGTGCCGCTGCGCTGCAGATACCCCGAGTTTTCAAGCGTGGTCAACATGCGAAACACCGTGGAGCGCGGCAGCTCGAGGCTGCGCGCCAGCTCGGGCGCACTCCAGACCGGTTGCGCCGGGCCAAAGCAGGCCAGCAGGCGCAGTCCTCGGTCCAGAGCGGGCACGGTGTAACGGTCTTGTTCGTTGGTTGAAATCTCGGAGGTTTCGCTCATGGCAATCAGCTGGTATTGGGGCAATAGCTTTGGTTCAACAAAGATGCCAGCCTATGCGCGACCTCCATTGGTTGTTCCACGGGTGAAGCATGACCGGCAGCCGCAAGCGTACCGTAGTGCGCGCCCAGCATTTCGGACCAGGACTTGCAAGCTGCAGGTGTAGTCACCACATCGTGCTCGCCGACCCAAACCTCGACCGGCATGCCAAGCCTGCCCCGTGCCTGTGCCAGATCGCTGCCGCAAAGCAGCTCGACCGCCTGCGCATAGCCCTGCGGCTGCATGCGCGCCGTATTCCAGCGCACCCATGCACGCACGGCTTCAGGAGCCTCGGAGGACACCAGACGCTGGTCGATGACGGCCGCCAGACCGGCGACGCCCTTCTCTGCCAGAGCCGCCAGCCGGCCCTCGCGCACCTTGGCCTGCTGCTCGGCCTTGGCCTCAGCGCCGTAGCCGCCCGCCGGGCTGATGAGAACCAGTTGCTCGACCAGTCCTGGTGCGGCCATGGCAGCCAGCCTGGCTGCCATCAGGGCGCCCAGCGAGTGCCCGACCAGAATGCAGCGCCGCACGCCCAGCACCAGCAGCGACTGGGCCAGCGCCTGCGCATAGTCGGCATCGGCAGGCGCCGACTGTGCCAGCGGCGTCGACACGCCATAACCGGGTGCATCCCAGGCCAGGACACGCACTTTGTCAGCCAGCTGCAGCGCCACATCCAGCCAGGATGCAGCCCCGGAGCTGATGCCATGCAGCAGCACCACCGCAAAGTCGGAGCTGGCGTCGCCTGCCTCACGCCAGGCGACCTGGGCGCCCTGGGGAAGCTTCACCAGCCGCTCGGGAAAACCGGTCTGCAGCAGCTGCAGTTTCAGCGACAGCAAATCCTCGTGCATGACGAAGCTCAGCGCTTGATCTTGGCCAGAGGATGCTCGGGCGGATAAGTCGGAGTGACGGGCTTTTTAGCGCCCAGCATCACGCACATCAGCGCATCCTCATCACCGACATTGATCTCTTCGCGGTAGACGCCGGGCGGCACCGAAACCACATCGCGATCGGTCAGGATGGTCTCGAAACGCTCGCCGTCCTTTTCCAGCACCAGCTTGAGCTTGCCGCGCATCACGAAGAACACTTCTTCCACATCGGTGTGCAGATGCGAAGGGCCTTCATGGCCGGCGGGAATCACCATGGTGGAGAAGGTGAAGTTTTCCGACGGAATGGTGTTGCTGTCGGAGGCCACGCCCGTGCCGCCCGTGCCGATGTAACGCATCTGGCCGCGGCGATATTTGGGATCAAAGTCGGCCTGGAACTTCAGGGCATCGAAGTCGTACTTGCGCGTGGCAAAGCGCGCAATGCGTGTGCTCATCCAGTCTTCAAAGCTGGAGCCCTCGGGGCGATCCCAAGTACGGGCGCTGTTGTCTTGTGCGATCTCGCTCATATGTCTCTCCTGAAACCGTTGTAGAACACAAAAAGCGATTTGCTTTTTGTTTTACTAATAAAACCAGGTTCATTTGGCGAAACAATTATAAGAAGACTTGCCCGATATCAACAAGCACATTTCCTTGTTGCTGCGGTGGAGACAGGTATCGGTGTGGCGTTTTGCTCCCTGCTCACACAGGCACGGGCCTGAAAACAGGCATAAAAAAAGGAGCGCCAAGCGCTCCTGTGAACTCGCCTTGAAGGACAAGATGAAAAACTCTCAGGCGTCGCGCAGCTCCCGGCGCAGGATCTTGCCCACGGGAGTCTTGGGCAGATCGGTGCGAAAGACGATGTGGCGCGGACGCTTGTAGCCGGTCAGATTGGCTTGGCAGTAGTCGCGGATGGCCTGCTCGGTCAGTGCCGGGTCTTTCTTGACGACGACGAGCTTGATGGCCTCACCGGACTTTTCGTCGGGTACGCCGACCACCGCGCACTCCAGCACGCCGGGGCAGTTGGAGACCACGTCCTCGACCTCGTTGGGGTAGACATTGAAGCCGCTGACGATGACCATGTCCTTTTTGCGGTCCACGATCTTCACAAAGCCGCGCTCGTCCATGGTACCGATGTCACCCGTGAGGAAGTAGCCATCGGCCGTCATGACCTTGGCGGTTTCGTCGGGGCGCTGCCAATAGCCGGCCATGACCTGCGGGCCCAGCACGGCGACTTCACCGGGCAGACCCAGCTCGCTCACGTCCTGGCCGTCGCTGCCGACCAGCTTCACATAGGTGCTGGGCAGGGGCACTCCTATGGTGCCCGAGTAAGCCGTGGCCGTGACCGGATTGCAGGTCACCGAGGGGCTGGTCTCCGAGAGGCCGTAACCCTCGCAGATAGGGCAGCCGGTCTTCTTGAGCCACAGCTCGGCCACGGCACTTTGCACGGCCATGCCGCCGCCCACCGAGACCTTGAGGTGGCTCCAATCCACTGTGCCGAAGTCGGGGTGGTTGGCCAGTCCGTTGAACAAGGTGTTCACGGCCGGAAAGCTGTGGAAACGATGTCTGGACAGCTCCTTGAGCGTGGCCTTGAGATCACGCGGATTGGGAATCAGCACGGTCTTGCCGCCAGTACGCATGGCCAGCATCATGTTCACCGTGAACGCGAAGATGTGATAGAGCGGCAGCGCGCAGATGCTGGTGGGCTGTTCGCCGGCCGACACCTTCTTCATGGCGGGCTCGTTCCAGGCTTCGGACTGCAGCACGTTGGCGATGATGTTCCGGTGCAGCAGCACAGCCCCCTTGCTCACGCCGGTGGTGCCACCCGTGTATTGCAGCAGCGCCATGTCGTCGGCCTTGAGCACCGGCGCGTTCAAGGTCGCACCGCGCCCCTTGGCCAGTGCATCCTTGAAGCGCACGGCACCGGGCAGGCTGAAGGGCGGCACCAGCTTCTTGACGGAGCGCACCACGTAATTGACCAGCATGCCCTTCAAAAGCCCCAGCTCGTCGCCCATGGCACAGAGCACGATGTGCTGCACGGCGCTGCCATGCATGCCATCCTGCAGCGTCTTGGCGAAGTTCTCGATGATGACGATGGCCTTGGCGCCCGAGTCCTTGAGCTGATGCTCGAGCTCGCGTGCCGTGTAGAGCGGGTTGACGTTGACCAGTACATAGCCGGCACGCAGCACCCCGGCCACGGCCACCGGGTACTGGGGAATATTGGGCATCATCAGCGCCACACGGTCGCCGCGCTGCAGCCCCAGGCTTTGCAGATAGGCAGCAAAGAGCTTGCTCTGCGCATCGACCTGGGCGAAGGTCAGCTCCTTGCCCATGAAGGAATAGGCCACCTTGTCGGCATGCTTGGCAAATGCCTCTTCCATCAAGGCCACCAGCGATGGATACTGGGACGCATCGATGTCCGCAGGAACTCCCTCTGGATATGCATTCAGCCAAGGACGGTCACTCATTCTTCTGTCTCCGTGTCTTATCGTCTGATCCGGCCATTGTGATAAAAAGCACGGTCGTTCGATACTGTAGTAACCCTAGGAAACAAGCCGGGTCACCTTGGTAACAGAAGTCAAAGCCCATGAAAAAAGCCCGCAGGCACCAGGCTGCGGGCTTTGAGTTTTTTCAGCCTCCAGCGCTTACTGGAAAAGCGCTGACAGCTATCAAACTTGAGTTCACTTGACCAGCTGGGCCAGATCGCCAGCGGCGTACTTCTTGGCCATTTGCTCCAGGCTGTAACCCTTGATCTTGGCACCCTGGCCTTCGCAGCCGAACTCGATGTAGCGGGCCTTGCAGACTTGCTTGGCCGCTTCGCGTGCAGGCTTGAGCCATTCGCGGGCGTCGAACTTGTCGGGGTTCTCGGCCAGGAACTTGCGCACGGCGCCGGTCATCGCCAGACGGATGTCGGTGTCGATATTGATCTTGCGCACGCCGTACTTGATGGCTTCCTGGATCTCTTCCACGGGCACGCCGTAGGTTTCCTTCATCTTGCCGCCGTACTGGTTGATGATGGCCAGCAGCTCCTGGGGCACGGAAGAGGAGCCATGCATCACCAGATGGGTGTTGGGGATGCGGGCGTGGATTTCCTTGACGCGCGAGATCGCCAGGATGTCGCCTGTGGGCTTGCGGCTGAACTTGTAGGCGCCGTGGCTGGTGCCGATGGCGATCGCCAGCGCATCCAGCTGGGTGGCCTTGACGAACACGGCAGCTTCTTCGGGGTCGGTCAGCATCTGGCTGTGGTCCAGCTTGCCCTCGGCACCGATGCCGTCTTCTTCGCCGGCTTCACCGGTTTCGAGGTTGCCCAGGCAGCCCAGCTCGCCTTCCACGGTGGCGCCGATCTGGTGGGCCATGGCCACCACCTTCTGGGTCACGTCCACGTTGTAGTCGAAGGACGAAGGTGTCTTGCCGTCGCTCATCAGCGAGCCGTCCATCATCACCGAGCCGAAGCCCAGGTTCAGCGCGCCCTGGCAGACTTCAGGCGTGGTGCCGTGGTCCTGGTGCATCACCAGGGGGATGTGGGGATACATCTCGGCAGCCGCCTGGATCAGGTGCTTGATGAAGGGCTCACCGGCGTACTTGCGGGCACCGGCGCTGGCCTGCAGGATCACGGGCGCGCCGACTTCGTCAGCCGCCGACATCACGGCCTGGACCTGCTCCAGGTTGTTCACGTTGAAGGCGGGGATGCCATAGCCGTTTTCAGCAGCATGGTCCAGCATTTCGCGCATCGAGATCAAAGGCATGGTGGGTTCCGTTCAAAGTTTTGAGAGGCAACGCCCCCGGCGATGAATCACTGCAGTGCGCCGCACGACAGCTGTGGCCCGGGGAAAGACCAGCGGCCACGCTTCGGTAACCGCTTAGTAACCGGGTATTTTAACCGGCTAGCGGTAATTCCATGCGATAGCAGGTGGTGAAGCCTTGCGGCGCCTCGGCCACCATGAAGCGCCCGCCATGGGCCTGCATGACACGGCTGACGATTTCATGGCCCAGATGCAGGCTGTCCACGGGCGGCACATGGTCCGGAGCGGCATCACGTCGGCCGTCATCGCAGACCTGCACCCAGGCCCGTTCCTGGACGCTGTCAAGGCCGGCTTGCACCTCGATCTGCGTGCCCGTCGGCGTGTGGCGCACGGCGTTTTCCACCAGATTGCGCAGGGCCGAATCAAGCAGCAGCGCATTGCCGCGCACCGGCAGCTCCTGCGGGGCGTCCACGGAGATCATGTCTTCACGCTGCCAGGCATGCTGGGCCTGCGCCGCCGCCACATTGCGCACCACATCGGCCCAGTTCACGGTCTGCAAAGGCGCATCCAGCATGCCGCGTCCAGCCCGGGCCAGGGTCAGCAACTGATCGAGCACATGGCCGGCATGCAGGGCGTCCTGACCGATGCGCTGCAGCGCGGCCTGCATGACAGCGGTATCGGCCTGCCCCTCCGACTTCAGCGCCTGGGCCTGCAAAGCGATGGAAGCCAGCGGCGTGCGCAGTTCATGGGCCACTTCATTGGCCAGATTGCGCTCGCGCTCCAATGCCTCCTGCTGGCGGTCGAGCAAGGTGTTGATCGAGCTGACCATGGGCGAGAGCTCGCGCGGCACATGGGCATCGGAGAGGCGCTGGTCACGGCCCAGATCCAGCGCCTCCACGCGTTGCGTAAGCTGATTGAGAGGACGCATGCCGCGGCGCATGGCCACACCCAGCGCAATCACGATCACGGGCAGCAGCCAGAATCCCGGCTCTATCATCTGCATGGCGATGTCGTCGGCCAGACTGTCGCGCTCGGCCAGGTCGATCATCACCGTGACCTTGGCGGTTTTGTCGTGGCTCCACTGGGTATAGCTGCGCCAGGCCTTGCGTTCATCCGTACCAATCGTGGCAAAGCCCTGCTCGATGTCGAAGTCCGGCAAGGGCGCCTGTCCGGTGCGCGATATCAGCAGGCCTTGCGCATTCCAGAGCACCACGCTCAGCGACTCCTGATAGTCGTGGGCGTGCAGGCCTGCAGGCGGCTGGACAGCCGTGGTCTCTCCGGCCGGCACATCGTCCTGCACATGCCAGTTCAAGGTCAGCGCGGCCACTCCGGCCAGGTGTCCGTCGGTCAGCTCATCGGCCTCGTGCACTCCGGTCTGGTAGCCCCAGATGACGAAGCTGCCCCAGACCAGCGCCAGCGCGCCCAGCATCCAGGCCAGCAGATTCAGCTGCAGCGAGCTGCGGCGCATGCCGGTCTGCGGCATGGCCTTCATTCCTGCTCCCGCGGCATGAAGTAGCCCACGCCGCGCATGGTCACAATGATCTTCTGGCCCAGCTTCTTGCGAAGATGGTGGACATAGACCTCCACGGCATTGCTCTCCACCGTATCGCCCCAGCTGTAGAGATGCTCCTCGATTTGCGGGCGCGACAGCACCCGCCCGCGCGCAAGCAACAAGGCCCAGAGCACGGCAAATTCGCGCGGTGATACCTCCACCTTCTGCCCCGCCTGCCTGATGGTGCGGGTAGCCGGGTCCACCTCCAGATCTGCATGGCGGATCACCGGCGATGCCTGACCGGCCGCGCGGCGCATCATGGCGCGCAAGCGTGCCTCCAGTTCGTCCATGTCAAAGGGTTTGACCAGATAGTCATCGGCGCCCAGATTGAGCCCCGCGACCCGGTCCTGCACCTGATCGCGTGCCGTGAGGATCAGCACCGGCGTGGCCGGATCGGGCAGTTGCGGCGCACCGGGCCGTCCTGTCTGCAGACGCAGGCGGCGCACGACCTCGCTGCCATCACCGTCGGGCAGACCCAGGTCCAGCAACACGGCATCGAAGCGCTCGGCACTCAGGGCATGCCAGGCCTCGGCCACGCTGGCGCACACGTCCACCGCATAGCCGCGCTGCATGAGATTGGTTCGCAGCCCTGCTGCAATGCCTTCGTTGTCTTCGACCACCAGAATTCGCATGCACGCATTGTGCGCGGCAATCCGCAATCCGCTCAACTGGCTGGTCAACGCCGGCAACCACCTCCCCTGATCGCTCATGGGCTTGACATCCGCAAGCCAGCATTTCGCTTTAACATCGGCCACCTTCCATTGCCGCAATCTGCCGCAGCGCCTTCATGTTCTTCTTCGATCCATTTCTGTTTGCGCTGTTCAATGCCGATGCCCAGACGCACTGGTTCAGCATCCAGCTGGCACGTGCACTCTCGGCCTGGTTGCCCAATCTCAGCGGCATTCTTGTCCTCATCGCCCTGGTGTTCGGCTCACCGGCAACACGCCGCACCATGTTGATGCTGCTGCTGTCCATGGCCACGGCCTGGCTGATCGCCAGACTCATACGCTGGGGCTTCCCGGCCCCGCGCCCGTTCCAGCTCAATCTGGGTACGCTATGGATTCAGCATGGAGGACGTGCCGGCTTTCCCAGCCTGCATGCCAGCGGAGCCTTTGCCCTGGCCATGGCCCTCAGCCTGGGCGCAACCCGCCACCGCAAGCCGCTTGTCTGGCTAGCCTGGATAGCCGCCATCGGCATCGCCTGGAGCCGCGTCCATCTGGGGGTGCACTTTGCGTCCGATCTGATGGCCGGCGCGCTGGTAGGCATCAGCGGCGCGCTCATCGTCTGGCACATCGCCTTCCAGCTGCGCCGCCGCCGTCATCTGCGCGTCATGCCGCATCTCAAGCGCCTGCGCGGCGCATGGGCGGCCCAGGGCTGAGCCTGCTCTTAAGCGCTTGTTAAGCAGCGCTTTCTATCGTGGCGGACATGAAGTCGTCCGCCCCCTCGCGTCCCCTCCCTCCTCTTCGCCAAGCCTCCGCTCCAGCCCTGCTGAGCTGGACTGTCATTGCCCTGGCCTGCGTACTGGCCTGGGACATGAGCAGCCTTGACATGCCCATGGCGCACTGGTTTGGCAGCAGCCAGGGCTTTGCCCTGCAGAACGACTGGTTCATGGTCAACATTGCCCATGAAGGTGCGCGCAAACTGGCCTGGGCCATCGTCATGGGGCTGAGCCTGATGATCTGGTGGCCCATAGGCTGGATGCGAAAAGTGTCTTACCCACGCCGGATACAACTGGTCGTGGGCGCACTGGTCTCGCTCATCATCATGGCGCTGATGAAACGCATCAGCGTGACCAGCTGCCCCTGGGACCTCGCCGACTTCGGCGGCGTGGGCCACTATGTCTCGCACTGGGCCTGGGGTGTCATAGATGGCGGCGGCGGCCACTGCTTTCCGGCCGGTCATGCCTCGGCGGGCTTTGCCTTCATCAGCGGCTACTTCGCGCTGCGCCACGAGCTGCCGCGCACTGCATGCCTGTGGCTTGCCGCTGCCCTTGCGGTCGGTATGGCCCTGGGTCTGGCGCAGCAGATGCGCGGTGCCCACTTCATGAGCCACACGCTGTGGACCGCCTGGCTGTGCTGGACGGCCAGCTGGTTTTGCGATCTGCTGACCACCCGCCGCCTGGCGCACCAGGCACCGGCGGATGCAGCCCTGCCCCTCGACGAGCTGCTTGCCCAGGACTGAGCGCAGCACACACGCAAAGGCCATTCATGCTGCTTATCGATGCCCCCGTATTTCACTTTCTGAATGCCAACACCCAGAGCCCGCTGTGGTGGATTCAGGCCTCGCGCTTCGCCTCCAACTGGTTGCCCGGCCTGTGCGCCCTGCCCGTGATTGCCGCCATGCTGGCGCTTGGCAAGGGCTGGCGGCGCAGCCTGCAACTGGCCTTGCTGTCCATGGCATGTGCCTGGGTGGCCTGCCGTCTGATTCGCTGGGGCCTGCCCATGCCCAGGCCGGCGCAACTGGGCATGGGCATGCAGTGGATAGCACATGGTGCCAGCGCCAGCTTTCCCAGCATGCACGCCGCCGGCGCCTTTGCCCTGGCTCAGGGCATCAACCTGGGAGTGGGCAGACACCAGCGCTGGCTGGTTGTTGTCGCATGGCTTCTCGCCACCAGCGTGGCACTGAGCCGCGTGGTGCTGGGCGTGCATTTCCCTTCGGACGTTCTGGCCGGCATGCTGGTCGGTACCGCCAGCGCCGTGCTGGTCTGGCGCAGCGCCCTGCAGATCCAGCAAGCCCGGCGTCGCAAACAGCTCAAGCGCCGCCTGCAACCCCTGCTCGGCTGATTCACGCTCTCAAAACAAAAGCTGCCAGCGCTTTATGCATAAGCGCTGGCAGCTTTTTTGATGAGGCATGCTTCAAGTCAGAGGCATCGAGCAAGAGCCGCCTCGCAGCGAAGATGCCGTCCCCCTCGGGGGGAAGCGGCATAGCCGCTCAGGGGGCTCACTCCACCCTGCAGATCTTGAGCATATTGGTACCACCGGGCTGGCCCATGGGCTCTCCGCAGGTGATGGCGTAGACATCACCGGACTGCACGATGCCGCGGGCCAGCAAATGGCCCTTGGCCTGGTCCAGCGCCATGTCGCGCTCGGCGCTGGTGTCCATCAGCAGAGGGCGCACGTTGCGGTACAGCGCCATCTTGCGCTGCGTGGCCAGCTTGGGTGTCAGAGCGTAGATGGGAATATGGATGCGATGACGGCTCATCCACAGCGCTGTCGAGCCGGAGTCGGTCAGCGCCACGATGGCCTTGGCACCCAGGTGATGAGCGGTGAACAGCGCGCCGATGGCGATGGCCTGATCGGTACGCTTGAACTGGCTGTTGCTGAAGTCGGCATCCTTGACGCGGTCTTCGGCCGCTTCCGCAGCGGCGCAGATGGCGGCCATTTCACGCACGGTTTCCAGCGGGTACTTGCCGGCAGCGGTTTCGGCGCTCAGCATCACGGCATCGGTGCCGTCCAGCACGGCATTGGCCACGTCGCTCACTTCAGCACGGGTGGGCACGGGGTTGGTGATCATGGACTCCATCATCTGGGTCGCGGTGATCACCACCTTGTCCATGTCGCGCGCCATGCGGATCATCTTCTTTTGCAGC
Organism: Comamonas sp. F1-6; assembly: GCF_039581415.1. NCBI lineage: Bacteria > Pseudomonadati > Pseudomonadota > Betaproteobacteria > Burkholderiales > Comamonadaceae > Comamonas > Comamonas sp. F1-6. Next base: position 73,871 of record NZ_JBCPWN010000011.1, read on the forward strand.
GCGGGCACGGCAGCGTTGCCCACTTCCACGGCCAGATCGCCACGGGCAACCATGATGCCGTCGGAGACCTTGAGAATCTCTTCCAGGCGCGGAATGGCCTCGGCACGCTCGATCTTGGCGATCAGGCCGGGCTTGTGGCCGTACTGGGCAGCGGCCACATTGCAAAGCTGGCGCGCCATTTCCATGTCGGTGGCGTTCTTGGGGAAGCTCACGGCCACGTAGTCGGCCTGGAAGGACATCGCGGTCTTGATGTCTTCCATGTCCTTGGCGGTCAGTGCGGGAGCCGTCAGGCCGCCACCTTGCTTGTTGATGCCCTTGTTGTTGGACAGCTCGCCACCCAGCTTGACGACGGTGTGTACCTCTTCACCGCGCACTGCGTCCACGGTCAGCACGATCAGGCCGTCGTTGAGCAGCAGCACATCGCCGGCCTTCACGTCACGGGGCAGCTCCTTGTAATCAAGGCCCACGCCGTTGATGTCGCCCAGTTCGGTGCGCGATGCATCGAGCACGAAGCGCTCGCCAGGCTCGAGCATGACCTTGCCCTCGGCAAACTTGCCGACGCGGATCTTGGGACCCTGCAGGTCGGCCATGATGGCCACTTCGCGGCCTGCACGCTGGGCAGCCTCGCGCACCATGGTGGCACGGTCGATATGGTCCTGCGCCTTGCCATGGCTGAAGTTCAGGCGCACGACGTTCACGCCTTCGCGCACCATTTGTTCAAGCAGTTGCGGATCGCTGGAAGCGGGGCCCAGTGTGGCGACGATCTTGGTAGCACGACTCACTTGCATGAAATGTCTCTCTCGCGATGGAATGTAATCGGGTTTCAATTCTGGCACGAATGCGGTTACATGACTGCATCTTGCACGCTGCTGCCGCACCCGACAAGCCAGCCACAGGACCACAAAAACAGTAGCTGCCTACGCATGTCCATTATTGAACTCAGGTCATATCAAGCATGAAATGTTTATATTTCAAGCGCTTGCAGCTACTGATTCAGAAGCATAAGAGTGAAACTCGCGCCCGAATCGGCGCGCCTGCTGCAGCGCATCAAAGACCGCGTCGAAACAGTTTTGCCCGGCAGGTTCAAATGTGCAGGCCTCAGATCAGCCCGTGCGAGAGCAGATAGGTCACCACATGCGTGAGCATGGCGGCCTCGAGCCCGTAGCGCCAGAACATGATGCCCGCCAGCAACCCGTAGACGCTTTCACACACCAACAGCTGCAGTACGACCGGCGCCGACAGCTCGCCGACCACGGTCCAGCCCAGAAACACCGGAATGCAGCCGGACAGCAAGGCAGCCAATGCAATCGCCGCCCAGCCCAGCCGCCAGTCCGGGCGCTGCCTGGGGCTGCCAAAGGCCTTCCACAGCAGCCACATCACGGCGCTCAGCATGCCAAGACGCAACAGCAACTCTTCGGTAATCGCGCCATAGAGCAGCTTGGGCCATAGTGGCAAGCCGTAGACCGGGTCCACAAAAGACATGCTCTCGGGCCAGACCACGGCCAACGTCACCAGCCAGGCCGCGCCGATCACGCCGCCCGCCACGCCGGGCAGGCTCAGCACGCGCATGCCGCGCCAGGGCATGCGCCCCTCGGCCACGGCATGAATCAATGGTGCGCTCAAGCCCAGCCTCGGGCCCAGCCGGACCCCGAGGCCCACGCTCAGCGCCAGCAGGACGCTCAACCCCGCCGTCGCGGCCCAGCCGACCACAATGTCTGAGCCTCCACTGGCCAGAGCGGCCAGCCAGGCAGGCGGCGTCGTCCAGGCCAGCGCCACCACGCCTGGCAGACCCAGCAACCAAAGCAGCAAGCCCATGCGCGCGGCAGACTGTGGCCTGGCCGCAGCGCGATGAGACAGGTGGGTAAAGGTCTGCGGCATGATGAACCCTGGCTCAGGCCTCTCAGTCACGCATCAACGCTTCGATCTCGTCGGCCTTGACCGGCACGCCGCGGGTGATGAGCTCGCAGCCGGTCTCGGTGACGATGGCATCGTCCTCGATGCGGATACCGATGTTGTGGAACTGCTCGGGCACGCCTGGCGCAGGACGCACATAGATGCCCGGCTCTACCGTCGTGACCATGCCGGGGCGCAGGATGCGGCTGGGGCGATTGGCAATGGTTTCGCCCGAGATCGGGTCCTTGCGCTCGCTGACCACGCCCAGCTCGCTGGGTTCCACATAGCTGCCGCAGTCATGCACATCCATGCCCAGCCAGTGGCCGGTGCGGTGCATATAGAACTGGAAGTAGGCACGCGACTCGATCACATCCTCGGCCGTGCCGTACTTGGTACGGTCCAGCAGCCCGAGGTCCAGCATGCCCTGGGCCAGCACGGCCACGGTGGCGTCATGCGGGTCGTTGAAGCGCTTGCCGGCCCTGGTGACGGCAATCGCCGCTTCCTGGCTGGCCAGTACCAGGTCGTACAGCGCACGCTGCGCCCCGCTGAACTTGCCGTCGGCCGGGAAGGTGCGCGTGATATCGCTGGCATAACCATCCAGCTCGCAGCCCGCGTCGATCAGCACCAGCTCGCCCGCGCGCACCGGCGCCTTGTCGGCCTGATAGTGCAGCACACAGGCATTGGCACCGGCGGCCACGATGGAGCCGTAGGCCACGTACTGCGAGCCATGCTGGCGGAACTCGTGCAGCAGCTCGGCGTCCAGATGGTATTCGCGCACCTCCTCGCCATTGCGGATCATGCGGGCCGAGCGCTGCATGGCACGCACATGGGCCTGGGCACTGATCTGCGCGGCGCGGCGCATGATGTCCTGCTCGTGCATGTCCTTGACCAGACGCATTTCATCGAGCAGCGCACAGGCATCGCCCTGCTGTGTGGGACAGAGCACGCCAAAGCGCGAGCGGGCGCGCACCTGGCTGAGCCAGCCTTCGACCTGCTCGGCCAGGCCCTTGTGGGTGGCAAAGGGGAACCAGACGCGCTCACGATTTTCCAGCAGGCGCGGCAGGCGGGAATTGATTTCATCGCTGGAGAAGGCCTGAGCCATGCCCAGCTTGGTCTTGGCAGCCTCGGGGCCCAGGCGATAGCCGGTCCAGACCTCGCGCTCCAGATCCTTGGGCTGACAGAACAGCACGCTCTTGCCGTCGCTGGTCAGCACCAGGCAGGCATTGGGCTCGGAAAAGCCCGTGAGGTAGTAGAAGTAGCTGTCGTGGCGATACAGATACTCGGTATCGCGGTTGCGATGCAGCTCGGGAGCCGTGGGGATGATGGCGACACCGCCGTCGCCCAACTGGGCGGCCAAGCGTGCGCGGCGTTGGGCATATACAGAAGTCATGGGCATATCGTAATGCTGGCCGGGCATCTGTACATCAGCTTACATCTGCGGATGTCAGCTATTGCGCTCCTACCCTTGTGCCGGTCTGAATCCCGGCGGCCAGCAGCGCCATCGCATCACCGGGCACCAGGGCCTCGGGCTGACTCGCGCGCCAGCCCGACCAGAGCAGGCTTGCCCCGGACAGAATCAGCAGGCCGCAGACCAGCCATTCCACCAGCCTTTTGGGCCAGGCGGGCGGATGTCTGGCACTCCACCAGGTCACGCCTGTGACGACAGGAAAGGCCAGTGCCGTCCAGCCCATGACTGCCCAGTTCAGTTGCCCCTCCACAGCCACCATGGCAGCGCGCAGCAAGGAGCAGGAGACAAACATGGCAAACAGGCAGTGGCGCACCAGCATGCGATCCAGCGGCTGACGGTAGAGGTGATAGACCATGGGCGGGCCGGGTGTGGCAAACAAGCCACCGAGCAGCCCCGACGACACGCCGGCCACCCACATCGAGACAGGGCCCGAGGGCTGGTCCAGCGCCTTCTTCTGCATCAGCAGCAACATGGCGCACAGCACGATCACCAGGCCCAGCAGCATGCGCAGGCCGTTGAGCGTATTGCCGCTGAGCCAGTGCAGCAGCAGCACCCCGCCGACCACGCCCAGCACGCTGCTGATGAGCATGGGCTTGAGCATGACCCAGTCCGGCTCGAAGCGGTAGGCGCGCATATAGCTGATGCCGTTGATGATGGACAGCAGACAGGCCACATTGGCCGCATCGGCAATATTCATCAGGCCCGTGGCCCCTGCCACGCCGACAAAGATCAGTCCGAACGCGAAGCCCGTGAGGTTCTGGCAGAACGCGGCCAGCCCCACCAGAGCCATGAAGAAAACGATTTGCATGCACTCACCCGATGACGGCCACAAGAGGAACTGTGGATTTGCATCCGGTTGCGCCAGTCAGAAAATTAAAAAGCATAGCAGACGCTTGCCATGACAAGCATTCGTGCAATCCACAGAGAAGCTCCTCAACTCATAGCTTCGTGCGCATTGCTGGCATGAGTTCCAAAGCAGTTTAGGGAGTAAGTATTTTTATCTGCTGCGCCGACCACTCGACCAGCTCGCCACGCTGCGCATGCCAGCCCTGGGGCGCGAAATCGGGCCAGTGGCAAAGCAGCTCGCGGGTTGGCATATCCCAGAGCCAGCTCTGCCCTTCGCCCACCACCAGCAAGCGACCGTTCACGCAGTGCAGATATCGGGCGCGCGGCAGGCCAGGCATGGGCCAGAGCTGGCCGGCATGGCCTTCCTCGGGCACAGGCGCATGGATATCGAAGATCACCACGCCCGGCGCATGCAGACAGTCGCCAAAGCCGTCGTCATCCCAGTTGCCAACGTTCCAGATCGCGACGCGCGAGTCATCCAGCCACACGCAGGGCTGGTCCCAGCCCTCGCCCTGCGCCAGCCGCTTGCGCGAGGGGCCGTCCTCGGACTCCCAGCGATTGCCATCCAGCCAGGCCGGCAGCGACCACACGGCGGGAATGCCCACGGGCGCCCAAACCCAGCCGTCGTCCAGCAGCCATTGCTGCGAAGGGCTGGGCAGAAGACGGCCATGAAAATAATCCAGATAGTGCGGCTGCTCGAACGCCATCCCGTCGCGCTCGGTCAGGTTCTCGCCCGTCGCGCAATCCATGGCATCGAGCCGGTTCCACTGCGTGCGATGAATCAGCACATCGCGGCCCTGGTGCTGGACAAATGCGATGGAAAAAGGCACGGTCCTGGGGTGGTAGTCGCCCCCAAAAAGCTGCACGACGCGCTCGCCCGTACACAAATTCACCAGCACGCCAAATGTGCCTCCATCATCTGCAATCACCGCATAGTCGCCACTGATTGCGCAATGCACCTTGAAGCCATGCTGCCAGTGCGGCGTAGGCGGTGTCGGCTCTGGCAAATCCAGCTGCGCCAGTTGCTGGCTCCGGCCGCTTGGCAGCTTCAACGCATGCAAGCCGCCGTCCCCGGTCAGCAGCAGCAACTGGCCCCAGCCAGCCTGCGCAGTGCAGGCGTGGACGATGTGCGGGCCTTGCCAGTCGATGCTGCGTGCGCTCATGTCTCAGCCCTGATTCAGCTCGGCCAGTCGCTCGGGCGTGCCCACATCGACCCAGCGGCCGGTGTAGAGCGAGGCACCCACCCGGCCTTGCTGCATGGCGCGGCGCAGCAGCGGGGCCAGCGGGGCGCGCAGGCCTTCGGGGTTTCCGGGCAGCACATCGAACCACGGTGATGCAAACAACTCGGCTTTCAAGAGCGCAATCGTGCTGTAGGTATAGCGCGGGCGTTCGTCGTCGGCAGACAGATCCAGCGCCTTGCCGTCCTCGCTCAGACCAAAGTCGCCACGCGGATTGTGTGCAGGATTGGGCACCAGCCACAGATGGGCCAGTTCATCGCTGTGCGCAAACGCCTGGGCATCCTGCACCGCAAAGCAGAAATCCGGCGCATAGACATCGCCTGCGGCCAGCCAGAAAACCCGGCCCAGCTGAGGCAGGGCACGGCTGATGCCGCCAGCGGTTTCAAAGGCTTTCTCGGGTTCCTCCGAATAGGAAAGCGCTAGCTTCGCGCTCGCTCCCCCATCGGGTTGCGGCACGAATTCATCGCCGAAATACGCGGGAATCTGCGCCCCCAGCCAGCCGGTATTGATGACGGCCCGTGCCACGCCCGCAGCCTGCAGCGCCTGCAGGTGCAGCTGCAGCAGCGGCACGCCCTGCACCTTGAGCAGCGGCTTGGGCGTGATATCGGTCAGAGGCCGCATGCGCTCGCCGCGGCCTGCGGCCAGCAGCATTGCAGGGGGTTGCACCAGGAGGGGGGCAGCGTTTTCTACAGTCATTGCAATCAGCTTTTCAACACGGTTTGAGGTGCGCAAGACACCTGTTTCTGGGGTTGCACTGTAGAGCATTGACCCGCATCCCGCCTGCGAAAATTGGGCCTCCATTAAAATGATGGGCTTAGCAGAATTACCCCTCCTTTTCGGAGCGCCCTGATGGCCAACACTCAAAATATGGCGAATGCAATCCGTGCACTCGCAATGGATGCCGTTCAACAAGCCAATTCCGGCCACCCCGGTGCCCCCATGGGCATGGCCGACATGGCCGTAGCGCTGTGGAGCCGCCACCTCCAGCACAACCCCGTGAACCCTCACTGGGCCAATCGCGACCGCTTCATTCTGTCGAACGGTCACGGCTCCATGCTGATCTATGCGCTGCTGCACCTGAGCGGCTACGACCTGCCCATCGAAGAGCTGAAGAACTTCCGTCAGCTGCACAGCAAGACTGCCGGCCACCCCGAAGTGGGCATCACTGTCGGCGTGGAAACCACCACCGGCCCTCTGGGCCAGGGAATCACCAATGCCGTGGGCTTCGCACTGGCTGAAAAGCTGCTGGCTGCCGAGTTCAACAAGGACAAGCACGAGATCGTCGACCACCACACTTACGTGTTCCTGGGCGATGGCTGCCTGATGGAAGGCATCTCGCATGAAGCCGCTGCCCTGGCCGGCGCCTGGAAGCTGAACAAGCTGATCGCCCTGTACGACGACAACGGCATCTCCATCGACGGCAAGGTTGCCCCCTGGTTCATCGACAACACGCCCGAGCGTTTCGAAGCCTACGGCTGGAACGTGATCCGCGCCGTGGACGGCCACAACGTGGACGCCCTGGACAAGGCCATCGCCGCCGCCAAGAAGAGCGCCGACAAGCCCACGCTGATCTGCTGCAAGACCCATATCGGCAAGGGCTCGCCCAACCGTCAGGACACGGCCAAGGCCCACGGCGAACCTCTGGGCGCCGAAGAAATCGCACTGACCCGCGCGGCTCTGGGCTGGACTCATGGCCCCTTCGAGATCCCTGCCGAGGTCTACACCGACTGGAACGCCAAGGATCTGGGCACCAAGGCCGAAGCTGCCTGGAACGAAAAGTTCGCAGCCTACACCGCTGCCTTCCCCGAGCAAGCCGCCGAGTTCACGCGCCGCATGGCTGGCGATCTGCCCGCCAACTTCGGTGAAATCGCCGCCAAGATCGCCTCCGACGCCCATGACGCCGGCGCCACCGTGGCCAGCCGCAAGGCCAGCCAGCTGGCTCTGGAAGGCCTGACAGCCGCCCTGCCCGAGCTGCTGGGCGGCTCTGCCGACCTGACCGGCTCCAACCTGACCAACACCAAGTCCACACCCTCTTTCCGCGTGGACGACAAGGGTGCCGTGGTCAAGACCGAAGAAGGCCAGATCGGCCGCCACATCAACTACGGTGTGCGCGAGTTCGGCATGGCAGCCATCATGAACGGTGTGGCGCTGCACGGCGGCTTCATCCCCTACGGCGGCACCTTCCTGACCTTCTCCGACTACAGCCGTAACGCCATCCGCATGGCGGCTCTGATGAAGCAGCGCGTGATCCACGTCTTCACGCACGACTCCATCGGCCTGGGCGAAGACGGCCCCACCCACCAGTCCATCGAGCACGCAGCCTCCCTGCGCCTGATCCCCGGTCTGGACGTGTGGCGCCCCGCCGACACCACGGAAACAGCCGTGGCCTGGACTGTGGCCCTGAGCCAGAAGAACAAGCCCACAGCCATGCTGCTGAGCCGCCAGAATCTGGCTTACTCGCCCAAGAGCGAAGACGCGCTGGACGACATCGCCTGCGGCGCCTATGTGCTCTCCGAGCCCAAGGATGTGGGCCTGAAGGGCAAGAAGGCCCAGGCCGTGATCATCGCCACCGGCTCCGAAGTGCAGCTGGCTCTGGCTGCCCAGAAGCAGCTGGCCGAACGCAAGATCGCCGTGCGCGTGGTCTCCATGCCCAGCACCACGACCTTCGACAAGCAGGATGTGAAGTACAAGAAGGCCGTGCTGCCCGCCGGCCTGCCCCGCATCGCCGTGGAAATGGGCGTGACCGACTTCTGGTGGAAGTACGGCTGCGCCGCCGTGGTCGGCATCGACACCTACGGTGAGTCCGCCCCCGCAGGCGTGCTGTTCAAGCACTTCGGCTTCACCGCCGAGAATGTGGCCGACACCGTGCAGGTCGCCCTGCAGAACGCTGGCAAGTAAGCGCAAAAGGGGCCTCGTGCCCCTTTTTTCCGGCTGAAGTTTGCTTACCCGCAGTCCTCAGCCATCCGGACCAGGCCCCAGGGTGCCGAGTCTGGGCACAATCCGCTCCGGTTTTTCATTACTCACTATCTACGAGGCAACTATGACGATCAAGGTTGGTATCAACGGCTTCGGCCGCATTGGCCGCAACGTGCTGCGCTCCGCAGTGCAAAACTTCTCCGACATCGAAATCGTCGGCATCAACGACCTGCTGGAGCCCGACTACCTGGCTTATATGCTGAAGTACGACAGCGTGCACGGTCGTTTCGACGGTGAAGTTTCTGTCGAAGGCAACACCCTGGTCGTCAATGGCAAGAAGATCCGCCTGACCCAAGAGCGCGATCCCGCGAACCTGAAGTGGAACGAAGTCGGCGCCGACATCGTGATCGAGTCCACCGGCCTGTTCCTGACCAAGGAAACCGCCCAGAAGCACATCGACGCAGGCGCCAAGAAGGTCATCCTGTCCGCTCCTTCCAAGGACGACACCCCCATGTTCGTGTTCGGCGTGAACCACGGCACCTACAAGGGCGAAGCCATCATCTCCAATGCTTCGTGCACCACCAACTGCCTGGCTCCCGTGGCCAAGGTGCTGAACGACAAGTGGGGCATCAAGCGCGGCCTGATGACCACCGTGCACGCAGCGACCGCCACGCAAAAGACCGTGGACGGCCCTTCCAACAAGGACTGGCGCGGCGGTCGCGGCATTCTGGAAAACATCATCCCCTCCAGCACTGGCGCTGCCAAGGCCGTGGGCGTGGTGATCCCCGAGCTGAACAAGAAGCTGACCGGCATGTCCTTCCGCGTGCCCACTTCCGACGTGTCCGTGGTTGACCTGACCGTGGAGCTGAACAGCGAAGCCACCTACGAAGAAATCTGCGCCGAAATGAAGGCCCAGTCCCAAGGCGCTCTGAAGGGCGTGCTGGGTTACACCGAAGACAAGGTCGTCGCCACCGACTTCCGCGGCGAGACCTGCACCTCCGTGTTCGATGCCGAAGCCGGTATCGCCCTGGACAAGACCTTTGTGAAGGTCGTGTCCTGGTATGACAACGAGTGGGGCTATTCCAACAAGTGCCTGGAAATGGTGCGCGTGGTGGCCAAGTAATCTTCACGATTACATGCCAAAACAGGCTCAATCGCTTATCAGATAAGCGCTGAAAGCTATCAAAAAGCCAGCATGGGACGCCATGCTGGCTTTTTTTCGTCCCGCAAGACCGGAGCCGGCCGGAGCATGTCTCGGATACATTTGTAACACGCAGCCACCACCAACGCCCAAGAGTATGAAGCGCTGCCACTTCCTCGGACAAGGCCGCCATGTTTATTGCGATTCCTCTTGAGAACAAGCCTTCCTGGCGCTCACCGCCCTGGATGACGGTGCTGCTCATCATCATCAACTGCGTGATCTTCTGGGGCTGGCAGGCACCCGAGGAACATGCCGTGGAAAAAGCGGCCCAGCAATATGCCCAGACCGCCTTGCCGACGCTGGAGCTGCCACCGTTCCTGACCTATCTGGAGGAACAAGCCGCCCAGGGCAGCAAGCGCTTCGACCAGCACACGCTGCAGACCGTGCGAAAGCTCTATCAGCACAAGGCCTATGCCCAGCTCTATGCACTGCTGTGGCAGGAGAAGAAATTCCGTCAGCGCCTGCTGGACGGCCAGGTCATTACCTCCAGCCACCCGCGCCATGCGCAGTGGCAAGCTGCACGTGCCGCCTTCGCGCCCCATGAGCCGCGCGGCAGCTTTACCGAGCAATGGTCCATGAGCTATGAGAATGGCGCCGGCTGGCAGCCCTTGCAGGCCTTCACTTCCATCTTTCTGCATGGCAGCACCGGCCATCTGCTGGGCAATATGGTGTTTCTGTTCCTGTTCGGCTTCACCCTGGAGCTGGCTCTAGGAGCCTTCACCTATCTGGCCTTTTACGTGATCGGCGGCATCGGTGCCTCGCTGTTCGCGCTGATGTTCTATGCCGGCATGGGCGGTTACGGCCTGGGGGCATCGGGCGCGATTTCGTCCCTCATGGCCATGTATGCGGTGATGTACCGCATGCGCCGCATCCGCTTCTTCTACATGCTGCTGTTCTACTTCAACTACGCGCGCTGGCCGGCCCTGATCATGCTGCCGGTCTGGATGGGCGTGGAGCTGCTGCAGCATCTGCTGGGCGGCAAGCAGGTGGCCTATATGGCGCACTTTGGCGGTCTGCTGACGGGTGCCCTGCTGATGTGGAGCTATATGCGTCTGCAGACCGTCGCGGCGCCAGTCAACGAAGAAGAGCAGGCCCTGGCCGCCGCCCGGCCGCTGACCGAAGCCGTGGCCCTGGCCCAGCGCCATACCGATGCGCTGGAATTTGGCCGCGCCGCTCCGGCCTGGCGCGAAGCGGCACGCCTGGCCCCCTCGGACCCGGCCATTCTGCGGGCCTGGTTTGAAAGCTCGCGCCATCAACCCGCCAGCGAGGACTTTCATGCTGCGGCGCGACGCATCTTCAAGCTGCCGGCCACCACGGACGCCGAACGCCAGCTGCAGCTGGCCAGCTATCGCAGCTATCAGCAGCGCGCACAGCCCGGCATGCGCATGAGCGCCGACACCATGCATGGACTGGTGCGCAGCTTCGTGCGCCTGGGAGCCCTGCCCGAGGCCGAAAAGCTCTGCCGCGCCCTGCACAAGCTGGCGGACCATCCCCAATGGCCGGCAAGCTTGCTGCTGCTGGTCAACGGTATGGCCCAGGCCGGGCGTGTGCAGGATGCCAAAGCCTGGCTGCCTGCGCTGCAGCAATCGGCTCCTGAGGAAGCTCTCACGCGCTGGCTGGCACAACAGCGCTAGCCAACGCCTTGCCGCGCTCAGGTCTTGGCTTCCAGCTCCTGCAGCTCATCACGCAGCACCCACTGCGCCTCCTTGGTGCTCGCGTGCTCGGGAAAGAGCTGCTTCATGCGCATGTAAACGGCCACCCCCTGCATGGGCTGCTCCACGCACTGCTTGTAGGCGCGCACCACCAGCTCCAGCATGGGCGGGATCAAAGTGCTGCCGGCAAAGCGCTTCTCAAAATCCTTGGCCAGGATCAACACATACCTGGGCTTGCCGGCCTTCCAGGCCTGCTGTGCCAACTCGTAACTGAGCTGGGCCGAGTCGGGCTTGAAGTCCGGCTTGCGCTTGACGCAGCTCACCCAGGCTTCCAGGGCCTCGCTGGCGCGCTGCTGGGCGAGCAACATGGGAATGAAACGCTGGCCCAGCTCCGCCAAGGCATCCGCGCGTTCGGTCAGCTTGAGCACCCGGAAGTAACGGCGGCAATCGGGCAGGCTCTCATAGTCCTCCCGCTGCCATTCGCGCGCCTGATTCACAGCCTCGTCCATCTTGTTGTCCTGCACCAGCCTGGCCACCAGCGCATCGCGACGCTTGGCTTCCAGGGCCGCAGGGTCGATCTGCACGGTCGCAGGCCCCTCGGGTGCCTGTACGGGATCGATATCCAGAGCGGCATGATGCTGGTACATGACATAGCCGATCATGGCCGCCATCACCCAGCTGAAATAAATCATCACAAAGCTCACCAGGGGCAGCACCAATCCGGGCGCTGCAACCTTGAGCAGCATCGCCAGAACCATGGGCGAGCCCTGCTGCAGCAGAAACAGGAAAAAGCACAGCAGCAGATAGGACTTGCCGATACCGATAATCGTCGCCAGCAGCTCGAAGGGATTAACGGCCGAGCTCAGGCTATTGGTATTGATCAGCACCATCCAGGTAGCAGGAATCAGGAAGGCCACCAACAGATTGGCAACCACGCCCAAGGTCAGGCTGCGGGTCGCCATAAAGCCCACAAATATCCCGAAAACGACGAGTACCCCGAAGAATTTCCAGGGCAGCCATTTCCAGTCTTCATCGACCTGACTGGACCGGAAATCGGAGCTATGAGTAATTCCACGAGAGGCGAGTGCCGAAACCTTGAATGCATAACGGCTGACTGCCAGCATCAAGCCCAGACCCACAAACAAGACTCCAATCCACCCGAACATCAAGCCATAACTGCATGCCGACAACAGCAAGGCATAGAGCAAAGGCTCGGTCTGCAGAGGAAACAGAAAAAAGCTATTGAGCTTTTGCCAGAACGGAGGGATTTTCCACTCGGAAGAATCACCTTTTTGGTGAACACCACGTATCGAATTCAATGTCTGCTCTCCCACTCTCGGTTTGATGAATCATCTGCAAGCCCGCTTGCAGTGACCTAATCCGCTCTGGTATTGCCCGATTTTTCTTTGAAATCGGGTCATTGCGGAATTCTGCGGTAGAAATTCGCCCTGAATCCAAATACCGATAAACAGCCGGCATATTGCTTTTTTTCGCTTGCCAGAAACCCCGCAAACGCTTTTGCAGCCGTGCTGGCTGGCCAAACCTCATCGAACCGATAACGGATATGACTGCAAGGATTGCAGGCAGCGCTTAAAGTGGCCCAGGTTTTATGGAGAAGCAGCGAATGATTCACAGCGCACACGCACAAAGCAGCCCCACCCCGTACCGCATCACTCTGACCGATGCCCAAGGCCATGTCTGGCATGCCGATGAACCCGTGAATGATGGCGGCGCCGACACCGCGCCCAACCCCATGCAGCTCATGCTCTCGGCCCTGGGAGCCTGCACGGCCATCACCCTGCATATGTACGCGGGTCGCAAGCAGTGGCCGCTAAGCCATGTCGATGTGGATCTGCAGCTCAACCCCGAAGGCAAGCCTGCGGACGCCAACCAGATCACGCGCAGCATCACCTTGCATGGCGAGCTCGATGACGAGCAGCGCCAGCGCCTGCTGCAGATTGCCAATGCCTGCCCCGTGCACAAGCTGCTCGAAGGCAAGGTTTCCATCCCCACCGCCTTGACCGAAGCCGCACAGGCATGAAAAAAGGCACCTCACGCCCCCACCGCGTGGTGCTCGCCTCCTTAGGGAGGGCCGCCTTCATCTTGGGAACTGCCTGGCGATAAAAAAAGCCCTGCAGTCACCGACAGGGCTTTGGTCGCTGTTGTGTGTAACTTGATTACACCGTCACTTCCAGCGCACCCACTTCCACATAGTGTTCGAACTCACGTTTGGCCAGAGATGCGGTTTCGGGTTGCTGGTCCTCTGGGTCAACCCAGGACAGCACATAGCTTGCGATGGCGGTATCGACCTTCATCTCTATGCCCATGGGAATCTGCTCGGACGGACCATCTCCGACACGATGCTCCACCTTGCCTGTGACGCGAGCGGCAAAGTGCTCGGGATACAGCTGGATCTCGACTGCCGAGATCTGGTTGCCTTGAGTGCTGTGTTCGTTCATGTTTATTCCTCCTGCAGTTGTTAGGTCGCTGCGCACGAATTGCGCAACGTGAAAGCCACTGCTAGCGGCCTACGCCTTTAACTTAGCCGACTCCTGGCGGAGCCCGTGTCAGCCTATTGGCTGAATCCTCACAGTGATGTAACTGCGTGCAAGGCGTTGCTGCATTCTGCCGTCTGATTGCGCGAATACCGCATATCCCTGACACTCGAATCCCCTCGCCGTCAGGATTTGTCATGAGTGAATCAAAGAACTTACAACGTCTGCCCACCCGTATAGCCGATGTCGGCGGCATCCCCATCCACCGAGCCATTCCTCAGGCCGCGCTGCGCAAAGTAGGGGCCTGGTGCTTCCTCGACCACGCCGGCCCGGCCGTCCCCCCTCCACCCGGCATGCAGGTCGGGCCCCATCCTCACATCGGCCTGCAGACTTTCACCTGGATGATCGAGGGAGAGGTACTGCACCGCGACAGCCTGGGCAGCGAGCAGATCATCCGCCCCGGCCAGGTCAATCTGATGACGGCCGGCCACGGCATTGCCCACTCCGAAGAAGCCCAGACACTGGGCGTGCATGCAGCCCAGTTGTGGATTGCCCTGCCCGACAGCCATCGCCATATCGCGCCCCGCTTCCAGCATTACCCCGACCTGCCCAGGACCGAGATCAGCGACTTTGCCGTGACCGTGCTGGCCGGTGAAGCCCTCGGTCTGGCGGCCCCCGCAGAAGTCCACTCCCCGCTGATGGGCGTGGACCTTCTGGCCTGCGGCACGGCTGGCCAAGCGTGCGCCACCATGCCGCTGCGCGCCGACTTCGAGCATGCGGTGATGAGCCTGTCAGGCGAGGTGAAGGTTGAAGGCCAGGTGTTGCCCTCGCAGGAGCTGATCTACCTGCCCGTGGGCACGCAGGAAGTGCAGCTGGAATGTACGCCCGGCAGCCGCCTCATCATCATCGGGGGCGAACCCATGGATGAAGCCATCTTGCTGTGGTGGAACTTTGTGGCCCGCACCACCGAAGAGATGCAACAGGCCCGGCAGCAATGGGAGGCAGAGGCTGCCACCGATGCGGAACTCGTCAACGGCCAGCCACGCCGTTTTGGCAAGCCCGTGGCTTCGCCTCTGAAGTCGCTGCACTCTCCCTCGCTGGCTGGCGTCAGCCTGCGCGCCTCCAGATAATCCTGCCGGCGCTTATTCAATTCGCACCAAATTGGTGCGAATTGAATTTCTCAAAAAGAAAAATAAAAGCATCTTTGCAAGTTTTGATGGATTTTGAAAGCTTTTAAAGGAAACGCACTCTATTCAAGAGAAGGCAATCCGGACGTTATGCATGAAACGTTTGGACTCATGCACGCCAAGCTTTCATAATCGAGCCAACGCCCTGGCCACGAGAATGCGACCGCCGCTTTTCGTCCGGGGCGTTGCCACGTCTTGCCCAACTCAACTTTGCAAAGAAAGCCGATCAATGCGTCAAGAACATGACTTCATTGGCATCAAAACCATCCCTCCCGACGCGTACTGGGGCGTTCATTCCGCACGCGCAGTGGAAAACTTCCCCATCACCGGTCACTCGGTCGCGCACATGCCCGAGCTGATCCGCGCGTTTGCCTTTGTCAAAAAGGCCGCGGCCCAGGCCAATCTGCAGTTTGGCGCCATCAATCTCAAACAAGCCACCGCCATCTCCCAAGCCTGCGATGATCTGATTTCCGGCCAGCTGCACGAGCAGTTTGTGGTCGATGTGATCCAGGGCGGCGCCGGCACCTCCACGAATATGAACGCCAATGAGGTGATCGCCAACCGTGCACTCGAGCACCTGGGATTGCCCAAAGGCACTTACGACGTGATCCACCCCAATGATCATGTCAATGCTTCGCAGTCCACCAATGACTCCTACCCCACCGCCGTCAAGCTTGCCACCTACGCTGGCATCCAGAAGCTGCTGATCGCCCTGGCCGAGTTGCGCTCTGCTTTCGAAGCCAAGGCCGGCGAATTCGCCCATATCCTGAAAATCGGCCGCACACAATTACAAGATGCCGTGCCCATGACTTTGGGCCAGGAGTTTTCCGCTTTTGCAGCCATGATCGCCGACGATGAAAAGCGTCTGCGCGAATCCGCCTATCTGATGACCGAGGTGAATATGGGTGGCACGGCCATCGGCACCGGCATCAACGCTCCCGTAGGCTACGCCGGCGCCGTGACCAAGGCCTTGGCAGAAATCTCTGGCGTCCCCGTCGTCAAAGCCGGAGATCTGATCGCCGCCACGGGAGATACCGGCGCCTTTGCCGACATTTCCGGCATCTTGAAGCGTGTTGCAGTCAAGCTCTCCAAGATCAGCAATGACCTGCGCCTGCTCTCCTCGGGCCCTCAAGCAGGAGTGGCAGACATCAAGCTGCCGGCGCGCCAGGCCGGCTCATCCATCATGCCCGGCAAGGTGAATCCCGTGATTCCCGAGGTAATGAACCAGGTCTGCTTTGAAGTGATAGGCAACGATGCCGCCATCACCATGGCCGTGGAAGCCGGCCAGTTGCAGCTCAACGCTTTCGAGCCGCTGATGGCCTGGGCCCTGCACAAGAGCCTCAGCCACCTGAGCAGCGCCTGCAAGACGCTGCAAGTCAACTGCGTGGAAGGCATTGTGGCCAATGAAGCGCTGCTGGATTCCCGCATTGCCGAGTCGGTGACGCTGGTGACGGCGCTGAACCCTCTGATCGGCTACGAAAAGGCCGCCAAAATTGCCAAGACCGCCATTGCCAACGGCAAGCAGATTGCCGTGGTGGCGGAAGAACTGGGCATCATGAGCCGGACCGAAATGAACAAGCTGCTGGTTGCCGACAAGCTGACCCAGGCCGGCGCATTGACCGCTGCATAAGCGCACTCTTTATCGACAATGCAAAAGGGCATGTTCGCCATGAACATGCCCTTTTTGGTTGATATGCTTTTAATAGCTTGCTATGCCTGTATTCAAAGGGCAGGAAGCCAAAAACGCTTCATATTCAAGCCACAGCGGCATTCTCGTCACTGGGGTCATCCACGCCGCGCACGCTTTCACGCAGATTTTTGTCCTTGAGCTTGCCAAGATCGGTCTCCACCGCGCGTTTGAGCTTTTCAATCGCCGCGCTGAAGGCCTCCTTGACCTTTTCGGCTTCCGCATTCACTGCGATGGGGGGGCGACCTGTGGCCCGGGTTTCGAGCACACAGCGTTTGCCTGGGCCGCCCGTGGTCTTGAGGGCATCAACGCCCGTGAGGAAGACCTCCACACGCACCACATACTCCTTCAGGCGGGCCAGCTTGGCATTGATCTCCTCCTGCGCCCATTGAGCCAGAGACTCTCCACCCTGGATGGAATCGTCGGCATGAACCTGTACTTGCATGCAAATCCTCCTAGTCACCAAATGCCGCAACCGCTGCGGCGAAATCTGTAGGGGTGCCATAAAGGCAGGCGAAAACATCGTAACGCCAGAACCTTGTTCTGCCCATCGGGGCTTGTTACGCCAGCAAAGGACAGGGGCTTTGACCATTGTGGAGGCAGCTTCTCCCGGATTTGAAAGAGATAGCAACAAGGGTAGGTTCTATGAGCTTTGCCCTTGAGCCAAAGCAAAAAGTGCCGACCGGTAATTTGCAAAAAGTAAGCGTTTTTACGCCTCGGGCCGTCAGTTAATGCCAGCCTTCGATTCAGGCTCCGCGACAAAGCCGATGCGCGTCAGGCCTGCTGCGTGGGCCCAGCCCATGACCTGTACCACGCGACCATAGGGAACGCTGGTGTCGGCACGCAACTGCACCTCGGCCTGAGGATTGCGCCGCCCCAGCTCTTCCAGTTGCTGCTGCACTGCCGCATCGTCCGCCACGCCCCCCTGAATCCAGATTTCGCCGGCGGGGCTGACCTCCACCATCAAGGCATCGCTCTTGCTCACGGCAGTCTGCTGCACTGCTGTTTGTGCCTTGGGCAGTTGCACGCGCAAGGTGGCAGCCAGCATGGGAGCAGCCAGAATGAAGATCACCACCAGCACCAGCATCACATCCACCAGCGGCGTGACATTGATGGTGTTGATCGGAGTTTCCGCCCCCTGACGGCGGCTCATGCGACCGAATGCCATGACGCCATCCTTTATGAAGCATCCACTCCGAACTGGGCATGCAGATCATGGGCAAACCCCTCCAGCACAGCCTCCAGCTGGCTGGCCGAACGCCCGAGCAGGTTATAGGCCAGCACGGCCGGCAAAGCGACAGCCAGACCGGCGGCCGTCATGACCAGAGCTTCACCCACAGGCCCGGCAAGCTGAGCGATATCGACCTGACCGCTGCCCGCCAGCGTTCCCAGTGCATGGTGAATGCCCCAGACCGTACCCAACAGGCCCACAAACGGTGCCGTTGCACCAATGGTGGCGAGCAAGGTCTGACCCCATTGCAATTGGGTCGATGCCTGGCCCAGAGCCTCACGCAGGCTGCGCAACAGCCGCTGCCCCTGCGCCGCGCTTTGTGCCAGAGAGCCTTGCGCAGCCATTCCGCCCTGCGCCACGGCATCGGCCATGGCCTGCACCAGCCCCTGTCTATCCAGCGCCTTGACCTGCGCCCTAGCCTGGACCAGATCGGGCATTTGCCAGAACGCGGCCACGGCCTGCGGCACGCTGCGGCGCGCAACAGCCATAAACCAGAGCTTGTAGAGGATGACCACCCAGCTGAGCACGGACATCAGCAGCATCAAGGCCGCCGTCGCCCATGTGACCGCATCGCCCTCTGCCAGCCATTGCCACATTCCTGCAGACATCGCTCACCTCGCTCCCAGAAATAGCAAGGGGCCGTCACGGCCCCTTTGCAAATTGCGCGGTCAGCGCAGATTCAGCACATCGTACATATCGTACTGGCCAGTCTTTTTGTCGGCCAGATAGGCCACGGCGCGCAGGCTGCCGTTGGCATAGCCGGCACGGCTGCTGGATTTGTGCGCGATCTCGATGCGCTCGCCGGTACCGGCAAACAGCACGGTGTGATCGCCCACGATATCGCCGCCGCGCACGGTGGCAAAGCCAATGGTGTCGGCCTTGCGCTCGCCGGTGTGGCCGAAGCGCTCATACACGGCGCGGTCGGCCAGCTTGGTACCCTGGGCTTCGGCAATTACCTCGCCCATTTTCAGGGCCGTGCCCGAGGGTGCGTCGACCTTGTGCTTGTGGTGGGCTTCGACGATCTCGATGTCGTAGCCGCCTTGCTGCAGGGCCTTGGCCGCCATCTCCAGCAGCTTGAAGGTCACGTTCACGCCTACGCTCATATTGGGGGCGAAAACGATGGAAGTTTTTTGGGCAAACTCGGCGATCTGCGTCTTTTGCTCATCCGAGAAGCCTGTGGTGCCGATGACCACGCCAACGCCCAGATCGGCCGCCACGGCCAGGTGCTCCATCGTGCCTTCGGGGCGCGTGAAGTCGATCAGGCAGTCGGCCTTCGACAGGGCTGCGCGCACATCGCTTTCGATCTTCAGCCCGCTGGGCTTACCCAGGAATGCAGAAGGATCGGTGCCGATGGCAGGGCTGTCGGCGCGGTCCAGTGCCGCAGCCAGCACGCAGTCGCTGCTGTTCAGAATCGCTTCGATCAGCATATGGCCCATGCGGCCGGAGGCACCCGCCACAGCAACGCGCTGAGGGGTGGAGAAATGGGTGGTGGATGCGGTCATGGCGCTATCACTCGATCAAATGAAAGACGGCAGGATCACATCCACGCCGTCATAAAAAGAGAGCATCCACCGCTTTCTGCAAGCGGGGAACAACCTGTTTTGATGCTTAACGCGATTCCAGCGATGGATAGCTAGTGGCGGCGGGCGGCAGATTGGCCGCAGCCTGCTCGGCTTCGGTGTTATTGCGTGCAGGGTATTTGGCCAGCTGGGCTTCGCTGGCTTCCAGCTGCGGAACCTTGGGCGTGCCCTTCATGCCTTTGAGGCTGGCCACGAACTCGGACTCGGAAGGCATCTCGTCACCCTCGGCGCGCGCAAAGGCATCGCCATTGAAGAAGACGGTGAGCTTGCGGATCTGCGACTCCACGCCGGGGCGATTGATGGTGAACACGTATTCCCAGCGATCGCCGTGGAACACGCTGGTCACGAGGGGTGTGCCCAGAATGTCGCGAATCTGCTGACGGCTCATGCCGGGCTGCAAGGCCTCGACCTGTTCCTTGGACACGAAGTTGCCCTGCACGACATCAATCTTGTAAGGAGTGACGGCATTGGCGACACGGTGCGCGGCGCCATCGATACTGTTGCAGCCGGCCAGTGCCGCTGCGATTGCCAACGTCAGGGCCAGACCTGCGCGGCTACGGGCTTGAACATGCATGGGTAATGGCATAGGGATATGATCGGGTTCATTGTAGCGGCAGGCCCCGGAGACACTTGGAGATTCCCTTTATCTGCGTGTAAAGCTTCTCCTTAAACAAGTGAGTCCAGCCTTCCATGTGCCCGTAGTCCACCAAGAGAGCCGACATGAAAAATATTGATGAACTCAAAAGCACGGGCCTCAAAGCCACTTTGCCGCGTCTGAAAATCCTGGAAATCTTCCAGAAGGGCGCCCAGCGCCACATGACGGCCGAAGACGTGTTCCGGGTGCTCCTGGACGAGCGCTCGGATATTGGCCTGGCCACGGTTTACCGCGTGCTGACCCAGTTCGAGCAGGCCGGCATCCTGATCCGCAGCAACTTCGAAAGCGGCAAGGCCGTCTACGAGCTCAACGAGGGCCAGCACCACGACCACTTCGTCTGCACCAGCTGCGGCAAGGTCGAAGAGTTCTATGACGCCGAAATCGAAAAGCGCCAGAACCTGATCGCCAAGGAAAAAGGCTGGGTGATCCAGGATCACTCCATGGCGCTCTACGGCCAGTGCGCCGAATGCGCCACACGCGCTGCCAAGTAAGAACGCAAAACGCGACGGTGAACCCAGGGGCAGGACATGCAGATGTCTTGCCCTTTTTACATTTGGTGAGGACTTCTTTACATAGCTCCATCAAGCCTCAAGCCAATATCGAGCCGGACTGCGTATGCTGCAGTCATTCCCGCGCTTGAGGAGACCCGGTTCATGCGGCTGCTACCGTTTTCACCTGTCCAGGGCCTGCTCTGTCTGGCAGCCCTCGCCTTGACCGCCTGCGCACCGCTGGCCCCCTCATCGGGCCGCCCCAGCCCCGAGGTGCTGCAGACGCTGCACAGCAGCGCCCTGCCCGACAAGCCCAGCGCGCAGCAAAGCCAGCAATGGCTGGACCGGGTCACCTGGGGCGCCACCGACCATGATGCGGCCCGGCTGCAGCAGCAAGGCCTCAAGCGCTGGCTGGCCGCCCAGCTCAGTCCCTCCTCCGCGCCCATGCCGACCGAGGTGCAGCAGCACATCGATGCCCTGGGCATCAGCCAGAAGCCCATGACGCAGATCCAGCGCGAAATTGCCGACCAGCGCCTGGCCATTCGCAACAGCCAGGATCCCGAGGAAGCCGCCAAACTGCGCAGCGAGCTGCAACGCCAGCTCAATCAGCTGGGCGGCGAAGCCCAGAAACGCCATATCTGGCGCGCGCTTTATTCGCCTCACCAGTTGCAGGAGCAAATGACCTGGTTCTGGATGAATCACTTCAACGTCAGCACCCGCAAGGGCGATGTGCGCATGTGGGTGGGCGACTACGAGGAGCAGGCCATTCGCCCCCATGCGCTGGGAAAATTCCGCGAGCTGCTGACTGCCAGCATGCGCCACCCGGCCATGCTGCTGTATCTGGACAATGCCAGCAATGCCGCCGGGCGCATCAATGAAAACTACGCGCGCGAACTGCTGGAGCTACACACCATGGGCGTGGGCAGCGGCTACACCCAGGCCGATGTGCAGGCCATGGCCCATGTGCTGACCGGTGTGGGCTTCTCCACCCGGGAAGCCGATGCCCCACCACCCAGGCTGCGCCCCGAACGCCAGGGCGACTATCTGCGCCATGGCTTCTTCGAATTCAACCCCAATCGCCACGACTACACGCCCCAGGTCTTGCTCGGCAGGCCGCTGGAAAAAAGCGGACTGGCCCAGGTCAATGAGGCGGTAGACCGCATCGTGGCCTCGCCCGTCACTGCGCGCTTCATAGCACGCAAGCTCTGCGTCTATTTTCTCGGCGACAAGCCGCCCCAGGCCGTGGTCGAGCGCACGGCCCAGGCCTTCGAGCGCAGCCATGGCGATATTGCCGCCACGCTGGCGGCCCTGCTGAGCGACCCGCAGGCTCAGCAGTTCGGCCAGGGCTTCAAGGACCCGGTCCACTATGTGCTGGGCGCCACACGCCTGGCCTATGACCAGCGCGTGGCCAGCGACGTGTCACCAGTACAGAACTGGCTCAATCAGTTGGGCCAGCCGCTGTACGGCCACGAAACTCCCGACGGCTACCCCGTGACGCAGTCGGACTGGTCCAGCTCCGGCCAGATGAATGCCCGCTTCGAGGTCGCAAGGCAGATTGGCAGTCGCGGCGCGCTGCTGTTCCGCAGCAGCGCGCAGCAGCCGCTGGAGAAGCCTCCCTATCCCGACCTGGACAAGCGCAGCAGCGTCCAGGCTCGCGTGCCGGCATTGGGTGCCGCCACACGCGCCGCACTGGCCCAGACCAGGAACCCGGCGGACTGGAACAGCTTTTTCCTCTCTGCCCCCGAAATGATGTACCGCTAAGGAGGGCAGCCATGCAAAGACGTCAATTTCTCAGCCTCGGCGCTGCCCTGCCGCTGTTCTGCCAGCTGGGCCAAGGCCTGGCCGCCCCCTTGCAAAGCGGCTCGCCCCGTTTTCTGCTGGTCTTCCTGCGCGGCGCCTACGACAGCAACAGCCTGCTGGTGCCAACCCATAGCGACTTCTACTATCAGGCCAGGCCCAACATCGCCATTGCCCGCTCGGGATCGGCCGACGGGGCTCTGGCCCTGAGCTCTCAATGGGGACTGCATCCCGCGCTGCAAAGCAGTCTGCTGCCGCTGTACGAGCAGGGCCAGGCCTGTTTTGTGCCGTTTGCAGGCAGCCACGACCTCTCGCGCAGCCATTTCGAAACCCAGGACTCGATCGAGCTGGGCCAGCCCCAGGAAGGCGGGAAAAGCTATCAGAGCGGCTTTCTGAACCGGCTGACCCGGGTGCTGCAGGCCGACAGCCAGAGCCGGCTCAGCCTCAGCCCCATGGCCTTCACCGCCCAGCTGCCTCTATGCCTGCGCGGCAGCGCCCAGGTGGCGAACATGGCGCTGGCCTCCGTGCGCAAGACGGCCGTGGATGAGCAGCGCAGCCAGATCATTGCCTCCATGTATCAGGGCTCGGCACTGGAGACGCCGGTTCGCGAAGGCTTTGCGGTACAGCGTGCCGTGCAGCGCAGCATGCAGGAGGAAATGGACCAGGCCGGGCGCAATGCCATCAGTGCCAAGGGCTTCAGCCTGGTAGCCCAGCGCATGGCGCATCTGATGCGCGAGCAGTTCGACCTGGGCTTTGTCGATATCGGAGGCTGGGACACCCATGTCAACCAGGGCGCCGCCAGCGGCAATCTGGCCAACCGGCTCGGCGACCTGAGCCAGGGCCTGGCGACTTTCGCCGAGGCCATGGGAGCCGAAACCTGGCGCCATACCGTGGTGGCGGTGATCAGCGAGTTCGGCCGCACCTTCCGCGAAAACGGCAACAAGGGCACGGACCACGGCCATGGCACGGCTTACTGGTTTCTCGGCGGCGGCCTCTCGGCCCAGGCCGGCGGCAAGGTGCTGGGCGAGCAGATCGAAGTCACCGAAAAAGCGCTGTTCCAGAACCGCGACTACCCCGTGCTCAACGAATACCGCTCCCTGCTCGGCGGCCTGTTTGCGCGCATGTACGGCTTGAACGCAGCGCAGCTGCAGCAGATCTTTCCGACGTCCCAGCCAGGCAGGCTGCAGCTGGTCTAGAACGACTCGCCGCTTTCCATGGCGCGGCGGTGGCGCATCACGAATTCCTGGTAGGTGTCGATGCCGCGCAGCTGCAAAATGGCATTGCGCACTGCGGCTTCCACCAGCACGGCGATGTTTCGGCCCGCCACCACCTGGATCACCACCTTGCGCACGGGCACGCCCAGCACATCCTGGGTCAGCGGCTCGGCGGGCAGGCGCTCGTATTCGCGCTCCATGGTTTCCTTGCGCACCAGGTGCACGATGAGCTTGAGCCGCATCTTGCGGCGCACTGCCGTCTCGCCAAAGATGGAGCGAATATCGAGCAGGCCGATGCCGCGCACTTCAAGCAGGTTCTGCAGCAGCTCGGGGCATTTGCCTTCGACCGTGGTCTGGTTGATGCGGTACAGGTCCACCGCATCGTCGGCAACCAGACCGTTGCCGCGCGTGACCAGCTCCAGCCCCAGCTCGCTCTTGCCCAGGCCCGATTCACCCGTGATCAGCACCCCCATGCCCAAAATATCCATGAACACGCCGTGCATGGTGATGCGATCGGCGAAATGCTTGGACAGATAGGCACGCAGCACGTCGATGACAAAGGCCGACTGCTCCTTGGTGGAGAACAGCGGGATATGCGCGCGCTCGCACATGGAGATCAGCTCGTCGGGAGCGTCCTGGCCATCGGCCAGCACCAGCACCGGCGGCTCCAGCGTGACGATGCGGGCAATGCGGCGCAGGCAGTCCTGCGAGGTGGCATTGGTCAGATAGGCGATCTCACGCTCACCCAGCACCTGCAGGCGGTAGGGGTGAATGTAGTTGAGGTAGCCGACCAGATCGGCACCCGAGCGGGCCGAGCGCACGGCCATCTCGTCAAAGCGGCGCTCGGAGGCACCCAGCCCCGCTACCCACTGCCAGCGCAGGCTGGAGTTGCGAAATGCCTCGAACAGTACGTCGGCACTGATGGCGCTGGGTCTCATGGCAAGGCCCTGTCAGTCAAAAAGAAGGGCCAGGACTCAGGCCTGGGAGGTGATTGAGGACTGCCAGCTGTCGATCATGCCGTGCAGCTGCTGCGCATCGGTGGACGACTTCAGACGCTCGCGCAACTGGCTGTCGCTGAGCAGCTCGGCGATCTCGGAGAGGATTTCCAGGTGCTTTTGCGTCGCCGCCTCGGGCACCAGCAAAAAGATCAGCAGGCCGACCGGCTGCTCATCGGGCGCATCGAAGCCGATGGGGTTGGCCAGCTGGAACACTGCCGCCATGGGAGCCGTCAGGCCCTTGATGCGGCCATGGGGAATGGCAACTCCATGCCCCAGACCGGTAGAGCCCAGGCGTTCGCGTGCGAACAGGCTATCGGTGATCAGGGCACGAGACAGACCATGCAAGCTCTCAAAGAGCAAACCCGCTTCCTCGAAAGCGCGTTTCTTGCTGGTGACATCAACGCTCACAAGCACTTGAGCGGCGGGAAGGATAGAGGCTAGGCGATTCATGGTGTGATCAACAATTATGCACCGCAGCGCTGAAAACCGTGGGGAAACCCTGATCACCATCAAAAACCGCCCCGTAGGGCGGCGCTTTTAGCGTTGTAACAAGGCTACAGCCCTGCAACAAACCGGCGCAAAAGCTAGGTTTGCGCCTCGCTTTCATCAAGCTGACACCTGCGCCAGCTGCAAGCCCCCGGAGTCCAGTCGCTTGGCTGTGGCACGCGGGCCTTGCTGACGAGTCTTGTAGCGCATCACCACACGGTCGAGTTTGTCGGCCAGGGCGTCCACGGCGGCATAGAGGTCGAAATGCTGCGTCTCTACGAACAAGTCTTGCCCTTTCACGCGCACCGTGCAACCGGCGCGCTGTCGTTTGTCTTTTTCCTTTTGCTTGTGGACTGTGAGCAGTACCTTCACGTCCACAACCTGATCGAAGTGCCTGAGAATGCGTTCCAGCTTGGCCATGACATAGCTGCGCAGCGAGGGAGTGACCTCCAGGTGATGCCCGCTAATCGTCAAATTCATAACAAAACACTCCTTAGCTCTCGGTGAAATCACTGCGGTTTCACAGCGCCTGATGGCTGTGCCGCAGCCTGGCAGTTCGGAATGCGCATTCGTCTTTGCTGTGAACCCACTATGCGCCCGCCCCACGCCAAAGGCAACGAAATGACCGTGATAGCGCAGGCTCGCCAGGGGCCTTGTTTGTCGGTTTGATGACAGGCGGTTTTGACGCCACAATGAGTGGCTTTGGCCCGCATGCAAGGGATACGCCAGCATGCCCCAGGGCCTCGATCGCAGCAGGCGCGCACTGGCAAAGACCGTGACCGTCCAAACCCCTGCCTGCGCCATTAAAATCGCGTTTTTACGCAGCCGCCTCTCGGGCCTGCGACGCTGGCAGCCCCTTGGGCTTTCAGGCGCCTGCTGACCGACTGCACGCCTGAATTGCCTGACAGCCCTATCTCGACCATGACCACCCAGCCCTCCGCCCTGCATACCTCCAACATTGCCTCGCTGCCCCTGCTCGCACGTGGCAAGGTCCGCGACAACTACGCCGTGGGCGACGACCGCATCCTGATGGTGGCCTCCGACCGCCTGTCCGCCTTTGACGTGATCATGGGCGAGCCCATTCCCGGCAAGGGCGTGCTGCTGACGCAGATGGCGCTGTTCTGGTTCGACAAGCTGGGCCATATCTGCCCCAACCACCTGACCGGCGAAGCGCCCGAGTCCGTGGTCAAGCCCGAGGAAGTCAAGCAGGTCGAAGGCCGCTCCATGCTGGTCAAGCGCCTCAAGCCCGTGCTGATCGAAGCCGTGGTGCGCGGCTATCTGGCCGGCAGCGGCTGGAAGGAATATCAGGAATCGCAATCGGTCTGCGGCGTGAAGCTGCCTGCCGGCCTGACCAACGCGGCCAAGCTGCCCGAGCCCATCTACACCCCCGCGGCCAAGGCCGAAATGGGTGACCACGACGAGAACATCACCTACGAGCGCACCGTGGAAATGGTGGGCGAGCAGCTCGCGGCCCAGATCCGTGACACCGCCATCCGCATCTACAAGGAAGCGGCCGAGATCGCGCTGACCAAGGGCATGATCATTGCCGACACCAAGTTCGAGTTCGGCCTGACCGAAGACGGCACCCTGGTGCTGATGGACGAGGTGCTGACGCCCGACAGCTCGCGCTACTGGCCTGTGGAAGGCTACGAGGACGCGCTGGCCAAGGGCGAGAACCCTCCCAGCTACGACAAGCAGTTCGTGCGTGACTGGCTGGAGCAGGCCCAGGTCAACGGCAAGGCCTGGGACAAGAAGGCTCCTGCGCCCCGCCTGCCCAAGGAGGTGATCGACAGGACGGCGGCCAAGTACCGCGAAGCGCTGGATCGCCTGACCGCCTGAGCGATCGGTCCCAAGCAGACAAAAGGCCCCCGGAACAGAAATCCGGGGGCCTTTTTGTTTTGATAGCAGCTTACGCCTTCAGACAAAGGATTTCAGCCTGAAATAATTCTGAAATCCTTTATGAGCATGCGCTGACAGCTATGTTTTCAGTGGTGATGGCCGTGGCCGCCGTGCACATGCTTGTGGGCGATTTCTTCCTCGGAGGCCGCACGCACCTCGTTGACCACTGCGCTGAAGCGCAGCGCGAAGCCGGCCAGAGGGTGGTTGCCGTCCAGCAGCACCACGGGGCCCTTGATCTTCACCACGTTGTAGATCTGGGGCAGGCCCTGGTCGTTGGTGCCGCGCAGCTGGCCGCCCACCTTCACGCCAGCAGGGAATTCACCTTTGGGAATGGTGCGCTTGAGGCTTTCGTCGCGCTCGCCGAAGGCGTCGGCCACGGCCAGATCCACGGTCACGACATCGCCTTTTTGCTTGCCGTCCAGAGCGGCTTCGACCTTGGCGAAAATGTTGTCATAGCCGCCGTGCAGATAGGCCACATCGCCCTTGTCCAGCAGTTTGACGGCCACGCCGCCCGCGAGCAGCTCGTGAATCTTGTAGTTGATGGTGACGGCAGTGTCTTTGGTGATGTTCATGACAATGGATTTCGAGTGGTGCGGTGTCTGACCCCGAGTCCGGCACCGCGCAAAGCTGCCATTGTCGGTGACTCGGGCTATTCCAGTGTCACGCCCGTGGCCTTAACCACGCCGCGCCATTTGTCCACGTCGGCGCGGATCTGCTGCGCGAAGGCCTCGGGCCTGCTGGCCACGGGCTCGGCGCCCAGGCTGCGCAGCTGCCGGGTCACCTCAGGGTCCCGCACGGCCTGGGCGACTGCGGTCTGCAGCGTGTCGAGCACCGCCTTGGGCGTTCCCGCCGGAGCCAGCAGGCCGAACCAGCCCGAGACCTCGTAGCCGGGCACGCTTTCGGCGACGGAGGGAATGTCTGCCGCCCCGGGCCAGCGCTGCGTCGTGGTCACAGCCAACGCCCGCAGCTTGCCGCTGCGCACGAAGGCGATGGTGGACGGCAGGTTGTCGAAGCCTGCCTGTATCTGCCCGCCCATGAGATCGGTGAGCATGGGCGATGCGCCCTTGTAAGGCACATGGGTCATGTCCACGCCCGCCATCATCTTGAGCAGCTCGGCGCTCATGTGCGGAGAGCCGCCGGGGCTGGTCGAGCCGAAGTTGATCTGCCCGGGCCTGGCCTTGGCCAGCGCCAGCAACTCGCCCAGGGTGCGCGCGGGGACGCTGGGATGGACCACGATGATGTTGGGCGTGCTGGCCACCACGGTAACGGGCGCGAAGTCCTTGACGGCGTCATAGGGCAGGTTCTTCTGCAGCGCCGAGTTGATGCCGTGCGAGCTGGCCGTTCCCATGACCAGGGTATAGCCGTCGGCGGCGGCCTGGGCCACGGCCACCGAGCCTATGGCACCGCTGGCGCCGGCCCGGTTTTCGACGACGAAGGGCTGGCGCAGCCGCTCGGACAGCTGGGCCGCCGCCAGCCGTGCGATGATGTCCGTGGTGCCTCCTGCCGGATAGGGCACGATGATGCGAACGGGCTTGGCGGGATAGGCCGTGGCCTGCGCGAGGGCCACGCCCGCGCAGGCCGCCATGGCCAGCGCGGCGGCGCGAAACAGATGCAAGGTCATTGCGGTGTCTCCTGGTGGAGTTTTATGGAATATGCGGCGGATGCCCGTACTGGATGTCGGCGCCAGTTCAGCCCGGCGCACGGCGGCGCAGCAGCGGCGCCAGCACTGCGGGCACGAGCAGTTCGAAGCCCAAGATGGCCGCCGACAGCGCCTTGCCGTAGTTGTCCACCGACAGGCTGCGCGAGACGCCGCCGCCCAGCGCACCGTGCGCCACGAAGTTCAGCGCGTGCAGGTTATCGGCCTCGTAGCGCAGCACCTCGCCGGTGATGACCCGGCCATGGAAGGCCTTGAAGCGTTCGGCGCTCAGTTGCTGCTTGAGCAGCGCATAGAGCTCGGGCTCGTAGGCAAACACCGCGATGTTGGAAGTATTGCCCTTGTCGCCCGAGCGCGTATGCGCCACCTGCTCCAGCGGCACCCGGATGTCCTGGTTCATGTCCTGCATGCTTTGCTCCCCTGCTCAGCTCGTGAAGTAGTCGATATGCGCCGTCACCTGCTCGCGCGGCACCAGTGAGGACCACACGCCTATCACCTCGCGCGTGCGCTCCTGGTGCGGCACGCGCTTGCCGGTGTGGGCAATCCCCGAGACCGCCATGCCGTCCACTTCCCGCCCCACCTTGACTGCCTCCTCGCGCGAACGGGTGCGTGCCGCCACGCGCACGGCCACTTCATAGGGCTCGGGCGCATCCACCGGCGTGGCAGCGCCATGCACGGCATTCAGGCCCAGGAAGTCGATGCGTACCTCCTCGGCATCGAGCTTCACGATGCGCAAGCGCTCCTCCAGGATGCGCCTGGCCAGTTGGGCGCGGCGCAGCGCGCCGGGGCCGGCGTAGAAGAACATGTCCTCGCCGATGAAGCCCTCCGTGCATCCCATGGAGACCTTGAGCGTGGGTGTGCGTGGCTTGCCCGTGAGCCCCGTCACGCGCACGCGGTCCGGCGCCAGTTGCTCAATGCGGGCCTGCGTGAAGTCGACCACCACATCAGGCGTGATGTAGTTCGCCGGGTCGTGCACCTCGTAGAGCATCTGTTCCTTGACTGTCTGCGGGCTGATCATGCCGCCCGTGCCGTCCACCTTGGACAGGGTCACGCCGCCTTCGGCATCGACCTCGGCGATGGGAAAGGCCAGGTTCCAAGGCTCGGGCACGTCCTTGAGGCCGGGGTCCGCAAAATACCCCCCGGTGACCTGAGCCCCGCACTCCATCAGATGGCCTATCGCACTGCCGGCACCCACGCGCTCATGGTCCAGCAGGTCCCAGCCGAACTCATGCACCATTGGAGCCAGGAACAGCGAAGGGTCGGCCACGCGGCCCGTGACCACGATCTGCGCACCTTCCGCCAGAGCATCGACGATGGGAGCGGCCCCGAGATAGGCTTCGGCCGAGATCAACGAGTGGGCAATGCTCTGCGTGGGGGCACCGGTCTCCAGGATGGTCGGGGCCAGCGACAGCACGCGGTCGGTGATCAGGCTGCCGCCCACGGCCGCCACCTTGACGCCGGTGATGCCCAGCTCGCGCAGCAGCTCGACGATGCGCCGTGCCGCGCCCTGCGGGTTGATCCACCCCTGATTGGAAATGATCCGCGTGCCCTGGCGCATGCAGGCAGGCAGCACGGCGCGCATGCGGTCGTCGAGATAGGTGTCGTAGCCCGGGAAGGACGGGTCCCGCCGGGCCCTGACCTGCGCGGCCGAGACCGTGGCCTCGGCCATGGTCTCGAAGCACAGGTAATCGAGCCGGCCACGCTCGGCATTGAGGGCGGCGGGCTCGATCCGGTCGCCCCACCAGGCGGCTCCCGCGCCTATGCGCAGGATCTTGCTGTCATTCATTGCGCTTGTCTCCGTTGTTCCCCAGACCCGGGGCTGAGACCATTCTGTACAGTCGTTTTTCAAGAGACAACGCATGCGCGCGCACAGCGCATGTGAATCAAATTCACAGGGGGCGAAGACCTTAGATGGACCAGTTCGGCGAGATGACGGTATTCCTGCGCGTGATCGAAGAAGGCAGTTTTTCCGGTGCCGGCAGAAGGCTAGAGCTGTCGCCTTCGGCGGTGAGCAAGCTCATCGCTCGCCTGGAGGCACGCCTTGGCGTGCGGCTGTTCGAGCGGATTGCCGGAGCCATACGCCTGACCCAGGAAGGCGAGCACTTTCGCATCGCCAGCCAGCGCGTGGTGCAGGCCATGGAGCAGGCTGAGGCCTGTGTGCGCGTGGCCGATGCCGAAATCTCGGGCACGGTGCGCATCCATACGGCGCTGACCACGGCCAAGTACCTGGTGGCGCCGCGTCTGCATCTGCTGATGGACCGGCACCCGCGCCTGCACCTGGATTTCGTCCTTGGCACGGAGCGCGGCGACTTCGTGCGTCAAGGCATAGACGTAGCCATCCACAGCGGCAGGCCTACGGAGCAGACACTGATCGGCCGCCCGCTGATGCTCAGGCCCTGGGTGATAGCCGCAGCGCCGCAGTACCTCCAGCGCTTCGGCCATCCCGAGCAGCCCGAGGACCTGCTGCAGCACCGCTGCCTGAACTTCACCATACGCACGCAGTGGAACCGCTGGACCTTCCACGAGGAAGGCGGGCTCAAGACCATAGACATTCCCAGCCACATCGGAGCCAACCAGGGCGAGCTGTTGCGCAGCCTGGCGCTGCTGGGCCACGGCGTGGTGCGGCTGGCCCACTTCCATATCGCCGCCGACCTGGAGCGCGGAGCCCTGGTGCCGCTGCTGCAGCAGTTCCAGGAGCGCAGCGAGGACGACCGCTTCTATCTGCTGTATCCGCGCGGCAGATCCCTGGCACCGCGCGTGCGCGCCGTGGTGGATTTCCTCGCAGGGGAGTTCGGCTGAGCGGATGCCCCCAGGCATTGCCGCGCACATTCAAGCAGGCTGCGCCCCCTTTCTGGGCACCGCCCGCAGGGACGCAGTCCATGCCCGCGCGCGCGAACACGAACAATACCGGCATGGCCGGTGCTTAGGGAACTGGGCCGCACGCCGGAGGCTGCCAGCTTCAGGCCCTGAGCCTGGCCACATCAGGCGCCGGGAGGCAGCTCCTCGACCTCGGCCCCCGGGTAGCGCGCAAAGCGGCGGTTCTCGCTGCCATGCACAGGATCGTTGTCCTTCCAGGGCCAGCCGCCGAACTGGGTGCGGCGGTAGTCCTGCATGGCCTGCATGATCTCCTCCTGCGTGTTCATCACAAAGGGGCCGTATTGCGCCACCTTCTCGCCAATCGGCTTGCCCTGCAGCAGCAGCAGCTCTGCACTGACATCGCCGGTGTTGACCAGCTCCAGCTCGCGCTGAGCATCGACATGCATGGCCAGATGTCCGTTCACGGCTTCGCCACCCACAGTCATGCTCTTGCCTACGAAGAAGTAGAGCATGCGGTGAGTTTGGTCACCTGCTGCCCTGGGCAGGGTCCAGCGGGCACCGGGCTCCAGCTCCAGCGTCCAGATGACCACATCGCTGCCGGCCTGGGAGGCCCAGGATTCGGGCGGAGGCGGCAAGGCCTTGTCCGCACCGTCCAGGGCACCAGCCACTACGGTCACGGTGGTCTTACGGCCCGCCGCATCGCTGAAGCTCAGGCGCGGGATCTGCTCGTTCCAGAACATGGTGAAGTGGGGCTCCACCATCTTGTTCCTGGCGGGCAGGTTCAGCCAGATCTGGAACAGCTCCAGCGGATTGGGCTTGTCGCTGTTCAGCAGCGGGAACATCTCCGAATGCTGGATGCCCTTGCCGGCCGTGAGCCACTGCACATCGCCTCCGCCAAAGCGCGCGGCCGCGCCCAGCGAGTCCGCATGGTCGATGCGGCCCTTGCGCACCAGGGTCACGGTCTCGAAGCCGCGATGCGGGTGGCCCGGAAAGCCCGGAATCGGCTCGCCGTGGTACATGGAGAAGCCGTTGCGGGCGCTGAAGTCGCTGCCCATCTCGCGCCCCTCGAACTCCACGGCCTGCACGCCCATCTTTCCGTTGCTGGCCGGATAGCTGTCATCGTGGTGAGCGCAGAACAGAAAGGGGTCTAGGCAGGGCCAGCGCGGACCCAGCGGGGCACTTTCCAGAATGGGTTGACGATTCGTGGTCATGGAGTTCTCCTCTTGAGAGGCCGCAGCCAGCTGCAGGGCCTTAAGTCTCGAAGATAAGGCCAGACCATGGGTTTGAAAGACATCACCGCTGGGACAGTACTTGCCGCTTTTGCAACAGCGGCAAGCCCGTACTGCCCTGGTCGGCGCTCAGCCGCGCGGCGGAATGTTCAGGCCTTTTTGCGTCGCCGGGCGGGCCATGAAGGCCTTGAGCACGCGCTGCAGCTCTGGAAATCCGTTCCAGCCCACCAGCTCGGCGGCGTTGTAGCCGTTCTCGTCGACCATATTGCGCACCCAGGGCCAGATGGCGATGTCGGCAATCGTGAGCTGCTCGCCCATGATCCACTCGCGGCCCTGCATGCGCTGCTCCAGCACGCCCAGCAGGCGTTTGGACTCGTTGATATAGCGGTCGCGCGGGCGCTTGTCCTCGAAGTCCTTGCCCGCGAACTTGTGGAAGAAGCCGACCTGGCCGAACATGGGTCCCACGCCGCCCATCTGGAACATCAGCCACTGCAGCGTCTCGTAACGCGCCGCGGGGTCGGCGGGCAGCAGCGGGCTGCCGCTCTTCTCGGCCAGGTAGATCAGGATGGCCGCCGACTCGAACAGCGCCAGTGGCTTTCCACCCGGGCCTTGCGGGTCGATGATGGCGGGAATCTTGTTGTTGTGGAAGGTGCCGACAAACTCCGGCGTGAGCTGGTCATTAGTCTGGAAGCTGACCAGATGCGCCTCGTAGGGCAGCTGCATTTCCTCCAGCGCAATCGACACCTTCACGCCGTTGGGCGTGGGCAGCGAATACAGCTGGATGCGCTCGGGGTGCTGCGCGGGCCATTTGCGGGTCACGGAAAAATCGGCAAGGGTGCGGGTCATGCGGCTGGCTCCTGAAAAAGGGTTTGCCGCATCGTAACGGCAGAGGCCGCTCAGCGCAGCAACTGCCAGAACATCTGCACGCAAGGTGATGGTGCCTGCTGCATGCTGACCAGCGCAATGCGCGAGTGGCGCGCGGCATCGGCCAGCGGTTGCAGCACCACGCCGGGCGGGCAGATGCGCTCATAGACGCTGGGCACGATGGATAGCCCCAGGCCGGCGGCCACCAGTGCCAGCATGGTCGAGGTCTCACGCGCCGGCTGGGCGATGCGCGGCACAAAGCCGGCCTCGCTGCACAGCGCCAGAATATGTTCGTGCAGGCCGCCGCCGAGCACGGCCGGGTGCAGCACAAAAGGCTGGTCGGCCAGGCTGCTCAGTGCCAGTGCTTCGCCCGCAGCCGCCTTGGCATGTGCCACCGGCAGGGCCAGCTTCAGCTCATCGCGCCACAGCGTCTGCTCCCTAATCGGCACGGGGATGCGAAACGTCGGCGAGGGACGCATGAAGCCGATGTCGATCTGCCCCGCCGTCAATGCCGCGATCTGCTCGCCCGTGGTCATATGCTGCAGATCCAGCTCCACCTGCGGGTGGCGGCTGCGAAAGTCGCGCAACATGGTGGAGAACTCGTCAAACAGCGGCACCGATGCCGTGAAGGCGATGCGCAACCGCCCCGCCAGGCCATGAGCCGCCATGCGCACCAGCTCGCCCGCCTGCTGGTGCAGCTCCACGATCTGCCGCGCCTTGTCCTGCAGCAGCAGGCCTGCCGGCGTCAGCGCCACGGCGCGGCGCGAGCGCTCGAACAACTGCGCCCCCATCTCCTGCTCCAGCAGACGGATCTGCTGGCTCAGCGGGGGCTGGCTCATATGCAAGCGCTGGGCCGCACGGCTGAAATTCAGCTCCTCGGCCACAGCCAGAAAACAGGTCAGACGGCGCAAATCCATAGGACGATTTTCGTATCAAGTCCAGACGCAAACGGTATTGGACGCAATAACCGCAGCTTTTCACAATCCGGTCAGCCGCAGCAGCCATGACGAAAGTAGCTGCCTGCGTTGATTCCAAAAGGGTTCAAGGCCTATCCCGCCCGCCCAATACAGAGAGACATTGATGAAGCCGTTTCCCCTTTTCACCGTCCGCCGAGCCCTGCTGATCAGCGCTGTGGCGCTGGCCGCAGGCTGCGCCCAGCAGCCAAGCAGCACGCCCAAGGAGCCTGTGCGTCTCATGACCTCGGGCGGCTTCACCGCAGCGCACAAACTGCTGGCGCCTCAGTTCACGGCCCAGACCGGCCTGGCGGTGGAGTCGGCCTATGGCTCCTCCATGGGGGCCTCGCCCACCTCCATTCCCAATCGCCTGAGCAAGGGAGAGAAGGCCGATGTGGTGATTCTGGCGCGCGGCGCGCTCGACGATCTGGCCGCCAAGGGCCTGGTGCGCAACGGCACCCAGATCGACCTGGTGCGCTCTGCCGTGGGCGTGGCCGTGAAGAAGGGTGCCCCCATCCCCGACATCAGCAGCGAGGACAAGCTGCGTCAGGTGCTGCTCAACGCCAAGAGCATTGCCTATTCGGCCAGCGCCAGCGGCACTTACTACGAAACCCAGATGCTCAAGAAACTCGGCATTCACGATCAGGTCATGCCCAAGAGCAAGAAGATCGTGACCGAGCGCGTGGGCACCATCGTGGCGCGAGGCGAAGCCGAAATCGGCCTGCAGCAGGTCAGCGAACTGCTGCCCATCGAGGGCATCAGCTATGTCGGCACCCTGCCCGATTCGGTGCAGCACTACACCATCTTCTCGGCCGGCACGGCCAGTACCTCCACCAACGCGCAGGGGCTGGAGCAACTGCTCAAGTACTACACCTCGCCAGCCGCCGCCAAGACGATTCGTGACACCGGCCTGGAGCCCGTCGCCAAGCCCCGCTGAGCGCCGCAGTTCCCGCAAAAAAGCCCGCCAGGCAGACGCCTGCGGGCTTTTTTGTCACCTGGCAGCTCAGCGCTTGCTGCCCGCACTGGCCTTCTGCACCAGGGCCACTGTCAGTCCCTGGGCGGTGACGGTGATGGCGCCAGGCTCCATGGCCAGCGCATCCACCAGGGCCAGATCCTGGTCCTGCAACTGATAGAGCACTACCTGACCCATGGCCTGCTCAGCCAATGCCGTGGCATAGGTGCCCAGCATATCGCTGAGCGCGGGCGACAGCCCGTCCATGCTGAGCTGGTTGACCTTGATCTGGTGGGCGCGCAAGGTGCGGTCAGTGGGCTCATAACGCAGCGCGAAATCGACATTGAGCAGGCCGCTGTACTGCTCCTTGAGCACCTTGCCGCTGAGCTCGGCCGGGATCACGGCGTTGAGCATATTGCGCTCGGGCAACATGCTCAGCTGCGGCGCCTTCAGGTCCAGTTGCAGCAAACCCGCCACGGGGAACTGCCTGGGGAAACGCCTGGCCAGCATCTCCTGCAGCTTCTGCTGGCTCACGCTCACGCTGCTGGGCACGGACTTGCCCGAGCAGCCCGTGGCAGCCATTCCCAATCCCAACACTGTCACCGCCAACCATGCGCGCCGATTCATCACGACCACCGAACTCCGTAAAACCTGATTCAAAACCCATGCAAACACTTGATAAACCAACGCTGTCAGCTATGGTTTTTGATCAATCCATTGTCTCTGAGCCTGCTATTCCACAGAGTCTCGATGGGTGTTCGCAGTTCCCTATCTGATGCAATCTGCAGGTAAAAGACTGTTATCTAACGTCCGACGCCATCCAGGGTTGACTGTCAACGCTAGCGGCAGTGCATGCACAATGATTTGCATGACTGCAAATTCCCTTCCCGTCAGCCATGAGGCGCTGACCGCCGCCGCCCAGGACACCAGCCTGCCCGACCAAGTTCTGACCCAGTGGTTCGGCAGCCCCAGGCCTGGCAATGCCGATGCCCTGAAGCACAAGGCGCAGTGGTTCACCAAATCGGCGGCCTTCGACGAGGAGCTGCGCCAGCGCTTTGGCACTGCCGTGGAAGCCGCCCTGGGCGGTGCACTGCAGCACTGGGCAACCCAGGGTCCATGGCAGCAGCTGGCATTGGTGATCCTGCTGGACCAGTTCACGCGCAATATCCACCGCAACACTCCCAAGAGCTTTGCCGGTGACGCGCAGGCCCTGGCACTGGCGCTGCAGGCAATCGACGCCGGCAGCGACCGGCTGCTGCCCGAGGTGGTCCGCGTCTTTATGTATCTGCCGCTGGAGCATGCCGAAGACCCGGCCATGCAGCAACGCAGCGTGGCCGCCTTCGAGGCTTTGCTGCAGAGCGCCACGGACACCGAATTGCGCGAATATCTGGCCGGCACGCTGGACTACGCCCATCGCCATCAGGTGGTGATAGAGCGCTTTTGCCGCTTCCCGCACCGCAACAGCATTCTGGGCCGCGCCAGCACCTCCCAAGAGGCCGAGTACCTGGCCCAGCCCGGCTCAGGCTTCTAGAGCAATCACGAGCCGCGCGTAGCCTCGCGCAGCGCGGGCTCCTGGCGCGCCTGAGGCTGGCGCTCAGGCTTCTTGCTCGCTCCCAGGTCGCGGTGGCGCATGGCCCAGCGCTCCACCGTGTAGAACGACAGTGCCGACAGCGCGGTAGAGATCAGCAGGCCTGCGACCACGGTCACGGGCCAGGAGTAATCGGCGCGCAGATAGCGCACCACCGGGTAATGCCAGAGGTAGATGCCATAGGACAGCTGGCCCAGCTTGATGAGCACCGGTGCCGTCAGCATCTCATAGACCAGTCCCGCGGGCTTTTGCACGGCCAGCAGCACGACCAGGGCCGCGCATTCCACCACCGTGATGCCCCAGACCATGGCGTGCTGGTTGTCCCACTCCAGCTCCATGATCAGCGGTACGGCCAGCACAAACCACATGGTGTAGGCGCGCAGCGACTGCAGACGCTCTACCCATTGCGGGCGCTCCATCATCAGCGCCGCCAGCAAGGCGCCGGCCAGCAGACCCGAGGCCCGCGTGTCGAAGCGGAAAAAGATTTCGTAGAACTGCTGGCCCTGCACCACCCAGAAGATGCGCCACAGCGTACTCAGCAGCCACAGCGCCGCAAGCGGCGCCCAGACTCGGCCAGGCGTGGCCTTGCGCAGCAGCAGAACCAGCAGCGGCGGCCAGATCAGATAGAAATGCTCCTCCACCGACAGCGACCACATGTGCAGCAGCGTGTCCGGACTGTCGAAGAAGGCAATGCCGTAATCGGCCAGATAGAGAATGGAGACCAGGGCGTCCGAATAGATGTCCGTGAGATCGGGCCAGATAAAAGGCGCGAACACACAGTAGGCTCCAAGGAACAGCGCCAGCGCAGGCATGAGCCGGAAGAAGCGGCGACGGTAAAAGCGCCAGTAATCGAGCTTGCCATGCTGCCGATACTCCATCAGCAGCAAGGAGGTGATCAAAAAACCGCTGAGCACGAAGAACAGATCGACGCCGAAGAAGGCGCCATCGAACATCGGGGCATGTGCATGCGAGAGCAGCACCAGCACAATGGCTATGCCTCTCAATCCATCGAGCGCTGGGTTGTAGCGCAGCTTGAACGCCGACTCCACCAAAACCGGACACCTTTCCTTTCGCCCAGGCACGGGCCGGGCTTGCAGACAAACAATCACAGCCATGCACAAGACATGGCTGAAGCAGTATTCAGAGTTTGAGCAAAGAGGCAGTAACAGCTCTTTGCAGCGACCCGGGGGTCACTGAGCGCATGAAAACGCGCTCGGGGGTGCCGGAACCTGGCAGGCGATTTGTCTGCTTCAGCTCACTGACGGTGAGACGGCAGATTGTTATGGATGCCCACAGCCAGACGGCTTGGCGTCTGTTGACAGGTGAACAGACCGGGCCAATTTGAACAGATTTTTGCCACCGCCCCAAACCAGGGGCAGAGCTTGCCGGGCTCTGGCAGGGTCTTGGCAAGCCGTGTTAACAATTAAGAACAAAAACAGCATGCCGAGCTCCACCCATCAGCATCATCAGCTATCAAATTCGAAGCTTCAGGATGACTTGCGGCGCCCGCAGGCGGGCGCACTCTGGTGAACATCGCGCCACAGCAGCATCTCGGCCACGCGCTCGGACTTGTCGTCATCAAAGCCCAGCTTCTGCGCGCGCTCGGCGGGGTTGGTCCAGGTGCCGAACAGCATGTCCCACAGCGGCAGACCGTAGTTCTGCGCATGGTGGCCATGCTGATGGTGCACGGTATGCATTTCCGGGCGCTGCAGCACATAGCCAAGCCAGCGCGGCGTGCGCATGTCGGCATGGGTGAACAAGTCGAAGGCCGCCGTCAGTCCCAGGGCCACGGCCGCCGCCGCCGGGCTGGCACCCAGCACCCAGTAGCTGGAGATCACGCTCAGCAGCATGGCAGCGCAGGAGTCCAGCGGGTGGGCGTAGAACGAAGTCAGCACCTCGATGCGGCGCGCGCTGTGATGCAGCTGGTGGAACACGCGCCACAGCAGATCCGAGGCATGGGTGGCGCGGTGCCACCAGTAAAAGACAAAGCTGGTGATGAAAAAACTCAGCAGCCCCACCAGCAGCGGGTTCCAGCGTGCCCCCACATCGAAAAGCGCATGCTGGCGAATGCGCTCCTCCAGCAACCAGCCCAGAACCAGCGTGCAGACCAGCGTCAGCGCGCCCAGGGCGCTGCTGTAGATCAGCCAGCGCCGGTCGCAGAGATTGCGCGAGGCGGGCGCAATCACCTCGCGCGTGAAGACTGCCACGAACAGCAGCGCAATCAGCGGATAGACCAGGTACTCCAGCACGGCAATCATTCCCCTTGAGGTTTGCCATGCAGTCTATCGACTGGCGCCGCTCCAGTGCTTTATTGGGGCAATACGAACTGCTCCAGCGGCGTGTCGTTGGGCGCGGCCAGCTGTTTCTTGAGCACCTCGCCCATGGGCAGGTTCAGATTCACGTTCTTGGGCGCAATGGGCTGCATGAACCACTTGGCGTAGAGCTTGTGCATCTCGCCCGAGCGGATCATCTGCAAGATGGCGCCGTCCACGGCCTTCTTGATCTGCGGGTCGTTCTTGCTGAACTGGATGGCAATCGGCTCGGCACCAATCACCTCGCCCACGATCTTGTAGCCCTTGGGATTCTTGCTCTGACCGATCACGCCGGCCAGCATGTTGTCGTCCAGCACAAAGGCATCGACGCGGCCCGACTCCAGCATCAGAAAGCTCTCGAACTGGTCCTTGCTCATCAGCGTCTTGAAGTTCAGCTCGTTGTCGTTGGCGTATTTGCGCAGAATCTGCACCGCCGTCGTGCCCGTGATGGCGCCCACATTACGCCCCTGCAGCTGCTTGAAGGAGGTGATGCCCGAGTCGGCACGCACGGCCATGCGCACCTCGCTGACATAGGTGGTCAAACCAAACGCCACCTGCTTCTGGCGCGTGAGGTTGTTGGTCATGCTGGCGCAATTGAAATCGGCCGTGCCGTTGTTGATCAGCGGCATGGTGTTCTGCGGCGTCAGCACCATGTACTTGATCTGGGCCCTGGGCGCGATCGCATGCACCACGCGCTCGCAGAGGTCCATGTGATAGCCGACGAACTTCTCGTTGGCACCGATCGCGTAGGACATGGGGACAGCGGCTTCGCGCACGCCCAGCACCACGGTGCCGCCGGCCTGCCAGCGCTGCAGCGTGGGCGATGCGGACAGATCCACGGCCGTGTCGATATTGGCACCGATAGTGGAACTCGCCGCTTCAGTCTTGCCCGCAGCCATGGCCGAACCCGCACATACCAGCGCTGCTGCCAGCCCAACCCATTTCAAGGACATGCCCATCACCCACTCCCAAAAACAAAAGCGCCGAGACCCCTGGTCATCGGCGCTCATCACCAACCCGATCCGGCACACACCTCATGCAGTCATGAGGCCCTGGCCCGATTGTCCTTGTTCGCTTATTGCTTTGAGTGGAATGCTTATGCCTGCACAGCGCTTCATGCGTCGCGTTTGGCGGGGACGGCCCCCATCAGTTCACGCAGGCGCTGGTGGGCGCTGCTGACCTCATCGACCGGCTGCTGGTGCTTGGCCTGCAGATAGCGCTCGGTAAACACCCCCAGATAGCTCTCCAGTACCTGGCCGGCCTGCACATCGCCGGCATCGCCCACCAGCTCCAGACACAGCGCCGCCACCTCGCTGGTGCAGAAATGGTCGTCGCGCTTGGATCTGCGCAATTGGTAGCGAGAGATCAGATCCGGGTGCAGGCTGAGCACGGGAAAGCCATCGAGATACGGGCTTTTGCGAAACATCTTGCGCGCCTCCGACCAGGTCGCGTCCAGCAGTATGAACAGCGGGCGTCTGCCGGGCTGCAGCGCACGGCTGTCGCCGCCGTCCAGCGTCTCCAGCACACGCTCTGCAGGCTCTGCATATTCACCGGGGAAGACCACATAGGGCTGCCATTGCGGATCGGCCAGCAAGGCCTCCAGTTGGGGGTCCAGCTCGGTGCGCGACCAGCCGAAGGCATGGGTGTCCTGCACCACGTCGGCAATCAGCCAGCCCGTGTTGCTGGGTTTGAGCGGCTCGGCATCATGCATCAGCAGGCAGAAGGCCGCGCGCGTGGCCAACTCGGGGCGCAGCGCGCACATGCAGTGGGAGGGGCGCAAACGGCAGCCCTCGCAGCGCTCGCCCTTGGGGCCGCCACGCGCCAGAAACGGACGCGTGCTGCGCGCCAGCCGTGCCTGGCGCAAGCGCGAGACGGCATGCGGGGGCAACGTGGAGGCAACGCTTTTCTGCGGGGTCAGAGTGGCGGAGGACAAAGGCGTGGAAGCGGGCAAGACAGACACCAGCAGGTTCGGACAGATGCCCGGATTGTCCCGCCTTTGCCAAATCCAGTGCTGATGCTGCAGGAGTGCCGCTTAGTCGCAGTCGCCCTGCTCGAAGGTCGGACCACGGCCAAAACTGAACACCGTGGGCCTGGCATTCCTGAGTCCGGCGGAAATCACATTCCTGAAGCGATCCGGCTCGCAGTTGAAGCGCGTGTCCAGCACATAGTCGTCGGACTCTGCCTTGACCATGGCATCGCGCCAGGCGGCAGTCGCATCCAGCACCTTGCCGTCCACCATGGGGGCCTGCACCGAATAATTGATGAAGTTGGTCAGGCGCGAACCCTTGGCCTCCAGATACACCACAGGGTCGGCGGCATTGCCGCACAGCGTCAGGCAGTCGGCGTAGTAACGGCTGTCCAGCAAGGGCTCGAAGCTGCCGAAAGTCAGATCGCCGAGCTTGATGTCGGGCTGGCCCTCGGACACGTTCAGCACGCTCTTGAGCGAGAGATTGCAGCTGGGTGCGATATCGATCTCGACAGACTCGATCACCTTGTCGGCCTCGTCGCTGACCAGGGTGATATCGCAGCCGTCGGTGCGGAACTGGTGGCGGTGGAATTCCGAGCGCATGGCCGGGCCGGCGATCTTTTGCACATAGGCCAGATTCATGCCTATGGCCTCGGTGCTAAACAACTGGTCGATCACACGCCTGGCTTCTGCGGCAGGCGGTGCCGGCGCAGGGGCTGGCGCAGTTGCGGGGGCCTGTGCCGAGGGCGCGGCGCCCTCGGTCTTGGAGTCCGAGCAGGCCAGAAGCAAGGCAGCGCCAGCCATGGCAGCGGTCCAGACTCCGCAGCGTTTGATCCAGCGATGAGGCATCTGCATATCCTTGTGAGTTCGCAAGCCCCGCAATATAGGTGCAGGCCCCGAAATCACCAAGAACCAGAGGCTTCAGCCCCCAATGCACTCCAGCTCGAACAGCGGCATATCGGCCTGACGACTCAGCCATACGCCGCCGCCCAGCTCCTTGAAGTGAGGCTGCAGGCCGCGGCGGTACAGCTCGGCGCGGTGGCGATACAGGCGCGGGTCGGTCAGTTCCTCGTCGATGATGTCGCGCTCGTAGTCCTCGCGTGCCACAGCCTCGATGTAGAGCCCGCCGCGCGACAGCCGGCCCAGATTGGCCAGCGCCTTTTTCAGGTCAGTCGGACTCAGATAGGGCAGCACGCCCTGGCAGATCACCAGATCGAAAGGCTGGCCATCTTTGGGCTGCCAATCCACCACCGAGCCCTGCTCCCAGCCATAGCGCTCGCACAGATAGGGACTGAACTCCACGCCCTGATACTGCACGCCCGGAAAGTGCTTTTGCACCGCCTCGCGCCACAGGCCTATGCCGCAGCCCACATCAAGCACCCGCTGCACGGGCACGCGCAGATACGCAAGATACGAGCAGACAAACGCACCCAGCCGCCGCGCGTGCTCGGGATCGATCACGCTGGTCTTTTTGTCAAAATAAAAGCGCTGGTAATACGCCTCGTCAAACCACTCGTTGCTTGCTGATTGCACGCAGCCTCCTTCAAAAAACAAACGGCGCCCGAAGACGCCGAAACTTCAAAAACCGACGCTGACTCAGGAAAGAGACAGCCAGCAAGGGCCTGGGCGGCCCCGCCGCCCCGCAGCGATGGCTTTCGTCCCCCGCCGGGGCAAGGCGCGCAGCGCCTCAGGGGAGTTAAATTCTGCCGACCACGGACCAGCCCTTGCGCTGGTCCTGCTTGTTGTTCTCATAGTCCCACAC
The DNA here is from genome assembly GCF_039581415.1 of Comamonas sp. F1-6. Taxonomy (NCBI): domain Bacteria; kingdom Pseudomonadati; phylum Pseudomonadota; class Betaproteobacteria; order Burkholderiales; family Comamonadaceae; genus Comamonas; species Comamonas sp. F1-6. The sequence continues at coordinate 116,899 of NZ_JBCPWN010000011.1, forward strand.
CGTGCCGCAGCGCTCGCAGACATAGCGGGTCACCGTCGCCGTGGTCGAGCCGCGCTCCTCCTTGCGGTTGCCGCGCTGCATCAGTTCGGCATGGCCGGGGGCTTTGCGCCAGTTGCGCTGAATGCCGGCACAGGCGTCGCACAGATGGTCTTCGGCAGGAGTGGTGGTGTTGGTCATGAAAAAACTACTGAATGTGGTGCAGGCCCCGGACATACGCCCGCGCTGCAAAGCAGCCATTGTGCCGCCTGCCCCGGTTTTGCACCGGCAGCGGGCACAGCATCACCGCTTGCAGGTCGGGCATGACCGCACTCCATGTTGCCGTTCGTGGTTCAAGGCCTTGCCCTGCAAGCGCAGACAGCTCCTGTTTTTGATCCCCTCCACTGAAGATAAAAAGGCCGCTTGCGCGGCCCTGGTTCAGGCAGCCTGGATCAGACCTTCGCGGGGCGATAGGCCAGGCAGATCTTGTTGCCGTCTGGGTCGCGCAGATAGGCCAGATACATGGAGTCGCCGCGCCAGCCCGGCGCGTCCTCGATCGACACACCACCCGCAGCCAGGCCTGCCGCATGGGCCGCATTCACCTGATCGGTGGACTGGGCCAGAAAGCCCGTGGTCGCACCATTGCCCGAGCTGGCCGACTCGCCGTTGATGGGCGTGGAGATGGCAAACACGCCCGTGGGGCTGCGGTAGAAGAAGCGGTTCTTGTTGGCAACGCCGGGCGCAATGCCCAGCTGACCCAGCAGCGCGTCGTAAAAGCGCTTGCTGGACTCCAGATCATTTACACCCAGCATGATGTGGCTAAACATGGTTGTCTCCTGGAAAAGCCCTGTTTCGGGCGAAGATGGGAAATCAGCAAGCCATCGTAACGGGAGCTTGCCGTCCTCTTCTGTCACCCATATTCAGCCCGCCATGCTGCCAGACCATTTCACCCCGGTTCCCCTGGACAAGTCCTACCGCCTGCTCAACCACGGCCCCACAGTCATCGTCTCGGCCCAGCATGCGGGCGAGCGCAATGCCATGAGCGCTGCCTGGGCCTGCGCGCTCGATTTCGCACCGCCCAAGATCAGCGTGGTGCTCGACAAGGCCACGCGCACGCGTGCGCTGGTCGAGGGCAGCAGCCTCTTTGCCGTGCAACTGCCCACCGTACCCCAGGCCGCGCTGACGGTGGGCATAGGCACGGACAGCGCCGTCACCGAACCCCACAAACTCGTCAAACATGGCGTGCAGCTTTTCGACGCACCGGGCTTAGCTGTACCGCTTGTGGCTGGCTGTGCCGCCTGGCTGGTCTGCAAGCTGATCCCCGAGCCACATAACCAGCAAAGCTATGACCTGTTCATCGCCGAAGTCGTCGCCGCCTGGGCCGACGAGCGCGTGTTCCGCAATGGACACTGGGAGTTCGGCTCCGCGCCTGCCGAGCTGCGCACCCTGCACTATGTGGCGGGCGGGCAGTTCTTCGCGATTGGCGAATCGGTGCTCGTGAAATAGAAGCTCTCGTGGCCGTATCGCTTATGTATCAAGCGCCGGCAGCTATCAAAATAATGCGAACTTTGCCGTGACGGCCACTGACGCCCTCAGGCGCCCTGGCCCGCAGCGCCTGCACACCCGGGTCTTTGTAACCGCCTTGATTTAGACTGCATCACTGACTGACATATCAAGCAACCCATGACTGCAGGTGCCGTACCTCCGCACAGGGCAACGATCTCTGCTATCAATCACCGTGAAGTGACAGGCAATGGCGCAAGAGTTTTTTGATCCCGTGCTGTTCATCAAAGAAGATGCGCCGACGTCGGTCGATCTTTCGCAGACACCGTTTTTCTGCAATATCCACGGGTTCCCCCACTATTGCGCAGAGCCGCCCACAGGCTTGCAGCTGCTTGAGCCTGTCGCCAGTGACCCCACGGCCGTCATCGGCAACGCATACCGCGTCCTTTCTGCGACCACCACCCACCCCGACCCCAAGTACGGCAATCAGACCAGACTGGAGTTCCAGGCCGATCAGGTCGAGTACGAAGCCATTGCAGTCACGCATCAAACTGCAGCGGCGTTCGGCATGACGCTGATCGAGCCGGGCCAGGGAATTCGCATCACCAGCCCCCAACCACATCTTTCGCTGGTCGACTATGAGTACGGCATGTTTGCCGGACACCGCTCCCCCTATGAGGGAACCGGCTACCGCTTGCTGGGCAAGGTCTGTACCGACCTTGAGCATCACGATTTCCCACATGTCTTCACCTCCATCGACCCTCACCTGCCGCTGGTGATTTCGGTGGGGAAGTACTGGCCGGAGCAACAGAAAATCTGTCTCGCCGACCTCTGGCTGCCGCGCGGCATGGCCTTGTATGTGCCGCCCCGGCCCAATCTACCAGGGCAGACCTGCCTGGATCTGCACGGCAACCGCAACTCGGCCCTGGCCTGCTGGCGCGGGATAGAGCGCTCCAGCGTCAAAACCCAGACCCTGCTGCAGACCGAAGGCGGCTATTTCTACTGGTTCTGGAACGAGCTGCCCACCACCCACCCTCTTCTCGATCTTACAGGAGCGTCCCATGCTTGAAGCCCGCCCCCGCCTGCGCACCCTTGAACCCGACACGGACAACGGCCTCTACCAGACGCTGCTGGAATCCACCCTGGCGATTCCGTTCAAGATTGACTGGACCACGAAGAAATACAGCTATATCGGCCCGCAGATCGCTGATCTGCTGGGCTGGAGCCCCGAGAGCTGGGAGACCGTGAACGACTGGGCCGAACGCATCCACCCCGACGAGCGCGAGCAAACCGTCTCGCGCTGCGTGGAGCTGTGCCTGGCGGGTGTGGATCACGAGGCCGAGTACCGGGCGCTGACCAGCGACAACCGCTTTGTCTGGGTCAAGGAGGTCGTGCATGTGCTCTGCGACGAACAGGGCCAGCCCACAGCGCTGATCGGCTTCACCTTCGACATCACCGAGCAGAAAAAATCCGAACATTTGCGCGCCGAGCTGGAGGCCCAGAAGCTCTCCAACGCGCGCCTGCAGGAGCGCCTGCGCCTGACCCACGACCTGCACGACGGCCTGGGCGGCGAGCTGGTCCATATGATTGCTTCCGTCGAGCAGGGCAGCGATGCCATGACCCGGCCCCAGGTACTGTCCATGCTCAAGCTCATCCGCAACGATCTGCGCCAGAGCATAGACAGCAACGCCTCGGCCCAGGTGCGCGTGCCAGCCACTCCACAGGAATGGCTGGCACCCTTGCGCCGCCGCTTCAACGATCTGTTCGAGGCCCTGGGTGTGCGCTGCGACTGGCAGTTTCCGCAAAGCTGGAGTCAGCCGCCTAACGCGCTGCAATACCTGGCTCTGACCCGGCTGATCGAAGAGGCACTGACCAATGTCATCAAGCACAGCCAGGCCCGCCATGTGCGCCTGTCCCTGGTGCAACCGCAGGCGCAGGAGTTGCTGCTGGAGATCGAGGATGACGGCGTAGGCTTTGATGTGCAGGCCGTGGATGCATCGGGTCTGGGCGTGGGCATGCGCTCCATGGCCGTGCGCATTGCGCGGGTCGGCGGACTGCTGGGGATTGAGTCGTCGCCGGGGCGGACTGCTTTGACGGCGCGGGTGGTGTTGGGGGCTGAGGACTGAGCTTTTTGGGCTGTGGCGCCTATTTAGCAAGTACTGGCAGCTATCGATCTAGATTCATTTTTGTCGCCTGCGACAGAGGCCGGGCCTCGCCCCGGCAGGCGAGTTACCTTTCTTGCTCGCACAAGAAACGTAACCCAAAGAATGCGCCCCGACTGTCTGCGTCCCTGCGCTTCGCTGCGGGCAAACCTGCGTCACGCATTTCAGGCTGCGGTGCGGCAAAACTCGCTTTGCGCTACGCGCTCCGCTCAGACAGGTTGCCGCAAATTTGAAGACAAAGCATTGGCACTCTGCGGCGCCAATGCCCGCAGCCCGAACCGCGTGCTGCAGGCGCAGACACACGGGTGAATGCGGGCGGCCTGCGAGAGCTATGAGCAAATCGGGCTGTACCGCTTATTCAGCAAACGCAAGCAGCTATCAAAAGCACAAAGAAGCTATCCCGCATCCGGTATTGCCCCTTGTACCCACGCCTGCGACGGCAAGCGCTTGGTGCGGGCAGTTGCACCGCAGAGTGCAGCTGCATCGTCATCACTTCTGCGGCAACCTGCCTGAACGGAGCGCTGAAAGCGCGCAGCGAGTTTTGCCGCAAGCAGCAAGAGGTTGACGGCGCAGGTTGCCCCGTAGCGCAGCAAAGGGGACGTGGGCAGCAGGGACTGTCTTCTTTGCTTACTTTCTTGGGGGCGGCCTTCCGTCACAAGCAAGAAAGTGAGTCGGCAGGCGGGCCGAGACCCGCCCTCTGTCCATAAATCATGGCATATCGCCGAATAAACCAAACCAAGAACCTAATCCGCCTCTAGCCCGATAGCAGCAAGCACGGACAGCTATCCAAACAAAAAGGGCATGTGGCACCGCAGGAACCACATGCCCCATCATCCTCAAACCCAGGCGCACAAAGCGCCATCAGCCATCAATACTCGAGGCAGATCTTGCCGAAATGCCTGCCCGCTGCCTGATGCTCGAAGGCCGCCACCATCTGCTCCAGCGGATAGCGGCTGTCGATCACGGGCTTCCAGCCGAAGTTCTCCAGCGCGCGCACCATGTCCTGCTGCTGCTCGCGGCTGCCGACGATCAGGCCCTTGAGGGTTTGCTGCTTGCGCATCATCTCCACCGTGGGCACGGCGCCCGCAAAGCCGGTCAGCACGCCGATCAACGCGATATGGCCGCCCACGGCGCAGGCACGAATGGACTGGGGCAGAGTGCCCGGGCCGCCGACCTCGACCACGATATCGGCACCGCGACCGCCGGTGGCTGCCAGCACGGCGTCGCCCCATTCGGGCTGGTCCTTGTAGTTGATCACCAGATCGGCTCCCAATACCTTGAGCTGCTCGGCCTTGGCCGCGCTGGAGGTGGTGGCGATGACGGTGGCGCCCATGCTCTTGGCCATCTGCAACGCAAAGATGGAGACGCCGCCCGTGCCCAGCACCAGCACAGTGTCGCCGGCCTTGAGATGGCCGTCCACCACCAGTGCGCGCCAGGCCGTGAGGCCGGCCGTGGTCAGCGTGGCGGCCTCGGCATGGCTCCAGCCCTCGGGGGCATGGGTAAAGCTGGTGGCGGGCAGGTTCACGAATTCGCGTGCAAAGCCGTCCACGCCATCGCCGGGCACGAGCTGGAAGTCGGAGGGCACGTGACGGCCCGACAGCCATTGCGGGAAGAAGGTGGAGACCACGGCATCGCCCACGGCAAATTCCTTCACGCCTGCGCCCACTGCCGTGACCAGGCCTGCGCCGTCAGCCATGGGAATGCGGCCGTCGGCCGCCGCGCCGGGACGGCGCACCACGCCCAGGTCATGGTAGTTGAGCGAGCTGGCGTGAATGCGCACCTGGATCTCGCCCGCAGCAGGCGCCGCAGGTGCGGGCAGCTCGACAAGCTTCAGGTTTTCGAAACCGCCGGGCGCGGCCAGTTGCATGACTTTCATGGAGTGCTCCTCAAGAGGTGAAACAGATGCTTTGCATGGTGCCGTCAATGCGCATCCACCACCAGTACCAACATATTTGTTGGGTAGTATTAAAAATGTAAGCAATGCATGAATGCGGGCTGACGCTAGGATGCTTGCACTTTGGAACTGCAGCGAGGTGCCCATGAAACGATTGAACAGCAAGAGCGGCTGCGCCGTGGAGGTGACGCTGTCCGTCATGGGTGGCACCTGGAAGCCCATCATCCTGTTTCAGCTGCTGCACGGCAAAAAGCGCTTTGGCGAGCTGAGCCGTGCCATCCCCGGCATTACCCAGCGCATGCTGACACTGCAGCTGCGCGAGCTGGAAGAGGCCGGCATTGTGGAGCGCACGGTGTATGCCGAAGTGCCGCCGCGCGTGGACTATGCGCTGACCGAGCTGGGCCGCAGCCTGCAGCCGGTGCTGATCGCCATGCGCAACTGGGGCATCGCCTACAGCAAGAACTTTGCTCAGGCCGAGCCCATGCACGACACAGATCAGAACGGCGCAAGCTGCCTGCCAGACTTGAAGCAAAAACAGGCTTGAGCTCCTACCCATCAAACGTCAGCAGCTATCAATTCCAATAAATCGACAGCAAAAAGCCCGCAGGCTGCAAAAGCTTGCGGGCTTTGGTCTGAAGCCGCAGGGCTTATTTGCCGGCGGTCAGCGTGGTGTAGCTGTTGATCAGATTGCGGTAGTCGGGGATGTGGTTGGAGAACAGAGTCCCCAGACCTTCGATGTCGTTGCGCCAGTCGCGGTGCAGCTCGCAGGCCGCGCCGAACCAGGTCATGAGCTGGGCGCCGGCCTGCTCCATGCGGCTCCAGGCAGCCTGCTGGGTCATGCTGTTGAAGGTGCCCGATGCATCGGCAATGACGAACACCTCGAAGCCTTCAGCCAGGGCAGACAGCACGGGGAAGGCCACGCAGACCTCGGTCACCACGCCGGCGACGATAAGCTGCTTCTTGCCCGTGGCCTTGACGGCCTTGACGAAGTCCTCGTTGTCCCAGGCATTGATCTGGCCGGGACGCGCGATATAGGGGGCAGTGGGGAATTTTTCCTTGAGTTCGGGCACCAGCGGGCCATTGGGGCCGTTCTCGAAGCTGGTGGTCAGGATGGTCGGCAGCTTGAAGTACTCGGCCATGTCGGCCAGGGCCAGCACATTGTTCTTGAACTTGTCGGGGTCGATATCGCGCACCAGGGACAGCAGACCAGTCTGGTGGTCGACCAGCAGCACGGCGGCATTGTCTTTGTCGAGGCGAACGTAAGGCTTTTGGCTCATGGGAATCTCCTTCAAGAGTGGAGGTGGGTGAAAGCCGGCGGGCGCGCCCGCCGGTGGGAAAACTCGATACCGTGCGACCTGCTCAGGCCGCAGCGCCATGGCGCTCGACCGCCGGGATGCGGCCGAACTGGCCGCTGCGGAAGTCCTCCAGCGCCTGCTGGATTTCCTCGTCGCTGTTCATGACGAAGGGGCCGTAGCCGACCACGGGCTCGTCAATCGGTTCACCCGACAGCCACAGCAGCGTGACGTCGCTGTTGGCTTCCAGATGCACGCTGTCCGCAGCGCGGTCCATATGCACCAGCTGTCCGGCGCGGGCAATCTCCTGTCCGTTGACCAGCAGCGTGCCGTGCAGCACCACCAGCGCCAGCGTGTGGCCGACCCGGGCCTGCAGCTCGGTCGCGGCCCCGGCGTTCAGCCGCACATCCCAGACATTGATGGGCGTGAAGGTTTTCGCCGGGCCGCGATAGGCGGGCCCCTTGCTGCCACGGTAGTCACCGGCGATGACGCGCAGATGACCCGCGTCATCGGGCAGAGCGACCTGCGGGATGTCGGCATTCAGCAGGTTCTGGTAGCCGGGGGCGGACATCTTGTCCCTGGCCGGCAGGTTGACCCACAGCTGCACCATCTCCAGCGGTCCGCCGCTGCGTGCAAAGGCTTCGGAGTGGTACTCCTCGTGCAGGATGCCCGAGGCCGCCGTCATCCACTGCACATCGCCGGGGCCTATGGTGCCGCCGGCGCCCGTGGAGTCGCGGTGGGCCACTTCGCCCTCATAGACGATGGTCACGGTTTCGAAGCCGCGGTGCGGGTGCGTGCCTACGCCGCGCCGCGCCGTGGTGGGCGTGAAGCTCTGGGGACCGGCGTGATCGAGCAGCAAGAAAGGGCTCAGGGCCTTGCCGTGGTCGCCATAGCTGAACAGCGAGCGCACCGGAAAACCATTGCCCACCCAGTGGGGACGGGGAGCTTCGTAGACACCCAGGATTTTCTTGAGCATGACATTTCTCCTTGCGGCTGGCCTGCAGTCCCTATGGAGACCGTAGGCGTTGAACATGGAGAAAGTATGAATTTGGAACGATGACTTGAGTAGTCCACAATATTCAGCCTCAGAGTTCTATTTTTAAAACGATGAAGCTGCCAGATCTCAACGAGCTCTACTACTTCGCCCAAGTGGTCGAGCATGGTGGATTCGCGCCTGCAGGCCGCGCCCTGGGCCTGCCCAAGTCCAAGCTCAGCCGCCGCGTGGCCTTGCTCGAAGAGCGCCTGGGCGCGCAGCTTTTACTGCGTTCCACGCGCAGCTTTGCCGTGACCGAGGTGGGCAAGCGCTACTACCAGCACTGCCGCGCCATGCTGACCGAGGCCGAGGCCGCCGAAGAGTCGGTGGCGCTGGTGCATTCCGAGCCCTGCGGCAAGGTGCGCATGAGCTGCCCCGTGGCCCTGCTGGCCTCACGCGTGGGCCGCATGCTGGGCGAATTCATGCGCCTGTATCCGCGCGTGGAGCTGCAGGTGGACGAGACCAACCGGCGCGTGGACGTGGTCGGCGAAGGCCTGGATCTGGCCCTGCGCGTGCGCCCGCCGCCGCTGCAGGACAGCGATCTGGTGTTGCGCACGCTGGCCGAGCGCCGGCAATGCCTGGTGGCCGCACCCGAGCTGCTGCAGCGCCTGGGTCAGCCCGGCGGCCCCATGGACCTGTCGGCCTGGCCCAGCCTGGACATGGGCGGCGTGCAGGAAACCCACCGCTGGGTGCTGCACGGCCCCGACGCCGTGCGCGCCGAGGTCAGACACCAGCCGCGGCTGGTGACGCAGTCCTTGCTGGCCCTGCGCGACGCGGCCGTGCTGGGCGCCGGCGTGGTGCAGTTGCCCAATATGTTTGTGCGCGAGGAGCTGCGCAGCGGCACGCTGGTGCAGGTGCTGCCAGGCTGGCAGCCGCGGCCCGAGATCATTCACGCCGTCTATGCCTCGCGTCGCGGGCAGCTGCCGGCCGTGCGCGCGCTGCTCGACCATCTGGCCCAATCCTTCAGCGCCCTGTCCGAGGACTAAGCGCCAAAAACGGCTGCAGCGCTTATCGAGCAAGCGCTGGCTGCTATGGATTGCAAGTCTGTCAGACCAGGGCCGCCTCGATATCGCCGGCCAGCTTCTCGGGCTTGTCCTGAGGCGCGTAGCGGCGTATCACCTGCCCGTCACGGCCCACGAGGAATTTGGTGAAATTCCATTTGATGGACTTGGTGCCCAGCACACCCGGCGCTTCGGAGGTGAGCCAGCGGTACAGCGGATGCGCACCGTCACCGTTGACCTCGATCTTGTGCATGAGCGGGAAGCTGACGCCGAAGTTCAGCTCGCAAAAGCTCGAGATCTCGTCATCCGAGCCTTTTTCCTGGGCACCGAACTGGTTGCAGGGAAAGCCCAGTACCACCAGGCCCCGGTCCGCATACTGTTCGTGCAGTGCCTGCAGCCCCTTGTACTGGGGCGTGAAGCCGCAGGCACTGGCGGTATTCACGATCAGCAATACCTTGCCCTGATACTGCGACAGAGGAGTGCTGCGCCCCTGGATGTCGGTGGCTTCAAAGTCATAAACACTGTTTGCCATGCTGCTCTCCCGCCAAAGTGAAGCCCCAAGCTTAAGGCAGTCGGCAAAACATCTCACCACTGGAAACAAGCCTGCGCAGCCACGCCACGGAGACAATACTGGGGCTGCGACCATAGAAAAACCGATCCCCGCAAGCAGAGCGCCTGTTTTTTGGGCATTCTTCGCAGTCTTGCCTTCTTGCGGCCCTTGGCGGGCTGCCTTGCAACGTGCGTTTGTCCTTGAACGAATTGAAAGAAAAATGGGTAGCTCAGGCCACAGCTCTGTGGACGCGCGCTCGCGCCAGCACTGCCGGCCAGCGCATTGCGGCCCTGCCCTGGTGGCGTCGCTGGCCGACGCGGCGTGAATGGCTGTGGTTTGCCGCAGCCTTGCCGGTGCTGTTTGTCGTCTATGTGCTGCTGCTGATTCCGTTCACGCCCAGCATCAGCGACATCCGCAAGGCCAAGCTAGAGCAGCCCGCGCAGATACTGAGCGCAGACGGCAAACTGATCGGCGAGTTCAAGCGCAGCAACCGCCAGTGGGTGCCGCTGGAGCAGATTTCGCCCGCCGTGGTCAAGGCCCTCGTGGCCACCGAAGACCACCGCTTCTACGAGCACCATGGCATGGACTTCACGCGCACCGTGGGTTCGGTCATCCACACGTTGGGCGGCAATCCCCAGGGCGGCTCCACCATCACCCAGCAGCTGGCGCGCAATCTCTATCCCACGGAAATCGGCCGCGCCCGCAATGTGAACCGCAAGCTCAAGGAGGCGATCACGGCCTTCAAGATCGAAGCGCTCTACACCAAGGACGAGATTCTCGAAACCTATCTGAACACCGTGCCCTTTCTCTACAACGCCTATGGCATAGAGATGGCGGCGCGCACCTATTTCGACAAACCGGCGGCCAGGCTCACGGTGCTGGAAAGCGCCACGCTGGTGGGCATGCTCAAGGGCAATGCCTATTACAACCCGGTGATCAACCCCGACCGCGCGATTGCGCGGCGCAACACCGTGCTGAGCCAGATGGTCAAGCGCGGCGAACTCAAGGACGATGAGTTCGAGCGCCTCAGGAAACGCCCCATGCGTCTGGACTTCGAGCGCCAGGAAGAACCTACGGGCATGGCGCCGCATTTTTCCCAGCAGCTGCGCAAATGGCTGATCGCCTGGGCCGACAAGCACGACTACAACATCTATACCGACGGCCTGGTGGTGCGCACCACCCTGGATTCGCGCCTGCAGAACTGGGCGCAGCAGGCCGTGAACCGCCAGATGCATACGCTGCAAGGCATTGCCAACAACAACTGGAGTCACCGCGACGGCTGGAGCGCAGAGAACGCGCTGGTGCTGCAGCTGGTGCGCGAAACGGAGGCCTTCCGCAGGCTCGCCAGAAGCGGCAAACCTTCCGACATCAGCGAGGAAGAGGCGCTCAAGAAGCTGCTGACCGACAAGACCTTCATGAGGCAGCTGCGCGAGGACAAGACCCGCGTGCAGGCCGGCTTTCTGGCCATAGACCCGCGCAGCTCGGCCGTGCTGGCCTGGGTGGGCAGCCGCGACTATGCCCAGGATGCGTTCGACCATGTGACCCAGGCACGCCGCCAGCCCGGCTCCACCTTCAAGCCCTTTGTCTATGGCGCAGCCCTGCAGCGTGGCGCCAGGCCCGAGGACACACGCAAGGACGAGGCCGTGGAAATCCAGCTGCCTGGCGGCGAGGTATGGCGTCCCAGCGACGCCGTCGAGCCCACGGGCGTGCCCATGAAACTCGGCGACGCGCTGGCCTATTCCAAGAACACCATCACTGCCGAGCTGGGTCAGGAAGTGGGCATGGACCGCGTCATCAAGCTGGCCCGCGGCCTGGGCGTGCGCCAGAGCCCGCTGGAGTCCGTGCCTTCGCTGGCACTGGGCTCCAGCCCCGTCACGCTGCTGGAAATGGTCAACGCCTACGGCAGCATTGCCAACTCCGGTCGCTACATACCGCCCCAGCTGGTCACCCGTATCGAGAATGCCGACGGCGAGCTGCTGGCCGAATTCACTCCGCCCAAGCCCGATCAGGTCTGGGACGAGGAAGAGAACTACGGTCTGCTGGAGATGATGCGCGCCGTGATCGACAAGGGCACAGGCCGCGCGATTCGCAAGCAATACGGCATTCGCGCCGACGTGGCCGGCAAGACCGGCACCACCCAGGGCAATGCCGACGGCTGGTTCATCCTCATGCACCCGCAGATCGTGGCCGGTGCCTGGGCAGGCTTCAACGATGCACGCATCACGCTCAAGAGCGACCAGTGGGGCCAGGGTTCGCGCAGCGCCCTGCCCATGGTGGGTGACTTCATGTCGCGCGCCATGCGCAGCCCGCTGCTCAATGCCAAGGCCCGGTTCACCGAGCCCAACACCAGCCACTGGTGGAGCGATCTGGTGGGCCGTCTGCGCGACAAGGTTCAGGAATGGAGCGGGCCCGCAGATGAGGGCAACGACCCTGATCGCACAGCGCCGACAGCTCCCGCCCATCCAGCGCCCAACAGAAGCAATGGCAGCGAGGTGGACATCATCGAGAGCACGCCCGCTGCACCGCCCTCGACAGGCGGCCAGCCCGCGCCAGCCGACAGCAGCGCCCAGCCGCCTGACCTCGACAGCAGCCCCGGGCTGGCTCCCGGCGAGATGATGTCTGCGCCTGCACCGAGCAAAGCCCCCGCGCCTTCAAGCTGGAGCGACGTAGGCACACCGCTGCCGCCTGCGGCGCCGCTGAATGCGCCGCAGGACAGCCAGTAGCGCGGTTTTCAGCCACATGCCCCACTGGGCTGTCGAATAACTGGTCCAATTGCAGACTGATACCCGCCAGCAGGTCTCCCACCAGGAGGCCGCTGGCGGATTTGTTTTCGCCGGGCATGTAACCCACATGCCGATGGCGCTGCGCCGATCCGGAGCCGACATGACCGCCAATACGCCAACCATCGTCACCTTTGCCATCTACCTGCTGGGCATGCTGCTCATCGGTTGGGCGGGATACAAAGCCACGTCCAACCTGTCCGACTACATCCTGGGCGGGCGCAGTCTGGGCTCGGTGGTCACGGCCCTGTCGGCCGGGGCATCGGACATGAGCGGCTGGCTGCTCATGGGCCTGCCCGGGGCGGTGTTTGCCACCGGCCTGTCGGCCTCGTGGATTGCCATCGGCCTGTGCGTCGGTGCCTGGCTCAACTGGCGCTTTGTGGCGGCACGCCTGCGCGTCTATACCGAAAAGGTGGGCAATGCGCTGACATTGCCCGATTACTTCACCAACCGCTTCGAGGATGGCAGCAGTCTGCTTCGCATCGTCACCGCGCTGGTGATTCTGGTGTTCTTCACCGTCTACTGCGCCTCCGGCGTGGTCGCCGGAGCCCACCTGTTCGAATCCATGTTCGGCATGGACTACCAGACAGCCCTGTGGGTGGGTGCCGTGGCCACCATGGCCTATGTGTTCATCGGCGGCTTTCTGGCCGTGAGCTGGACCGACACCATCCAGGCCTCGCTGATGATCACCGCGCTGATTCTGGCGCCGCTGATGGTGATCTATGCCGATGGCGGCGTTGGGGCCAGCGCAGCCATCATCGAAACCGCCCGCAGCGGCGCCTTCGACATGTTCAAGGGTCAGGGGGCGATTGCCATCATCTCTTTGCTGGCCTGGGGTCTGGGCTACTTCGGCCAGCCCCACATTCTGGTGCGCTTCATGGCGGCCGAGTCGATCAAGACCATTCCCAACGCGCGCCGCATCGGCATGAGCTGGATGATGCTGTGCCTGGGCGGCGCCGTGGCCGTGGGCTTCTTCGGCATTGCCTTCTTTGCCAGCCGCCCCGAGATTGCGGCAAACGTCAACGGCAACCATGAACTCGTGTTCCTGGAAGTCGCCAAGCTGCTGTTCAATCCCTGGATCAGCGGCGTGCTGCTGGCCGCCGTGCTGGCGGCCGTGATGAGTACCCTGTCCTGCCAGTTGCTGGTCTGCTCCAGCGCCCTCACGCAAGATATCTACAAGACCTTTCTGCACAAAAGCGCCAGCCAAAAGCAGCTGGTCTGGTTTGGCCGCGCCATGGTGTTCGCCATTGCCTTGATCGCCATCCTCATTGCGCAGGACCCCCAGGCCAAGGTGCTGGGCATGGTCAGCAATGCCTGGGCCGGCTTCGGCGCCGCCTTCGGCCCGCTGGTGCTGATCTCGCTGCTCTGGGCCCGCATGACACGCAACGGCGCGCTGGCCGGCATGGTCGTGGGTGCGGTCACGGTTCTGGTCTGGCAGCATTACCAATGGTTCAAGCTCTATGAGATCGTTCCCGGATTTGCGTTTTCCGCTATCGCAATCATAGTGGTCAGCCTGCTGGACAAAGCGCCTTCTGCCACGATCACGGCCAAGCACCGCGAGGTGGAGGCTGAAATCGCTGCCCACGGCGAATAAAAGCTGCCACGCCCCTACCCAAGCCCTGTCCGGCCATGCCGACAGGGCTTTTTTGTCGTCGAAAACCGCTCTACAGACTGCACAAAAAATAGGCGCAACTTGCATTTTCGAGGCCTATCCGTCACACTTACGGGTCGAAATTTCAGGCATTACCTGAGATTCTGAAAGGTTTAGTGAATGCTCAAGGCCGCTGCAGCCAAGGTATATCAGACGGGTTTAGCGTTGATGCTGGGTGCCGCTTTTGCGCTGGCATCCCCTGCGGCTTTGGCGCGCAAAGCGCCCGAAGTCGGTGCCACCGTTCCCGGCTTTGAGACCGTGAGCCTGGCCGATCTGCCGCGCGAAGGCCGCACCACCTATGGTCGTATCCTCCAGGGCGGTCCGTTTTCCAGCGACAAGGACGGCACTGTATTCGGCAACCGTGAGCGCATACTTCCGCGCCAGGCCAGAGGCTATTACCGCGAATACACGGTGCGCACTCCAGGCGCGAAAAACCGGGGTGCGCGACGCATAGTCTGTGGCGGCTTGCAGCCCCAGGTGCCCGATGCCTGCTTCTACACGGGCGACCACTACAACAGCTTTCAGCAAATCGTCCAATGAAGTTAAAAGACGCCCTCCAGGCCCGCCATACAGCGGCTTTTGACCTCTTGAATTCCGCAGCGGCGGTTTGCGCAGACAGCCTACAGCGCTGTCAGTACCGACTCTGCCACCAGTTTTGATGTTTTTAGAAAGAATCACGGAGATGGACACGCCACTTCGTAAGCCCTCGGAAACACCGTTGCGCAATGTTCGCCCGAACATCGTGCAATCCATTCGCGCCTATCGCATTCCTGATCTTCAGGCAGCAGCAGAGGCGCTGGGCTCCCATTTCCTCTATGCCAACCTGGCCCATGCCCAGACCAAGGCCGATGTTTTCGAGCTGCTGTCCACACAGTTCTACCTGCCGGCACACTTTGGCAAGAACTGGGATGCGCTGTATGACTGCATGACCGACCCGATCAACAAATCCGGCCCGCAACCCGGTTTTGTGGTGGTGCTCGACCAGATTCCGACCACTCCCAAGTTCGACAAGGAAGTGCGCGAGCAGTTGCTGGACGTGTTCCGCGATACCGCGGACTTCTGGGCAGAGCGCAAGATTCCCTTCCGCTGCTTTTACTCATTCCTATAGGCCGGCTGCTGCGGCGCACACAACACAAAATGCCCGCCTTGAATGCGGGCGTTTTTGCTTTTAGAACCAAGGGCTCAGGCAGTGCTGTCCTGAGCGGCGACCTTGAGCTGCATCCACTTGCCCATTGCAATCACCAGCACGGCGCCGCAAGCGGCCGCTGCGTAATGCGCCCAGGGATTGATCCGTACAAAACCTTCGAGCATATGGTCGCTGGTGATGGTTTCGCCGGCCACCCAGCCAATCAGTGCCGCGCCCAGAGTGACGATGACCGGAAAACGCTCCATCAGCTTGATCATCAGCGTGGAGCCAAAGATGACCAGCGGAATACTGATGGCCAGGCCCAGAATCAGCAGCAGCATATCGCCGCCCGCTGCCGCAGCCACGGCGATCACATTGTCCAGGCTCATGACCAGATCGGCGAGCAAAATGGTGCGAACGGCAGCCATCATGCCCTGCCTGGCCACGCTGCCGGAATCCTCTTCTTCATCTTCGCCCTTGAGCAGGCCCACGCCAATCCACAGCAGCAGCAGGCCACCGATCACCTCGACGAATGGCAGCTGCATCAGCTTGGCAGCCACCACCGTCAGGACAATACGCAACACCACGGCGGCACCGGAGCCGAACAGCACCGCTTTTTTCTGCTGCTCCGGCGGCAGGCCACGTGCGGCCAGAGCAATGACCACCGCGTTGTCACCCGAGAGAATGATGTTGATCCAGACGATCTTGAACAAGCCGATCCAGAAATCGGCACCGAGCATGGCATCCATGGAAAATATTCCTGAGTTCTCTGTCCATTGCACCTTGAACGGACAAACGCCCGGCACTGCAAAGCCAGGCGTGATCAATGCAGGGAAGTTTAGCCAACTGCCTCTTGGAGCCGCTATCGGCGTATTGCTTCTGACGTCATGGGAATTGCAGGCCACGGAGTTCGCTTCCGTTTTGGGACAGACTCCGCAGGCACCTCAAATTACCAGTTTTCAGTGATAGCCAAGCGACTTGATCTCGGTAACAGTGGGACACGAAAACCAGCGGCACCTCACACAATATGGCAGAGACTTTTTCCCTCCCTACAGAGTCCATTCTCCCCAGCCCCTTGATCGTGGTGGAGGATGAGCCGTTGATCCGCAATCGGCTGGAAAACATTTTGCATGGCCTCGGATATGCGGATGATGCCCTCATCTTTGCAGCAACCCTGGGGCAGGCACGCGCCCGGCTGGCGGAGCATCCAGTCGCCATGGCACTGGTGGACCTGGGCTTGCCCGACGGCAGCGGCATAGAGCTGATCAGCCAGTTGCGCGCCGCCGATCCCGGCATGGGAATTCTGGTCATCTCCGCCTGGAGCACCGAGGACGCCATTCTGTCGGCGCTGCGTGCCGGGGCCAACGGCTATGTGCTCAAGGAGCGCGACGACCTGGAGGTCACCCTGTCCATACGCAGTGTGCTGCGCGGTGGCGCCCCCATCGACCCTTTCATTGCACGGCGCATCATTGCCGAGTTGCAGCCCTCCCAGCCCACGGAAGCGCACAAGGAGATGCCGCCCGAAGCCATACTCAGCACCCGCGAAATCCAGATCCTCAAGCTGGTCGCAGACGGCATGACCAACCGGGAGATCGCAGAGTCGCTCTTTCTCTCGCGCTACACCGTGGAGTGCCATGTGAAGAACATTTACCGCAAGCTGGCCGTGCCTTCGCGCACCAAGGCGGTCAGCGAGGCCCGGGCACGCGGTTTGCTGAGCTGAATGTTCAAGCGGTCGGCTCTCTTGCTCCGCCTGATATTTGCGCTCGTCATGAGCTGGAGTTGCGGCGTGGCCTGGGCACAGGAGCCCAGGCCTCAGGATCTGCTCTGTGAACCGCGCATTGTGGCCCGCCAATCGGCCAAGGCACTGCCCGAGGGGCCTCCACCCGATGCGGCCTTGCTGAAATGGGTGGATGTGCCGGGGCTGGATGACTGGAGTCAACGCTGGCCCGGCTATGACGGTGCAGCCTGGTACCGCATCGATTGGGAGAGCCCCTGCGGGCGCGATCAGCCCGTGGCGCTGGCCGTCGTCAATATCGTGATGGCGGGCGAAGTGTTCGTGAATTCAGAACTGATCTGGCGCGATCAATCGCTGGTGGAGCCGCTGAGCCGCAGCTGGAATATGCCACGCTACTGGCTGCTGCCCAAGGCGCTGCTCAAGGAGCAGGGCAACAGCATCTGGGTGCGCGTCCACGGGCTCAGCAGCCAGACGCCAGGCCTGGGGCGGCTGCGCATAGGCCATCCAGCCGAGCTCAAGCAATGGACGGCACAGGCCACCTGGAACCTGCGCACCATTTATATGGTCTGCATCACGGTCAGCCTGGTGCTATGCCTGCTGTTTTCGTTTGCCTGGCTCCACAACCGCAATCAAAAACTCTATGGCTGGTACGCACTCAATCTAATGTGCTGGGCACTGATGCTCTGCTTTATGGTCATGACTGATCCCTGGCCCTTCAGCAGCACGCCGGCCTTTGCCAAGGGAAATCTGCTGGTTTTCATTGCCTTTACCTACACTTTCTGCATTTTTACCCTGCGCTTTGCGGAATTACGCCTCATGCGTCTGGAACGTACGCTGACCGGCATATGCGGCCTCTGCGCTGTATTCGCCCTGTCTGTCCCCGATGCACAGATGGCGCTGAGCCAGGCCGTCTGGCTGCTGATGTTCTGTCTTTGCGCTCTGGTCTGCCTGCTGTTTCCACTGCGCGCGCTGCAGACACGCACGCCAGCCCACATCGCTTTCAGCCTCTGCTTCGTGCTCTACCTGGCCATCGGCGTGCACGACCTGCTGCTGCTGACCAAGACCCTGGATCACAATCTGACGCTGACTCCCTATACCACCTTGCTGAGCATGCTGGTGATCGCGTGGTTGCTGGGGCGGCAGGTCGTGTGGAATATGCGCCGCATCGAGCACTTCAACCACGAACTCAGTCTCACCGTCACACAAGCCTGCGACGACCTGAGCCAGACCCTGGAGAGGGAGCACCATCTGGCTCTGAGCCACTCCCGCCTGCAGGAACGTCTGCGCATTTCCCAGGATCTGCACGACGGTCTGGGCGGCTCTCTGGTGCGCTCCATTGCCCTGGTCGAGCAGAGCAGCGCCCCTTTGCCCAATGCCCAGGTGCTGTCCATGCTCAAGCTCATGCGTGACGACCTGCGTCAGATGATTGATACCGGCACCAGCACCGCCATCCAGGTTCCCGAGACACCCATGCAGTGGCTTGCTCCGCTGCGCCACCGCTTTGCACGGCTGTTCGAGGAGCTGGACATTCAGGTGAAGTGGTGTCTGCCCGAATACTGGACTCACGCGCCCAGCCCCATTCAGTGCCTGACGCTGACCCGCGTGCTGGAAGAGGCATTGACCAATGTCATCAAGCACAGCCGCGCCAGCCAAGTCCAGGTTCGGCTGGAGATTCCCGACTCCAGGGAGTTGCAGCTGCAGATCGAGGACAACGGCACAGGCTTTGATCTCGACAGCACCCAGATCAACAGCATGGGCGTGGGCATGCGCAGCATGCTGGCGCGACTGGAGCGCCTGCAAGGCACTCTGGTCATACAGTCCCGCCCCGGCCGCACCGAGCTGCGAGCCAGCCTGCCGCTGTTCGGCAAGGTGCAACGCCACACCGATGTACAGAGCTCCATGCCGTCTCCCCAGAGCATCTGGTAACTGCGCTAAGCTTTCTGCATGCCCCTGCTTATCGACGGAACACCGCATGAAGACGGCGTCTTCACCCTACAGCTGACTCCTGACGCGCCGCACAGACTCAAAACCAGCCCCGGTCAGGGCAGCCTGACCCTTGGCCCCAGGACGCTGTTGAAAACAGCGGACCTGTGGCTGCCTGTCGACGCCTGCGTGCTCTGGTCCTGCTTTGACCCCTTTGCCACGCCCGCCGGCTCGCCCTGGCCACGCAGCTTCTACTACACGGGCAATGACAGCGGCTTCTTCACATGGGCGCAGTTGCGTGCTATCGAAAACTTCAGCTGGTACCCACAGCTGCAGCAAGATGTACATATCGACGCCAGCCGGTCACAGATTCGCGAACTGAGCATTCATCTGCAAGCGGGCAATCAGGGCCACATCCACCTGAAGCTGCCGCAGCAGGGCATGCGCCTTCATCTGCATGGCAATCTGGAGCAAATCACCATCACCGCAGGCCTGCCTGAAAGCCTGAGTTTGAGCCCGGCCACCAGCAAGAACCCGGCCGACGAAGCCTTCCAGCTGCCCGACATGGGCAGCCTGAAACAGGTCACCACGCTGGAGCTGCGCAACGGAGCGGGAAAGCAACCCATTTCGCTGCAAAATCTGCTGCAGTTTTCAAAGCTGGAATCGCTCTCCCTGTGGGGTAACCACAGCGATTTGGCTCAGCTTTCATCATGTACGCAGCTCAAGGCGCTATCACTGCGTTTTATGCGCCATCTGTCGGGACTGCCTGCGCTGCCAACCTGGCCGGAGCTGGACTTCTTCATCGCCTACAACGTGGAAGAAGCCACTGGCAAACACCTGCGCCAGCAACTCAAGGACCGTGCCAAGGCACGACCCTGGGCTGACTACACATCCGTCAGCCAGTTGCGCAAGCCCGAATGGTGGGCCAAGGAATATGGGCGGCCATTTGCGGGCTGGCCCGCAGCCCGCGCCAGGATTGCGCATGCGGCTTATGAGCTGGCAGAGCAGGAAATCGGCACTGCCAGCAGCCTTGGCCATGTGCAAGCTGCACTGACGGCCTTTGCCGCCCGCTTCAACACGGTCAAGGGCATTGAAACCAGCGAGCGTGAAGACCTGGGGCTGGCCGTGCAGCAACTGGCACAACTGCCTGCGGCGCTGGCCCTGAAGCTGACGGATGAGCAGGCCCTGCAGTGGTTTGATGAAAGCCGCGACTACTAGTGATTACCTAGCGCCTACCTAGCGCTTACCTAGTGGCCGCAGGATCGACCTGCGCAATGATGCCGCCGCCCAGGCAGACATCGCCGTCATAGAGCACGGCGGACTGACCAGGGGTGACAGCCCACTGCGCTTCTGGAAAGTCCAGACGGAAGCCGGCATCCGTGGCCTGGGAAATCAGCGCAGGCGAATCGGGCTGACGGTAGCGGGTCTTGGAGCCGTAGGCCTTGCCCTCGGCCGGAGCATGGCCGGCCACCCAGCTGACCTGATCGGCCAGCAGGGCATGCGACTGAAGCAGCGGATGGTCATGGCCCTGCACCACGCGCAGAATGTTCTTGTCCATTTCCTTGCGCGCCACAAACCAGGGCGCATGGTCGCCCGCACCACGGGCTGCGCCCTTTTCCTTGACGCCGCCAATGCCCAGACCCGAACGCTGGCCCAGCGTGTAGAAGGACAGGCCCACATGCTTGCCCAGCTTGCGGTTGCGGTCGTCGAGGATAGGCCCCGGCTCCTTGCTGATGTAGCGGTTCAGGAAGTCGCGGAATGGGCGCTCGCCGATGAAGCAGATACCCGTCGAGTCCTTCTTCCTGGCATTGGGCAGGCCAATCTCTTCGGCAATGCGGCGCACCTCGGTCTTGTGCAGCTCGCCCACGGGAAACATGGCCTTGGACAGCTGGGCCTGGTTCAGCCGGTGCAGGAAATAGCTCTGATCCTTGCTGTTGTCCAGGCCCTTGAGCAGCTCGAACAGCTGGGTGGACGGATTCTGGCGCACACGTGCATAGTGGCCGGTGGCGATCTTCTCGGCACCCAGGCGCATGGCGTGGTCGAGGAAGGCCTTGAACTTGATCTCCGCATTGCACAGCACGTCCGGATTGGGCGTGCGACCGGCCTGGTACTCGCGCAGGAACTCGGCAAACACGCGATCCTTGTAGTCGGCGGCGAAGTTCACGTGCTCGATCTCGATGCCGATCACGTCGGCCACGGCCGCAGCATCGACAAAGTCGATATTCGACGAGCAGTACTCGCTGTCGTCGTCATCTTCCCAGTTCTTCATGAAGATGCCGACGACCTCATGGCCCTGCTGTTTGAGAAGATAGGCGGTGACGGCGGAATCCACACCGCCCGACAAACCCACCACGACACGCTGCTTGTTGCTCATAGGTATGCGATTATCCCAGCGCCCGTCAACTGCTGCGGGCGTGAGGATTTGCCATGGAACTGCGCCAGCTGCGCTACTTTGTACGAATTGTTGAACTGGGCTCCATGAGCCGGGCGGCGCTGGATCTGGACATGGTGCAATCGGCGCTGAGCCAGCAGATCAGCCGCCTGGAGTCGGAACTCTCGACCCGGCTGCTGCAGCGCACACCACGCGGAGTCATCCCCACCGAGGCCGGCCAGGCCTTTTTCCACCAGGCCCAGCTGACCCTGCGCCATGCCCAGCAGGCCATTCACGCTGCCCAGCAGGCGCGGCTGTCGGGCGCCGTCAGCATGGGACTGTCGCCCACGATTGCCAATGTGCTGGGCCTGCCGCTGATGCGAGCCATGCGCGAACGCTACCCCGATGTGAGGCTGCACATGGTGTCAGCCCTCTCGGGGCATCTGACCAGTCTTCTCAACGCCAGACAGCTGGATCTGGCTATCCTTTTCGATACTCAGAGCGCCCGGCGCTGGAGCGTGATGCCGCTGCTGGAAGAACAGCTGTTTCTGATTCAGTCGCGCCAGCAACCGGTGGCGCCGCAGATTCGGCATGAAGTGCCCATCAGCCTGGAGCAGTTGCAGCAAGTGCCGCTGATCCTGCCCTCGGGCAGCCACGGCCTGCGCAGCTCCATCATGGCCTCGTTCACCAGCGCCGGTTTCCAGTCGCAGATGGCCATGGAAATCGACTCGCTGTCCCTGCTGATGGAAGCGGTCGCTGCCGGCATGGGCGCCACAGTCCAGCCCTGGTCGGCCGTGGGCATGTACCGTGATGCTGCCGAGCGTTTTCAGTGGTCGCAAATCGCCGATGACTCGGTGCGGCGCAAGGCCGCGCTGTGCAGCCTGTCGGACGATGAGCTCTCGCCAGCAGCTCTTGCCGCCCGCATAGTGCTGATGGATTGCGCACGCCAGCTGGTGCAGTCAGGGGGATGGGTGGGGGCTAAGCTGGTGTCCTAATAAGCACCTCGGGAATACCCAAAAGCGCCAAATATTCCCAGCTCGGGTCATAAAACTGCGAATCGCGCGTTGAGTCTTGTTCGTCGCCCTCGGGCACCACAATAACCATGCCTTGGCGCGCTCTGGTGAGCAACACCCGGTAGGCATTCAAGCGATAGCGTTGATCGACCTCTTGCCGAATCTCTTGCCACCGCGTGCCGCTGAAGCTGCGAAAGCGCCAGGGGGCGGATGGGTTCTGGGGCTGGTACATCAAATCGCCATCCCAAACCACCATGGTCCAATCCAACTCCAAGCCCTGCACATCGAACTCACTGCCGGCATCTTCCAGGTAATAAGACGATCTCACGTCATTGGCATCGTTCAAGAACCATGCACAAGGGTCGATCTTCACGCCCATATTCAAGCCCAAGGGCTTGATGCGCTTGGCGCCCGAGGATGCCAACGCCCCATAGCGCTCGCTGCCCCGTGCCTTGCTTTTAAGCCACTGCTTGGCCTGTGCCAACGAGCGCGTGCGCACGATGGGGTAATGTTTGAGCACTTGCTGCAGCTGCGCTTTTGCCTCAGCAATCTCGCCAGCCATCACGGCGGCGATGGCTTGTGACAGCCGCTCTGAACGAAAAGATCGTAGCGACACCCCTAGGTGCAATGCGGGCGAGCGCACGATTTGGCTATGTTTTATCTCTGACAACTGAAAGCTGTGCAGATAGCTGCTGTTCTCCAATTGCGCGGGAAGATAGATATCCCAATGCGTAAAGCGGTCCCGCAGCGCGCGCAGCCATTCTTCCAATCCGGCTTCGCCGGTGTTGATTTCTTGGCCTCCGCCAATTAAGCAAACAATGGCAGCCCAGCCCTCGTGCCTGTCCATCACACCAATCAAAAAAGCTGGCTCTGATTGGTCAAAGTCGGGCTGGTTGCGCTTGGTACGCATGAACTTGCTGGCTTGCTCGCGGTCCCATGCGCGCTGGGCTTCATCAAAAACTACCACCCTCTCAACAGGCGCCGCCTCGCTTTTAAGGTTGTCATCTCGAAAATGGTGAATGTTTTGGATAAACGCCTTGGCTTTGCGCTCTGCATCGTTTTTTCTGACGGGCTGGGCGCTTTGCTTGCTTTGCAGCACTTCATCGCGGGCCAACGCCTCCCGCAAAACATCCACCAAAGGGCCATTGCCCGACAAGAACACCGCATGCTCTTGCTCATCAGCATCATGTTTGCGGCGCTCGCACACCAAGTTCAGCCCCGCCAAAGTCTTGCCTGCACCTGGCACGCCAGACACAAAGCAAATCACCTTTCGCTTGAACTGCCGCGCACGATCAATCGCCGCCGTCAACGCCTCGGTGGTAGCTCCTAAGTTCTCTGCCCCGGCTTCGGAGTGCGTAATCTCCTCCACCCCATGACCTTTGTAGAGGGCTTGCGAGGCCTCCACAATGGTAGGCGTTGGCCGGTATCCGGCAGCCAGCCAGGCTGCATAGTCCAGTTCAAGCCCTGCGGCAGACTGCGCGAACTTCGCCAGCACCGCGCGCAAGCTGTCGGTATTGGCTTGGATGACAGGGTAGATGCCATCCACTGGGTAGGTATAGACCTGCTCCACATCCGGCGCAGCAGTCGCTACCAAGATGGGTGCAATCACTGCCGTATGGCTGCCCCCATGAAAGTTGCGCAGGTCCAAGGCATAGTCCAAAACCTGTGTTTGCGCCGCCGCGTCGTATTGCTTGGCGCCCACCTTGAACTCCAGTACCGCCACTTTGTTCCCCAAAAGCAGCAAGTTATCCACGCGCCGGCCAATGCGGGGGATGACGAACTCAAAGCCGATCATGCCTTCCATACTGGAGTCGAGCGCCTCGCGGAGAATTTCGATCTGCTGCTTCCAAGCCCCCATTTGCTCCGTCGCTACATCACCTTCGGATGCGATGGAAAGTTGCCCCAAGATGGTATGGTCTGAGGCAGCAAAAAATTCCTGAATCGTGGCGATGTATGCAGCGCGCTGGGAAGGTTTTTTCATTTCTAAGGGCGATGTCCAAAACCGTTTGAGCATAGCCCGCGCACGGCAATGCGAGCTGCTTCGGCGTCAATTCATCACAAATCGTGATACCCCTATCCCCTCCCCCTGCTACACGGGTGAGGCGGCACTCACTACATTCCGGTTCAATACTTGTTTGACGGTGTCCCCCCTCTCACGCGGGGTCGCCGCCTGCGCTCGATTCCCCCACGTTGAACCGCCACCGGCCCCCCCGTCCGTGGCAGCCCATCATGAAAACTGAAGCCTTTGACACCGATGTACTCGTCATCGGTGGTGGCAATGCCGCCCTGTGCGCCGCGCTAATGGCGCGCGAAGCCGGCAGCCGCGTGCTGCTGCTCGAATCCGCACCGCGCGAATGGCGCGGCGGCAACTCCGGCCACACCCGCAATCTGCGCTGCATGCACGACGCTCCCCAGGACGTGCTGGTCGAGGCCTATCCCGAAGAAGAGTACTGGCAGGACTTGCTCAAGGTCACGGGCGGCATCACCAACGAGCATCTGGCGCGCATGGTGATCCGGGCCTCCTCGACCTGCCGCAACTGGATGCGCAGGCATGGCGTGCACTTCCAGCCGCCGCTGTCGGGCGCGCTGCATGTGGCGCGCACCAATGCCTTCTTCATGGGCGGCGGCAAAGCGCTGGTGAACGCCTATTTCCGCAGCGCCGAAAAGCTGGGCGTGGAAATCCGCTACGAGTCCCCCGTGGACAAGCTCGAAATCGAGAATGGCCGGTTCCAGGCTGCCTGGGTCAAGACCAAGGATGGCAGCCAGCGCATCACGGCCAAGAGCTGCGTGCTGGCGGCGGGCGGCTTCGAGTCCAACCGCGAATGGCTGCGCGAGGCCTGGGGCCAGAACGAGCGCGGCGAATGGCCGGCCGACAACTTCATCATCCGCGGCACGGCCTTCAACCAGGGCGTACTGCTCAAGCATATGCTGCAAGAGCAGCAGGCCGACGGCCTGGGCGATCCCACACAAGCGCACATGGTGGCCATCGATGCCCGCGCCCCGCTGTACGACGGCGGCATCTGCACGCGTATCGACTGCGTCTCGCTGGGTGTGGTGGTGAACCGCGATGCCCAGCGCTTCTATGACGAGGGCGAGGACTTCTGGCCCAAGCGCTATGCGATCTGGGGCCGTCTGGTAGCCCAGCAGCCCGGCCAGATCGCCTACTCCATCATCGACAGCAAGGCCATAGGCCGCTTCATGCCGCCGGTGTTCCCTGGCGTGAAGGCCGACTCCCTGCCCGAGCTGGCGCAGAAGCTGGGGCTGGACGTGGACACCTTCATGGCCACGCTCGACGCCTACAACGGCAGCTGCAAGGTCGGCCATTTCGACCATACAGCGCTGGACGACTGCCACACCGAAGGCCTGGCTCCGGCCAAGACGCACTGGGCGCGCCCGCTCGATACCGGACCTTACTACGGCTATGCGCTGCGCCCCGGCGTGACCTTCACCTATCTGGGCCTGAAGGTGGACGACACCTCCGCCGTGCGCTTCAAGGACCAGCCCAGCCAGAACCTGTTCGTGGCCGGCGAAATGATGGCCGGCAATGTGCTGGGCAAGGGCTACACGGCTGGCGTGGGCATGTCGATAGGCACCGCCTTTGGCCGTATTGCCGGGCGCAATGCCGCTCTCGCGGCTGCTGGCAAACCCGCTATCCATGGCGCCGTAAAGGACTGAAATGAAACACCCCCTGAGCGGCTTCGCCGCTTCCCCCTCCCTCTTTGGGAGGGGGACAACGCCCTCGCTGCGGGGCGGCCCTTGCTCGGCGTCTCTGACTTGGAGCACGCCAGTTTCAAGTGATGCGAATCACGCTCAACATCATTGATACTGACATGCAAACCCTGAAATCCCTGCAAGAACTGGGCAAGGAAGCCCAGACCCTGGCCACCGGCAAGGTGATTCCCATCCTCCCCGCCCCAACGGAAACCGCTGCCGAAAGCGAAGTGGCGCGCGTGATGCAGATCTGCAATGCCTGCCGCTATTGCGAAGGTTTCTGCGCCGTGTTCCCGGCCATGACGCGCCGTCTGGAGTTCGGCAAGGCCGATGTGCATTACCTGGCCAATCTCTGCCACAACTGTGGCGCCTGCCTGCACGCCTGCCAGTACGCACCGCCGCACGAATTCGGCATCAACATTCCCAAGGCCATGGCCGAAGTGCGCGGCCAGACCTATGCCGACTATGCCTGGCCGCCCGCCATGGGCAAGCTGTACCAGAAGAACGGCCTGACCCTGTCCCTGGCACTGGTGGCCGGACTCTTCCTGTTCCTGGCGCTGGCCGTCGCAGCGCAAGGTGGCATTGGCCAGCTGTGGAACGGCAATCTGGGCAACAACTTCTACAACCTGTTCCCGCACAATCTGCTGGTCGGCATCTTTGCGCCGGTGTTCCTGTTCGTGGTGTTTGCGCTGTCCATGGGCGTGCGCCGGTTCTGGAAGGATGTGAAGCCCGCCACCAGCAATGTGGATGTCAGCGGCCCTGCCGCTGCCGAAGCCACACACGACGTGCTGCGCCTGAAATACCTGGACGGCGGCCATGGCGACGGCTGCCACAACGAGGACGACGAGTACACGCTCAAGCGCCGCCGCTTCCACCACCTGACCTTCTACGGCTTCATGCTGTGCTTTGCAGCCACGAGCCTGGCCACGGTCTATCACTATGTCTTTGATCTGCCTGCTCCCTACGAGCTACCCAGTCTGCCCAAGATTCTGGGTGCCCTGGGCGGCGTGAGCCTGATGATCGGCACGGCCGGCCTCTGGATGCTGAACCGCGCGCGCCATCCGCTGCATGGCGATGCCAAGCAAAAGCCCATGGACCTCGGCTTCATCGCCCTGCTGTTCCTGGTGGCTGCCAGCGGTCTCGCGCTATGGCTGGGCCGCACCACGCCGGCGCTGGCACTGCTGCTGTGCCTGCACCTGGGCGCCGTGATTGCGCTGTTTGCCACCCTGCCCTACGGCAAGTTTGCCCACGGCGTGTTCCGCACGGCTGCGCTGCTGCGCCACAACACCGAAAAGCGCGAGCCCAGCCCCATCGGCCTGGGCGCTGATTGAGCGAAGTCCCATGACAGGCACGCCCGCCGTGCCTGCTTTCAAAAAAATCAGCCGGGATACCGGCATTCCTTTCCGACCAAGGAGACATCCCATGATGAACAAACGCCATTTCCTGCGCGCCACCTCCGTGGCCGCCTCCCTGCTGAGCCTGGGTTCGGCGGCACAGGCCGCACCCGACTGGCTGCCCAACAAGCCCGTGACCCTGGTCGTGGGCTTTGCCGCAGGCGGCGCCGCCGACGCGGCGGCGCGCATGATTGCCAAGAAGCTGGGCGAGAACATCGGCCAGACCGTGGTGGTGGACAACAAGGGCGGCGCAGGCGGCAATATCGCCCACCAGTTCGTGGCCAAGGCACCGACCGACGGATCGGTGCTGCTGTTCGGCTCCATCGGCCCGCTGACGATTGCGCCCCACATCATGAAGGTAGGCTACAACCCCTTCTCCGATCTGGCTCCCATCTCGGGCGGTGTGAACTTCCCCAATGTGCTGGTGGTGCACAAGGGCGCGGGCGTGAAGAACCTGGCCGAGTTCGTGGCCAAGGCCAAGAAGAGCCCCGGCAGCGTGGACTATGCATCGACCGGCGCGGGCTCGGCCTCGCATCTGGCAGGCGAGTTGTTCAACCAGCGCGCCGGCGTGGAGATGGTTCACGTGCCCTACAAGGGCGGCGCACCGGCCCTGCAGGACCTGCTGGGCGAGCGCGTTACCTCCTACTTCGCCGCACCCCCGACGGCCCTGCCGCATGTCGAGACAGGCAAGCTGATTCCGCTGGCCACCACGGGTCTGACGCGCCCCGCCTATATGCCCAATATCCCCACCGTGGCCGAAGCGGGCTTCCCCGGCTTTGAGGCGCTGAACTGGTATGCCTTCGTCGCCCCCGGCAAGACCCCCACGCCCGTGTTGGATCGCTGGAACCTGGAAATCGTCAAGGTGCTCAAGGACCCCGGCGTGGCCGAGGCGCTCAAGGTCCACGGCCTGACGCCCCAGCCCACGACGCGGGCCGAGTTCGCGGCCTTCATGAAGAAGGAGTACGAGCAATGGGGCAAGGTGGTCAAGGAACGCAAGATCACCCAGAACTGAGTGCGTGTTCACGATCTGAGAGCACAAACCCGCTCCCGCCGATGGCATAGCGCGTGAATTGGGCGCAATCCAGGTCAGGGCGGCGAGCAAGGGCCTCGCTGGCCGCACCTCACCGGCCGCACCGCCCTGCAGCGAGGCCGTCGTCCCCCTCCCTCGCAGCGAGAGAGGGCGCCGTGCCACGGGCGCCGTGCCACGGGGAAGCCGTACAGCCGCTCAGACGGTGATGGGCTTTTTCTCCACGGGAGCCGCAAAGCCCACGCACAGACGGTTCCAGACATTGATGCAGCCGATGGCGTAGCTGAGTTCGACGATTTCGCGCTCGCTGAAGTAGGGGCGCAGGGCCTCGAAGTCCTGCTGCCCGGGATGGGCCTGGCTCAGCTGGGTGCAGCGCTCGGCCCAGTTCAGCGCGGCGCGCTCGCGCATCTCGAAGAAGTCCACCTCGCGCCAGGTCACCACGCTGTTGATGCGCTGCAGGTCCTCGCCGCGCGACAGCAGCTCGCGCACATGCATGTCCACGCAGAAGGCGCAGCCGTTGATCTGCGAGACGCGCAGATAGACCAGCTCCAGCAACTGCACACCGAGGCTGGAGCGCGCGATCTGGGCGTTGAGGCCGGCCTGCGCCTTGTAGAGTTCGGGAGCCAGCGCACGGAAGTCCAGGCGCGGCGTGGGGATGGCAATAGGGTTGGCGGTGGGGCTGGCGGTGGGGTTGGCGGTGTCGGCCATGTGAATACTCCTTGAGGCATTGCAGGCCCGCCCCTGCGGCCGGCCCATAGCTCTTAGACGCGGCAGCGCTGCGGTTTGTGACAGGGTCCGCCATCCATCTCCGGGTTATCAATAAACATAGCTGTTATCGCTCTGCATGAAGCAAACTCATCAACAAAACTATCTGAATTTGTTGATTGACTAGCGGTAGCAGCTATTGTTTTTTGCCTTCTGCGACAGACCCAGCCCCTCAGGCAGCCGGCACCAGCACGCGGGTCAGCTTGTCCGGATTGCGCAGCGTGTAGATGCGCCGGATCAGTCCGTCCTCGACCAGCAGCGTCTGCACCGACTCCACCTGGCCGTCCACACAGCGCACCAGACCCGGCAGGCCGTTGACCCGCGCCAGATGCAGGGTCTGCTCCTGCCCGTCGCGGCGCAGACGCCGGGCCGTGGCGAAGTACAGCAGCGCCAGGCGGCGCCCGGTCTCCAGCACGCGGCCAAAGGATGCCACCTTGCCGCCGCCGTCGCTGATCAGCGCGGCGTCGGGTGCGAAGAGCGCCTGGATCTGCGCCAGATCGCCGCCCCGTGCAGCCTGGGCAAAGCGGCGCAACAGCTCGGCATGGGCTTGTGCGGGTGCCTCGAAGCGCGGCCGCCCGGCCTTCACATGGGCACGCGCGCGGTGCACCAGCTGGCGGCAGGCGGCCTCGCTGCGGCCCAGCGCCTGGGCTACTTCGGCGTAGTCGGCATCGAAGACCTCGCGCAGCAAAAAGGCCGCGCGCTCCTCGGGAGTCAGTTGCTCCAGCACGAACAGCAGCGCCGTGGAGACATCGTGTGCCTGCTCCAGCAGCTCCTCGGCCGAGGGAGCGGCCTCGGTCCAGGGCTGGACCAGCGGCTCGGGCAGCCAGAAACCCGCATAGTGCTCGCGCTCCACGCGCAGGCGCCGCAGCCGGTCTATGGCCAGCCGCGTGGCCGTGGTCACCAGCCAGGCCTCGGGCTGGGCAATCGCGGCGCGCTCGCTGTCCTGCCAGCGCAGCCAGACATCCTGCACCAGATCCTCGGCCTCAGCGCGCTGGCCCAGCATGCGATAGGCCAGGCCGAACAGGCGCGGGCGATGGCGCTCGAAATCCTGCAGTCCCGCATCGGCGGACGGCGCAGTGTGGGAAGTGGGGCTCACGTGATGTCTCCTGCAAATAGGCCGGGCCAGCCACCCAGTGTGACAGGCACCAAGCCCTAGACGCAGAACGCACAGCTTTTGTGACAACGCAGCCAAAAACTGGCAGAGCCCAAGCCAGGGACGGCAAGCAAGGGCCTCGCCGGCCGCGCCGCCCCGCAGCGAGGCCGTCGTCCCCCTTGGGGGGGAAGCGGCACAGCCGCTCAGGGGGGATCAATACCCCACCGCGCACCCATCCTTGCGCGGATCGGAACCCGCGATGTAGTGCTCGCCGTCGCGCAGCACCAGCTGGGCGCCGCCAAAGGCGAACACGCCGTGGCCGGTCTCGATGCTGACCTCGTGCCCGCGTGCGCGCAGCTGCTCAACCACGGCGGCATCGAAGGACGGCTCCACGGCCACTCCCTTGCCGCCGGA
>NZ_JBCPWN010000012.1:0-147272 GCF_039581415.1 Comamonas sp. F1-6
AGCAGGCGCACGAAGGCGCCGCCGGTAAAGCTCTGCCAGCCGGCCTCGTGGCGGGCCGCCACGGCCGTGATCACGGGAATGCCGGCCTCGACAAAAGCGGCGATCTCCTGGACAAAACCGCCGCCAGCGGCTTCGAGCTGGCCGAAGCAGTTGACGACGGCCAGCTCCACACCATCGGCCAGTGCCTGACGCAGCACCACGCTGGCCCGGGCCAGGGCCTGCGGATTGAGGCTGCAGGCCTGCGAGGCCGCGCCCAGGTCCTCGGTCATCTCGAACTGCTGGCCGCTGCGCAAATCCACGAGGCGCATGCACTTGTTGCCATTGGCATAGCGACTCTGGCGATGCACCAGCCCGCCCACCTGCCGGCCCGACTGTTGCAGCCGCCGCGCCACGCCTTCGAGCAAGTCCTCGATATCGTGCTGCTCATCGGGGTAAATCAATGCCGCCAGCGGCGGCGTCATAGCGGTGCTCATGCTGCTCCTTCGCTCAAGTCTGTCCATCGGCACCGGCGCTCATGCCGGCGGGCACGCTGTCGCGCCCAAACACCCAGGGGCCGCCCGCGCCGCTGGCCGCTTCCAGCGCATGCTGGCCGGCCTCAGACAGCAGGTACTCGGCCAGCAGGCCCGCCGCCCGGCGCTGCTCCTGCGTGGCCGGATGGCGCGGGCCGGGCGTGAGCAGCACATAGGGTCTGCGCATCAGCGGATCGCCATGCAGCAGAAGTTCTATGCCGGGGGCGCCCATCTTGCCGAAGGCCAGGGGAATATGGCCGACCACGGCATAGGCCTGCTCGCGCGCCGCCAGCTCCAGCACCGCCTGTGATCTCGGGCCGGTGTCGGCGCGCAGCCAGCGCGCATCGGGTCGTATGCCGCCGCGCCGCCACAGACGCTGCACCACGGTATAGCTGCCGGGGTCGCGCAGCGCGATGAAGGGCGAGCCGGTCTCGGCAATGCGCCGCAGCGCCTGCGTGCCGTCAGCGACCGAACGCACGCCGGCGGGGTCATCGGCGGGGCCGGCAATCACATGCTCGTTCCAGCCCCAGACGCGCGCGGCGCCAGCCATGCCGCTGGCCTCCAGTGCCATGGCTTCGTCGCTGGCGTGGATCAGCAGCATCTGTGCCTCGCCGCGCGCGAAGGCGGGCACCACGCCCTCCTTGGGCGCGGCCGCCACGGTGGTGACCGGCATGGCCAGGGCCTGGCTGGCCTGCTCGGCCACGCGCGGCCACACGCCGCACAGCACGAGTCCGCCCACGGCCGCCACCTGCACGCCGGTGCCCGAAGCGGGTTGTGCCCCCACCGCCACCGCCACCGCCACCGCCACCGCCACCGCCTGGGCCGGGCCACCGGCCGCCATGCCCAGGGCAGCCAGACTGCGCAGCCAGTCACGCCGTGCCAGAGATGTCCGAAGCAGGTTTTGCATGACCGTCAGAACCGGTAGCCCAGATTCACATACCAGCTGCGCCCCGGCATGGGCAAGCCGTCGGCCAGCTGATACCACTTGTCGCCCAGATTGGCCACGCCGAAGTCCAGCGTGGTGTCCGGACGCGGCAGATAGCGCGCGCGCAGATTGGCCACGCCGTAGCCGGCCATCTGATAGACCTGGGCCTGGCCGCTGGCCGACAGCGGCACCTTGCGGCCCTGTTCTGCCTCCAGCTCGGCGCGCAGCTGCCACTGGGCCTGCGGATTCCATTGCAGGGCCGCCGTCAGACGCTGACGCGGCGTGTCCGTCAGCGTGATGCTGCGGTCGCTGAGATTGGTGCGGCTCAGATAGGTGTAGCCCGCATGCAGAGCCCATTGGGCCGACAGTTGCTGCGCCAGCGACACCTCAAAACCGGCATTGCGCGTGCGTCCCACGTTCTGCGCCTGGTTGCAGGTCTTGCCGCCGCAGGCCGTGGAGTCAACGACCATGGTCTGGATCTGGTCGCGCACCCGGCTGTAGAACAGCGCCGCCTGGCCCTTGCCGCCCTGCCAGGGCTTGCCGCTCAGGCCCAACTCCAGATGGTTGGCCACCTCGGGCTTGAGGTCGGGGTTGGCCAGGGCCGTGCCCATGCGTGCCGAATAGCGGTCCTTGATGGTCGCAAAGCGGGTCTTGTGCGAGGCAATCAGATAGACCTCGTCGCCCTGGGCCGTGAGCGCATAGCTCAGGCGTGCCAGGCCGTTGGTGGCGCTGGTCGAGCCCGTGGGCCACTGGTAGACCTGCTTGGCGTCGCGCTGGTCATGACTCAGGCCCAGCGTCAGGCGCCAGCGCTCGGCCATGGCGATGTGATCCTCGAGCACCAGCGAGGTGGTCACATCGCGGTAGTGCTTCTGCGGGTCCTTGCCCGAGGCCGCGTCGGTGTGCTCGTCCTGCTTGTAGTGGAAGGCCGCATGCAGCTCGTGGCCGGAGAAGGCGTAGTTGACCCACTCCACGCTGGCCCCCTTGCTCACATCCTTGTAGCTGCTGGTCGGATCGTGGGCCGTGTAGCTGGCGTCCTTGTACATGTCGAGACCGTTTTTGTAGGTGTCGTGGTAGAGGCGCGTCTTGAGCACATTGCTGCCGTTCAGACGGGTGGTGCTCAGGAAATACAGGCTGTCCTTGTCCCAGTAGGGCCAGCGCCAGTAGCGCACGGCGTTCTTCTGCGTGGACTGGCCGGTGTAGACGGGATTGCCCTTCTCGCCTTCCTGGCGCACATAGCCGATGGCGTATTCGTCCGTGGCATTGGGCGTGAGTCCCAGCTTGAAGGACAGGCGCTTGTCGGTGCGGCCCGCGTTCTCGCGCTTGCTGCCGGTATCGGTGGGCTGCTTTTTGTAATCCCTGAAGCCCCGGGGCAGAGGAAAGCTGTCGGCATCCAGGTAGGAGGCACCCAGCTGGTAGTACCAACTGCCCTGATTACCGCCCAGGTTGAAGCTCGCCCTTCGCTCGCCGCCGCTGCCCACACCCAGGCGTACATCGCCCTCGAAGGGCTTGACCGGTTTGCGCGTGACCAGATTCACGGCACCGCCCAGCGTATTGGGACCGTACAGCAGCGAGGCACCGGCCTTGGCCACATTGATCTCGGCCAGGTCGAAGGTGGTGAAGCGGCCCAGATCCACATAGCCGTCATAGGGCACGTACAGCGGCACGCCATCCACAAAGATGGGCACCTGGCGCGAGTCGAAGCCGCGCAGGCTGATCATTTCCTCGTTGCGGTTGTTGCGCGACAGGCTCACGCCGGGGAGATTGCGCACGGCATCGGCCACGGTGCTGGCGTTGCTGCGCTCCATCTCGGCACTGCCCACGCGCTGCATATCGCCGGCCCCGAGCTCCTCGGCCTCGCGCCGCGCGCTGACTTCCACCGTCCCCAGCGTGAAAGTCTGGCTGGCGGCTTCGGCTGCGCCCGCAGCTGCCACCTGGGCCCAGGCCGTGCCCATGGGCACGATGGCCAGCGCGCCCCACAACCAGCTGCGGCGAAGAACAAAACTTGGAGGATGGATCTGGGAAACCGTGGAGTGCAATGGCATGGCGCGGGCTGGAATTTGTTGTCGAATGTAAAAAACCGTCGATTCTAGCCACCGCTATTCATTTATGGAATAACGATCGACTAACAGTCTCTATAAGCCCCACGGCATACACCTCCCATGAAAAAGGCCACCCGAGGGTGGCCTTGCATCAAATGCCTTGCAGATTCAAACGCAGCTGATCGCCACGGCCTTGGCCACCAGGTAGGCCTCCAGCGCCTCCGGGCCGCCTTCGGAGCCATAGCCCGAATCCTTGATGCCGCCAAAGGGCAGCTCGGCAGACGGCAGTGCCGGCTGGTTGATCCACAGCATGCCGGCTTCCACATCCTGCGACAGCTGGTGGGTCGTTTTGAGCGAGCGCGTGAAGGCATAGGCCGCCAGGCCATAGGACAGGCGATTGGCCTCCTGAATGGCGTCTTCGATCCTGTCGAAGCCGCGAATCGCCGCCACGGGGCCGAAGGGCTCCTGGTTGAAGATATCGGCCGTCAAAGGCACGTCGGCCAGCACCGTGGGCGCAAAGAAGTTGCCGGCAGAGCCAAAGGATGCGCCGCCCGTCATCAGCTTGGCACCGCTTTGCTCGGCGTTCTGGATCAGCTGGGTCAGCGCCGTCACGCGGCGCGGATTGGCCAGCGGGCCCATCTGCGTGCCCTGCTCCAGGCCGTTGCCGACCTTCAATGCCTCGGCATGGGCCACCATGGCACGCGTGAACTCCTCGCGCACGCTGTTGTGCACCAGAAAGCGCGTGGGCGAGATGCAGACCTGGCCAGCGTTGCGGAACTTGGCCGCACCCGCGGCCTTGACGGCCAGCTGCACATCGGCATCCTCGGCCACGATCACGGGGGCAT
The DNA here is from genome assembly GCF_039581415.1 of Comamonas sp. F1-6. NCBI lineage: Bacteria > Pseudomonadati > Pseudomonadota > Betaproteobacteria > Burkholderiales > Comamonadaceae > Comamonas > Comamonas sp. F1-6. Next base: position 4,319 of record NZ_JBCPWN010000012.1, read on the forward strand.
GGCCGCCGAGCTCCATGGTGGAGCGCTTCATGTGCTGGCCGGCCAGCGCCGCCAGCTGCTTGCCCACGGCCGTGGAGCCCGTGAAGGTCACCTTGCGGATTACGGGGTGGGCAATCAGATATTCGGAAATCTGTGCGGGGTTGCCATAGACCAGGCCCACAACACCGGCAGGAATTCCGGCATCGACGAAGCACTTGAGCAGGGCTGCGGGCGAGGCCGGCGTCTCCTCAGGCGCCTTGACCAGGAAGGAGCAGCCCGAAGCCAGGGCCGCGCCGATCTTGCGCACGATCTGGTTGACGGGGAAGTTCCAGGGCGTGAAGGCAGCCACGGGCCCCACGGGCTCCTTGATCACCAACTGCTGCTGCTCGGGGCGACGCGAAGGCACGATGCGGCCATAGACACGCAGAGCCTCGTCGGCAAACCATTCGATGATGCCGGCGCCGGCAATGATTTCCACCTTGGCCTCGGCCAGCGGCTTGCCCTGCTCCTGCGTCAGCAGCGCGGCGATCTCGTCGGCACGCTCCTTCAGCAGGGCCGCGGCACGGCGCATGATGGCGCCGCGCTCATGGGCAGATACCTTGCGCCAGACCTGAAAGCCCTTGTCTGCCGCCGCCAGGGCGCGGTCCAGATCGGCGATATCCGCATGGGCCACGCGGCCAATCACTTCGCCGCTTGCCGGGTTGCGCACATCAATTTTCTTGCCGCTGGCAGCGTCCTGCCACTGACCGTCGATCAAAAGCTGGGTATCAGGATATGCAGTGCTCATCGCATGACTCATAGGTGTCGGCCGCCGCTATCCCCCTGCAGACTGACGAGGCCGGGTGTGACAAATGTTCAGGGGTTACCGGACAAATTCTAGTCATGCAGGCTCGGCACTCAGACAAAAGGGAGACAGCTGTCAGCAATCGGCCTTTATGCCCCCACGGCGCGGCGCAGCTGCACCTGCTCCAGCAGACCGTCAAGGCCGGCTGCCGACGATGCGGCCAGGCCGACCACCTCGCCCACCACGAACACGCAGGGACTGCCCAGTCCGCTGGCAGCCAGCGCCTGCGTCATCTGCCCCAGATCGGTCAGTATCTGTTGCTGTGCGGGCAGGCTGGCGTTCTGGACCAGGGCCACCGGAGTAGATGCCGGCAGTCCGCCGGCCAGCAGCTGCTGCTGGATGAGGGCGGCAGTGGCAACGCCCATGTAGATCACCAGCGTCAGCCCCAGCATCCGTGCCGTGCCGGCCAGCAACTGCCAGTCATGGCCGGCACTGCCTGGCTTGGCGTGACCGGTGATGAACACCACACCATGGGCATGGTCACGATGGGTCAGAGCAACGCCCAGGCTGGTGGCAGCGGCCAGCCCTGCGGTGATCCCGTTGACCACTTCCACGGCGATTCCGGCCCGGCGCAGATGCTCGACCTCCTCACCGCCACGGCCAAAGATGAAGGGATCGCCGCCCTTGAGGCGCACCACCAGCTCACCCTGGCGGGCCGCCATGATCATGAGCTTTTCGATGAACTCCTGCGAGGTGCTCTCGCGCCCGCCGCGCTTGCCCACATGGACGACGCGGGCGCTAGCGCTGGCAAGCTTCACGATGTCGGCAGACACCAGGTCGTCGGCCAGCAGCAGCGTGGCGGACTGGATCAGTCTCAGCGCCTTGAGCGTGAGCAGCTCCGGATCACCGGGGCCGGCACCGACCAGATAGCAGCGGCCCACGGGCGGCAGGGAAGTGGCATGGCTGTTTGTCATGGCTGGCCTTTCATATGCATTGCCGGACATCAAAATCTAGGAGGCAACCGGCAGGGCTGCCGACTGCGGTGCAGACGTCGCATGTACCAGTTGTTTGATTTTGGGAATACAGGAGCCGCAGCGCGTGCCGCAACCCAGAGAAGACTTGAGCTGCGCGAGCCGCTCGTCGGCGGAGCCCTCGCAGATGGCCAGCGCCGAGCTGATGCTGGCCTCATCCACATTCATGCAGGCACAGATCTGCAGCGACCGGGCCGGCATGGCGGCTGGTGGCCTGGCACCCGAGGACAGCAGCAGGCGCCCATAGCTTTGCACCGATTGTTCGTCGCGCAGTACCGGCCCCAGCCAGCGGCCGGCGCTGGCGTCACCACAGAGCAAAAATGCATCGAGCCTGGGCTCCTCGGTCTGCCGGCCTATCGCCATGGCCCGGCTGCATTGGCGACGCGCGTCGGCATAGCGCATGGCCTGCGGGCCATCGAGCTGCAGCAGACCATGCAGCCGCGCCAGCACCTCGGCGCTGGGCTGCGCATAGGCCGCCGCGCGGAACTGCACGCCGGTGCGGCCCTGATCCGCTTTTTCCAGCGGCACGGCGCGCCCGAACAGCACGCAGCTGGCGAAGTCGAACTCAGCCATCAATTCGGTCAAAGCCTGGCGAACCGACTGCACCTGCTGTTCATCCAGCCATGCCATGCCCAGACAAGTCCAGGGCAGCTCGGCCTTGAGCAGCTTGACGGCCACATGCTTGAGCTCGGGCTGCTTGGAGCGCGGGCAGCTCTCGGGCGTGGTCAGGGCGTTGACGCCCGCAAGCCGCTGCCCCTTGGAGCCCATGCCGCTCAGGTACATGCTGCCCCAGTGCATGGGCAGATAGAGCTGTGCGGGCTGCAGCCCCGGATCTGCCTGCACGGGCAGCACGATGGCGCCATAGCGGTTGGAGACATGGACCAGATCGCCATCCTTCAGTTGCAGGCGCTGCATGTCCTGAGGGCCGACCTGCAGCTGCGGTTCGCTGACATGGGCAAACAGGCGCCCCAGCTGGCCGGTGCGCGTCATGCCATGCCATTGATCACGCAGGCGACCGGTGTTGAGACTGAACGGATGTCGCGCATCGCGCGGCACGGCCGGCGCCTGCCAGGGCTGGGCATCAAAACGTGCGCGCCCGTCATCGGTTGCAAAGACTGCGTCGCCATACAGACGCTGACGGCCCTGGCTGGCGCCTTGGGGCATGGGCCATTGCTGGGGTCCCTTGACCTCCAGCAACGGCCAGCTCAGACCCGTGATATCCAGATCGCGCCCGCGTGTGGACTCGCGATGCTCGTTCCAGATGGCTTCGGCACCCGCGTCGGCATTCGCAGTGTCATAGGGAAACAGGGTTGGCAGCGAGGGCCGCAGATGCTGCTCCAGGCGCCACGCCAGCTCCACGCCTATCTGCCAGTCATGGCGTGCCGCCCCCGGCGCGACCACGGCAGCGCGCACCCGCGAGATGCGCCGCTCGCTGTTCGTGACCGTGCCCAGCTTCTCGCCCCAGGTGGAGGCCGGCAGCAGCCAGTCGGCATAGGCCGTGGTCTCGGTCGCTGCAAAAGCCTCCTGCACCACCACCAGCTCGGCGCGCTCCAGCGCCCTGCGCACCATGGCCTGTTCGGGCATGCTCTGCGCGGGATTGGTGCAGGCAATCCACAAGGCCTTGATCTGCCCGTCGGCGGCAGCCTCGAACATCTCCAGCGCGGACTTGCCGGGCTGCGCGGGAATCGACTCCACACCCCATAGCTGCGCCACTTCGGCCCTGTGCCCTGCGTTGGAAAGATCGCGATGCGCGCTCAGCAGATTGGACAGTCCGCCCACCTCGCGCCCGCCCATGGCATTGGGCTGGCCCGTCAACGACAGAGGCCCCGCGCCAGGCCTGCCGATCTGGCCTGTCGCCAGATGCAGATTGATCAGCGCAGCATTATTGGCCGTGCCGCTGCGGCTCTGGTTCAGGCCCTGGCAGTACAGGCTGAGCGATGGACGACGCGCGTCCGTCGGCTCCTCGGCACCACCCAGTGCCATCCAGCTCGCCGCCCGGTACAGGTCCGCCACGGGCAGGCCGCAGACGGCGGCGACCTTCTCTGGCGTGGCTTCGCGCACCAGCTCCTTGAGCTGTGCAAAGCCGCTGGTGTGCTGCGCGATGAAGGCGCTGTCCGTCCAGCCCTCCCACAGCATGATGTGCAGCAGGCCATGAAACAGCATCACATCGCTGCCCGGCTGCAGCGGCAGATAAAGATCAGCCAGCTCTGCGGTCTCGGTGCGGCGCGGATCGGCCACGATGATCCTGAGCTGCGGATTGCGGGCCCTGGCCTCCTCCACACGCCGGAACAGGATGGGATGCGCCCAGGCCATATTGCTGCCCGTGATGAACAGGCAGCCGGCCAGATCTATGTCCTCATAGCAGGCCGGTGGTGCATCGGAGCCCAGCGTGGCCTTGTAGCCAGCCACGGCGCTGCTCATGCACAGGCGCGAATTGGTGTCGAGATTGTTGGTGCCCAACAAGCCTTTGACCAGCTTGTTGAAGACGTAGTAGTCCTCGGTCAGCAACTGGCCACTGAGATAGAAGCCCAGTGCATCGGGCCCATGGGCGGCGCGAATGCCGGCAATGCGCGCCGCCAGCTCGTCCAGGGCCTGATGCCAGCTCGCGACCTGCGGCGCGGATGTCCGCTGCAGCCTGCGCATGGGCTGCAGCAGACGGGCCTGCTGGGCATAGGCGGGCGCGGCCGTCAGATGCAGGGTGCTGCCCTTGGTGCACAGACGGCCCAAGTTGGCAGGATGCTCGGGGTCGCCGCGCACGCCGGTAATCTGCAGGCCATCGGACTCGATGACCACGCCGCAGCCGACACCGCAATAGGGACATGTGGACTTGGTTTCTTTCATGGCGTCACCAGAGAGAGGCGGCGGCGTTCATGTTCACTCCTACGCGGACCGCCGAAGGCGAGTCCGCAGCCGACGCCGCAATAGGGACAGGTGGATCGGGTCTCACGCATGGCAGACTTTCAGTGAAATTGCGCCGCAGCGCCCGGCTATCAAGCGCATGCTGCTACTCGATTCATAACTATCAGACGCTAGGCCGCAGCACAGCCGGACCTGGCTGCGCAATGCGCAGGACCGGCATGCGGGCGGGTCTGCTCCAGGGCACGGCTGGCCAGTTCGTCGGCGCGCAGCTGCACCTCGCCGTCCTGCACACGCACGCTGAAATAAGGCGTGCAGCCCTCATCGGGCGCCGCCGCCTCGCCGGTGCTGAGCGCAATCGTCCAGTTGTGCAGCGGGCAGGCCACGCTGCGCCCGAACACAATGCCTTGCGACAGCGGTCCGCCCTTGTGCGGGCAGCGGTCCAGCAGCGCGAACACCTCGTCGTCGGCATTGCGGAACACTGCCACATCCAGACCTTTGGCCCGCGCCACGCGGCGGGCCCCCAGCACGGGGATGTCGTCCATCGTGCAGATAGAAATCCATTCGCTCATTTACATCTCCTAAGCTCCCCCTGAGCCGCTTTGCGGCTTCCCCCTCTCTCGCTTCGCGGGAGGGGGACGACGGCCTCACTACGGGGCGGCCCTTGCTCGCCGTCCCTTGGCTATGCCGCGCCAGGTTCGTAAATTGCTGAAAAATTGAAAGAGGTTCTCGGTTTCAGGCAACAACTGACACATCAGCAGGCAGAGCCTGAAACTGGCGCGTATCCACGGACGCCTTGTCGGTTTCGAACCAGGGATCGGGCTCGCCGTCCAGTGCAAACTGCAGCTGCTCCCACAGCGCCCTGCGGCCCTCGGCATCGTCAAGGATGCGGCGCTTGACATAGTCCAGACCCACGCGATTGATGTAGTGCACCGTGCGCTCCAGATACCAGCCTTCCAGCCGGTACAGCTGCATGAAGGCGCCCGTGTACTCCATCACCTCTTCGGCGGTCTTGAGCTTGGTGAAGAAATGCGCCACCTCGGTCTTGATGCCGCCGTTGCCGCCCACATACATCTCCCAGCCAGAGTCCACACCGATGATTCCCACATCCTTGATGCCGGACTCCGCGCAGTTGCGCGGGCAGCCGCTGACGGCGAACTTCACCTTGTGCGGGGCGTACATGCGCCACATGGCGCGCTCCAGGTCCTTGCCCATCTGGGTGCTGTCCTGCGTGCCCATGCGGCACCATTCGCTGCCCACGCAGGTCTTGACCGTGCGCAGCGCCTTGGCATAGGCATGGCCGCAGGGCATGCCTATATCGTTCCAGACGGCCTGCAGATCCTCCTTCTTCACGCCCAGCAGATCGATGCGCTGACCGCCCGTGACCTTCACGGTAGGGATCTGGTATTTGTCCACCACATCGGCAATGCGGCGCAGCTCGGAGGCCGTGGTCTCGCCGCCCCACATGCGCGGAATCACGCTGTAGGTTCCATCTTTCTGGATGTTGGCGTGGCTGCGTTCGTTGATGAAGCGGCTTTGCGGGTCGTCCCTGGCTTCCTTGGGCCAGGTGCTTACAAGATAGTAGTTGACGGCCGGGCGGCAGGAGGCACAGCCATTGGGCGTGCGCCACTCCATGAAGCGGAACACCGCATCGGTGCTCAGCAGCTTGTGCTCAGCGATCGCGTCGCGCACGGCCTGGTGCCCGTGGTCGGTGCAGCCGCACATGGCCTTGGTCTTGGGGGCCGCCGAGTAGTCGCCGCCGGCCGTGAACATGATGATCTGCTCCACCAGTCCCGTGCAGGAGCCGCAACTGGCACTGGCCTTGGTGTGCTTTCGCACATCATCGAGCGTGAACAGGCCCTTGTCCTTGATGGCCTTGCAGATCGCGCCCTTGGTCACGCCATTGCAGCCGCAGACCTCGTCGCCGTCGGCCATGGCCGCAGCTTTGCTCTGCCCCTGGTGGCCGGTGTCGCCGAGATTGGATTCGCCAAACATCAGCTTGTCGCGGATATCGGCCACGCTGCGGCCCTCGCGCAGCAGCTTGAAGTACCAGCTGCCGTCCACCGTGTCGCCGTACAGGCAGGCACCGACCAGCTTGTCGTCCTTGATGACCAGCTTTTTGTAGACCCCCGCATAGGGGTCGCTCATGAGAATTTCCTCGGTATCGCCGCCGCCCTGGAAATCGCCTGCAGAGAACAGATCGATGCCCGTGACCTTGAGCTTGGTCGAGGTCAGCGAACCCAGGTAGCGGCCGATGCCGAACTCCGCCAGATGGTTGGCCAGCACCTTGCCCTGCTCGAACAAGGGCGCCACCAGCCCGTAGGCAATGCCTCGGTGTGCCGCGCATTCGCCCACGGCATAGATGCGAGGATCGGTCACGGTCTGCAGCGTATCGCTGACCACGATGCCGCGGTTCACATGCAGATGCATGGACTCGGCCAGTTCGGTGCTGGGGCGAATGCCCACGGCCATCACCACCAGTTCGGCCGGGATCTCGCTGCCGTCCTTGAAACGCACGGCACGCACGCGGCCGTCTGCATCACCCAGCAGCTCCTTGGTCTGCGCCTGCATGCAGAACTGCATGCCGCGCTCGGCCAGCGATTTCTGCAGCATGCGGCCCGCCTGATCGTCGAGCTGGCGCTCCATCAGCCAGTCGCCGACATGCACCACGGTGACCTGCATGCCGCGCTTCATGAGGCCGTTGGCCGCTTCCAGTCCTAGCAGGCCACCGCCGATCACCACCGCATGCTTGAGCGTCTTGGCCGCCTCGATCATGGCCTCGGTATCGGCGATGTCGCGGTAGGCCAGCACGCCCTCCAGGTCCTTGCCGGGAATGGGCAGGATGAAGGGCTTGGAGCCTGTCGCCATGATCAGGCGGTCGTACTCGGCGCTGGCGGTCTCACCCAGGGCATTGACCGCATGTACCATGCGCCGGGCTCGGTCCACGGCCGTCACGGTATAGCCGGCGTGCAGCAGGATATGGTGGTCCTGGTACCAGGACCAGTCGTTGAGCACGATATCGCCGAGCGTCTGCTCGCCGGCGAGCACTGGCGACAGCAGAATGCGGTTGTAGTTGGGATGCGGCTCGGCGCCGAAGACCGTGATGTCGTACAGATCGGGGGCAATGGCCAGCAGCTCTTCCAGCGCGCGCACGCCCGCCATTCCGTTACCAATCATGACCAGTTTGGATTTTTTCATCTGAGTCCCCGTGGGCTTGCGAAAAAGGCCTTCCGCGCAGAACCGCTGCATTTGGCAGCAGCACCTCCAAAAAGGCGCTTGTGTCCTGAAACGGCCCGGCAACAAAAAAGACGTCTGCATGCTTCATGACTTGCATGAGCATGTAGACGTCTTTGTCTTTTGGGTTCTGGTCCAGCCTTGCACCATCACCCTGTGGCCGACCTTGGCCACGATTGAGAACATGCAATTGCCGTGCCAGCTCTGTCGTCTCGCGGAATGCGGCAGGCAAGAAAGAGATGCACCATCTTTGTGCCTGTTTGCCGCTTTGCTGTGCACCAAACAAACATGGCGCCCCAAGGCGCCATGCAGCAGACATCGAGGCCAGGACTCAGGCCGCCTTCTCCACGTGGCCCTGGCGCGTGTAGAGGAAGTCGATCACCGCCTTGCGGTAGCTTTGATACTGGGCATCCTCGGCCAGCTCCACCCGGCTGCGCGGGCGTGGCAGTGCCACATGCAGCACCTCGCCAATCGTGGCAGCGGGACCGTTGGTCATCATCACGATCTTGTCGGACAGCAGTACGGCCTCGTCCACATCGTGCGTGACCATCACCACGGTGCTCTGGGTCCGAGCCACGATCTCCAGCAACTCTTCCTGCAGCTTGGCACGTGTCAGGGCATCGAGGGCACCGAAGGGCTCGTCCATGAGCAGCACCTGGGGCTCCATGGACAGGGCACGCGCAATGCCCACGCGCTGCTTCATGCCGCCCGAGATTTCGCCGGGGCGCTTTTGCGCCGCATGGCTGAGACCCACCATGGCCAGCGCCGCATCGGTGCGCTGCGCCAGCTGTGCCTTGCTTTCGCGCTTGCCGAAGACACGCTCCACGGCCAGGTGCACATTGCCCCAGCAGCTCAGCCAGGGCAGCAGCGAATGGTTCTGGAAGACCACCGCACGCTCGGGGCCAGGGCCCTTGATTTCCTTGTTGGCGCACAGCAATGCACCGCCCGTAGGAATGGTCAGGCCGGCAATCAGATTGAGCAGCGTCGACTTGCCGCAGCCCGAATGCCCGATGAGGCTGACGAACTCGCCCTTGGCAATGTTCAGATTGATGTCACGCAGCGCGGGAAACAGGCCCTTGGCGGTCTTGAAGGTCTGCTCCACCCCGTGGATCTCGATGTACTTGGTGCTGAGAGATGTATGCATGAGGTACTCCTTGCTTTTTTCCGAGGCCGCCGTGGCGCCGGCTTTGCCGGGCCACCGGTGGTGCCCCCCTTGAGGGGGGGTGACGCGCCCGAAGGCGCGGCTCAGGGGTGGGTTAAGTCTTGACCTCTTCAAACGTAAAGGCCGAAGCCAGCTTGACCAGGACCCACTCCAGCACCAGGCCCACGATGCCGATCACGAAGATGGCGATGATGATGTTCTTGACGTTGAGGTTGTTCCACTCGTCCCAGACCCAGAAACCTATGCCCACGCCGCCCGTCAGCATCTCGGCGGCCACGATCACCAGCCAGGCCGTGCCCACGGCCAGGCGCACGCCCGTCAACATATAGGGCAGTACGGCAGGAAACAGAATGGTGGTGGCGATCTTCCACTCCGACAGATTGAGCACGCGCGCCACATTCATATAGTCCTGGGGCACACGCTGCACGCCTACCGCGGTGTTGATGACCATGGGCCAGATCGAGCAGATGAAGATGGTCCAGATGGCTGCCGGATTGGCTCCCTTGAACACCAGCAGGCCGATCGGCAGCCAGGCCAGCGGCGAGACCGGGCGCAGCAGACTGATCAAGGGATTGAACATGCGCGACAGAAAGCCGAAGCGCCCGATCACAAAGCCCAAAGGAATGCCGACCAGTGCCGCCAGACCGAAGCCCAGGGCCACACGCTGTAGCGAGGACAGCACATTCCAGCCCACGCCCTGGTCGTTGGGCCCGTTGCGGTAGAAGGGATCGCTGAACACCTGCAGGGCCTGCTCCCAGGTCTCGGCCGGGGTCGGAATGCTCTTGCCTGTGCTGCTCGATACCAGCGACCACAGCCCGACCAGCAGCGCCAGCCCCAGCAGCGGCGGCAGGACCTGAGCAAATAGCTGTTCAGCCCATTGGCGCAAGCGGCTGGGTGCCACCGCAACCGGAGCCGTGACCATCGCTTGGGGTTTGATATCTTTTTGCACTTCAGCCTTTACAAGTTCTGCGCCAGCAGCTATCTCTTTTGAGGTTTCGAGCAGCGCATCATTGGCCGCCTGGGCTGCCAGTTGCGGATCGTGCGGGGGATCGAGTTCGAGCGGCGCGTGAAGTACGGCACTGACCATGATGGTTCTCCTGTCGGATGGCGGCCTCAGGCCTTGATCTTGAAGCTGTCGGCGTACTGGGCAGGGTTCTTGCCGTCCCAGACCACGCCGTCGATCAGCTTGCTGGTGCGCAGCACATCCTTGGGCACGCTGACCTTGAGCTGGCTTGCCGCCTGCTGGTAGAGGTCGATGCGGTTGATCTGCCTGGCCACGGCCAGATAGTCGGGATGGGCCTTGAGCAGACCCCAGCGCTTGTGCTGGGTGAGAAACCACATGCCGTCCGACAGATACGGGAAGTTCACGGCCCCGTCGTTGAAGAACTTCATGTGGTTGGGGTCGTCCCAGGTCTTGCCCAGGCCGTTCTGGTAGCGGCCCAGAATGCGCTGGTTGATGGCGTCCACACTGGTGTTGATGTACGACTTCTGGGCCACGGTCTCGGCCATCTTCGTCTTGTTCTGCAGGCTGGCGTCAATCCAGCGGCCGGCCTCAAGAATCGCCATCATCACGGCGCGGCAGGTGTTGGGATTCTTCTGCGCGAACTCGCCCGTGGTGCCCAGCACCTTCTCGGGGTGATCCTTCCAGATGTCCTGCGTGGTGTTGGCCGTAATACCGATGCCGTCCATGATGGCGCGATGGTTCCAGGGTTCCCCCACGCAGAAGCCATCCATATTGCCCACGCGCATATTGGCCACCATCTGGGGCGGCGGCACGGTGATCAGCTTGGCCTCGGATAACGGATTGATGCCCGCAGCCGCCAGCCAGTAATGCATCCACATGGCGTGGGTACCGGTGGGGAAGGTACCGGCAAACGTGTATTCGCGCTTTTCCCTGGCCATGACCTTGGCCAGACTGGCTCCGTCGACCGCGCCCTTGTCGGCAAGGGCCTTGGACAGCGTGATCGCCTGGCCGTTGTTGTTCAGGCTCATGAGCACGGCCATGTCCTTCTTTGGCCCCCCCACACCCAGATGCAGGCCGTAGACCAGGCCGTAGAGCACATGGGCGAAGTCCAGCTCGCCATTGACCAGCTTGTCGCGCACACCGGCCCAGCTCGCCTCCTTGCTGGGGACGATCTTCACGCCGTATTTCTGATCGAAGCCCAGCACCGAGGCCATGACCACGCTGGCGCAATCGGTCAGCGGGATGAAGCCTATCTTGACTTCTTTCTTCTCCGGTGCGTCGGAGCCTGCGGCCCAGGCGCCATGGTGTCCCAGCGTGCCATAGAGGGCGGCAGCACCGGCCACGCGCAGAAACTCACGCCGGCCACCGGCAGATACGGGCTCCGGTACGGGAACAGTAGTCGAAGAAAGGCGCTGGCTCATGAGAAAACTCCATCAAGAATCGTGGTGAAGGCGATCCGGAAAACAAAAAGGCGCCCTTCCCTCCTCGGGTGTGAGGAGAAAAGGACGCCGTTGTCCCAGGTCACTCGTAATAACGCTTTAAGCGCGACCGCCTTTGGTCTGCTTGACATCAACAGTCATGCACAAACCATGCCAGACCTTGATCAGAGACGGAGCAGGCTTTGCGCCTCCGGTTTTGGCTCATATTTGGTGCAGCGCAACAAACACCGCGCGGCCAAGGCTATGAATTGGTGCTACCCGGCAGCAAGTCCACCGTGGCCAGAATGGCCTCGGCCACATCCAGCATGCGCCGGTTCTGGTTCATGGCCGTCTGGCGGATCAGCTTGTAGGCATCGCCCTCACTGAGCTGGCGGTAGTTCATGAGCACGCCCTTGGCCCGCTCTATAGTCTTGCGCTCCTTGAGCGTGGCGCGCGCCTTGTCGATCTCGGTCTGCATGTCCTGCAAGCGCATGGACTGCTCCTGCACCAGCAAGACAATGCTTTTCTCGAGCTGCAACCCGTACGCACCCTCCGCAGGCAAGGAGGCGGCTGACTGCGTGGCCCCCAGAAAGGCCGCAGCCGCTTCGGCACGAGTCCCAGGCTGCGGCTGCATCTCCAGCAGCGCCAGTTGCTGGCAGAGCGCTGTACGGGCCTGCTCAAGCTTGCACAGGCATTGCTCCTGCAGCTCATGGGCCAGAAATGCCTCAATCTGGTGCATGGCATCGAGCCGGCTGGAACAGGCCTCGAACCACGGCGAGCTCAGGCTACGGTCCAGCAGCACGCCGTCCCCCGCCGTGCAGCCCATTCGACGCAGCCTCTCGATCACCGTCATATCGGGGCAGGCCCCGCATTGCTGCTGCCAGCGCTCCATCCCCGAGGGACTGGCGAAGTCTGCAAACACCTGAAAGCAGCGCTCCTGAGACTCGATCAGATGCAGCCAATGGCGCTGACGCTCCGACTTGCCGCCCCCTACGGTAAACGCCGCAACCCCCGTGGCGCGCTCCTGACCCGCCAGCTCCTTGCCCTGCATGAAATGAAACAGCGCCACCAGCAATTTCGCGATATCGGGATCGCAAGCGCTGTCCGCCGCCTCGAACACCACGGTCAGGCAGGCCGCAATCATGCGGATCAACGCCTGCGTGCAATCCTCGGCACTCAGCTGCAGCGCATCGCGCCGGCGGCGCAGCAGCGGCAGGGCTTCAAAGCCTTGCAGCGCATTGGCGATCGCGTTGAACAGGCGAGCGCCATGCGCACCCGGCGCCCGCGCACCCAGCTCTTCAAGCGCCAGGCAGACTCGCTCCATGACCCGGTCCACATGCCGGCCATGATCGAGCAGGCTCTGCTGCGCCTGTGCTCCACCGCTGACCAGAAAGATATTCGAGAGACCGCGCTCTTTCTGCAGCGCATGAACGAGCTCGGACACGCTCGCCACCAGGCTGCTGGCGCGGCTGATCTGCTCCAGCTCGGCAATCTCGCTTTGCCTTGCAGCCACCAGATAGTGCAGAGGCGTTTTCATGGGGTAGTGCTTGTCGTCATGTTGATGCCATGAACGACGAGCACGATTCATGCCATCTCAGGCAAGGCGACGCTGCCGCCTCTGCCAGAGCCAGTCCATCATGGCGCCCACACCGATGCCCACGACATAGGCCAGCAAATCCAGGGGATCGAAGCCATTGCCCAGAACCAGATAGGCCAGCTTGTTGGCGCGCAGGGCCTGCATCCAGGGGGCCCGATAGAGCTGCAGGAACTCGATGGCAAAGGCGATGACCAGGGAACAGGCCATGAGCTTGCCGCGCGTGATGGCCGGCCGCAGCCAGGCCACGCACAGCAGCACCACCCAGGCCCAGAGCGCATCGCCCGGATAATTGCCCAGCACGGCGGGAAAGGGCACATAGCCCCGGCGTGAGGCCAGCCCGATGGCAATGACCGCCGCAATGAGCAGGGTCAAGCCCGCCCGTGAGCGACGCAAGGGCCCGGCAGCGGCCGGATGTATCAACAAGCTGTCGTCCCCTTCAGTCGATATGCGCGCCGGAGTCCTTGACCACCTGCTTCCAGTACGCCAGCTCGGCCGGCAGCATGGCCTTGAAGCTTTGCGGCGTGGACTCCACGCGCTCTGCGCCCAGAGTCTTGAGGCGTTCGGCCATCTCGGGCCTGGCCAGCACGGTCTTGACGGCCTGATAAAGCTTGTCCACCACCGGCTGCGGCGTACCGGCCGGTGCAAACAAGCCGTACCAGCTGGTCACGGCCAGGCCCTTGCCCAGCACGGGGATCTCGGGCGCCAGTGATGTGGGCCTGTCGGACGCCACACCCAGCACGCGCAGCTTGCCGCTGCTGACAAAAGGCATCACGCCGGGAAAGCTGCCAAAGGTCACCGGCAACTGGCCGGCCACCACATCGGTGGCGGCGGCCGATGCCCCCTTGTAAGGCACATGCAGCAGGCTCAGGTTCTTCTGCTTTTTCAGCATCTCGCCCAGCAGATGGTTGAGCGTGCCGTTGCCGGCAGAAGCGTATTCAACCTTGCCCGGATGCGCCTTGGCATAGGCCACCAGTTCGTCCAGATTCCTGGCGGGGAAGTTCGGATTCACCACCAGCAGATAAGGCGCGACGGCCAGCTGCATCACGGGAGTGAAGTCCTTGATGGGATCGAACGGCACCCTGGAATACAGCGCCGGATTGATGGTGTAGGCGCTTTGCGCCGTCACGAGAAAGGTGTAGCCGTCGGCCGCGCTGCGCGCCACCTGCCCGGTGCCCAGGTTGCCGTTGGCGCCGGCGCGGTTTTCCACGATGACGGGCTGGCCCAGCGAATTCTCCAGCCCCTGCGCCACGGCACGCGCAATCACATCGTTGGCACCGCCCGGTGCCTGGGGCACGACAAAGGTAATCGGCTTGGCAGGCCAGTTGCCGCCCTGCGCCAGTGCTTGCGTCAGAGGAGCCGCCATCACCACGGCAGCCACCGCTGCCAACAGCAGCGAGCGGCGTTGGTTTGCAGAGATAAAAACAGCGTTTCGCGCCATCTCGGTGCGCGCAGCTTCTTCAAACTTCATGGCAATAACTTCCTGTGGTGGTGGACATGGATGCTGCCAGCCCTCCACGCCGGCCTGTCGCACCATGCAACAGGTCATTCTTGCATCGCTCGCCGGGCGGCCTGAACAGCACTCACTGTTCGGCCATCGTCTTTGGCAGGGGCTGCCTCCTGCAAATGCAGTGACCAAAAGCCTGGCCGCAGCCGCACAGCCTCTTCACAGCAGCACCAGCCCCGGCGGCAGACTGTCGCCCAGACTGCGCCTGTGATCCTCTGCCTCCATCTGCACCACCTGCTCGACCATGGCCATCCAGCGCTCTGGCGCACCGCTGCTGCGCATCTTCTCCAGCACCTGCGCCCTGACGGCATCGGGCAGATCGCGCGCACGGTCGCCCGTCATGCGGGCCATCTGCACGGCGGCAAACATCGCGGTTTCGTTCTTGCGCCAGTCCTGGGCCAACGTGGCGTTCAGGAACTCCAGCGCCGCGTCGGGCGGCATCACCAGATGGGCGTTGGCGGCCAGCGATTGGCGTGCCGCCAGGCGACCTATGGCCCACCAGGTCTGCACGGTTTCATCCTCGCGCCTGAGGCGCTGCAGCATCCACTGCCCCATTTCCTGGCGGTACTGCCAGGGCACGGCCTCCATGGCCGCGAACAGGCGCAGCATGTCGTCATAGCTGCCATGACTGGATTTGCCGCGCGCGTTCTGCTGCACGGCCTTGTGCATATGGCCGGCCACGTCTTCGAGCAGCTCCATCTGCCGGGCCTCGTTCAGACCCGCAGCCACGCGACGCCAGAACACCCACCACTCCGTCCAGTTGGCGGCCTCTTTGGCATGACCCAGACCCTGGCCATACAAGGCCCAGACCTGGTCTATGCGCCAGCCATCGAGCTGCGCCCCTACGCCGGGGCGCAGACACCAGCCTGCGAGATTGAGCCAGACGCGCTCATGGTCGGCCGTGCGGCGGCGGCGCCTGGAGCGGGCCAGCAGCGCATCGAACAGGGCTCGCAGCAGGCCCAGCTCCCAGTCCTCGCGCGGGCCGAGGATTCTTTCGAGCGACTGGCGCAGCTGGCGCACTTCCCGGGCCGTCACTTCCTGCGCCTGCGTGCCGAAGATGCGCTCCACCAGGGCCACGGCTTCGGGCAGCCTGGCTGCCAAAGAATTAGACTGTTTTGGGCCTTCAGCGCTTTGTTCACCGGCGCTGTCAGCTATGGGTTCCGAAGCCGAAGCACCGCGTACAGCAAAGGGCAGCAGCCAGGACTGGCCCGCATCCTGCACTGCCACGCAGCGCACTTCCAGCGTGCCGACCTCGCTCATGCAGGCTTGCAGCTGCACCTCGACCTGGGCTGCGGCCCGGCCTTCGGGCGCGGGCAGCACCGTGGCCAGGGGCGGTAGCTCCACCCAGCCCTCGCCGATCAAAGGTGCAATCTGGCCGGCCTGAGCTGGCACATGGCTCAGGCTGTTGGCCAATACATTGAAGCGCACGGCCTGGCCCAGCTTGAGCGCAAAGCGCCGGCCAGAGAGCACCATGCGCACGCCCTCCTCCGTGCCACGCGGCAGCAGGCACAGGCCTTGGGGCGCCTCGCCCTTCTTGCCCGGCAGCAGCAGCCAGTAGCTGCGTGCCGAACCGCCACCAATGCGCGGCACCATGGTCTTGATCGCTGCCGACGCCTGCCCGGCCTGTGCTTCGGGCAGGTTGGGCGTAGCAATCTGTGCCACCGCCAGCTCGGCCTGATGGCGTGCCAGCCCGTAGGCTGCCGCACCGCGCGCCACGGCCCAGTCCGGGTGCGGGTTGTGCAGCACGCGCACCGGGCTGCCGCGCCAGCGGCCAAGCAATTGCGTCAGACGCTGAACCATTGCATGGGCATGGAACACGCCGCCGTTGAGCAGCACGGTATCGGGCAGGCCCCCACTCGCATGCTGGGCGAGAAAATGTGCCAGATGACGACTGATGGCCGCATCGGCCGGATAGGGCAGGCCAAAGCCGCGCAGCGCGCCTTGCCGCCTGGCGGGCATATCGCTGATCTGCGCGACCGGCAAAAAGCCCTCGACCACCGACTGCAGCACCTGCTCACGAGTCAGCGTGACGCTTTGAGTCGCCGCCATCAGCTTGCTGCCGCCCCCGAGCAAGGTGATGCCGATCTGCTCGGGCGCGTTCTGCACCAGCAACTGCTCCTTGGCCATGCGGCAGCGCTGCACTAGCTGGGCAAAGCGCTGTGCGGACAGCCTCTGCCCCTGGTCTGGCGCCTTGTGCGCAAAAGCCGGCTCAAGCTGATGGGCCAGCGCCAGGTCCATGTTGTCGCCGCCCAGCATCAGGTGCTCGCCGACGGCCGTGCGCGTCAGCGTGGGCAGGCTGCCATCGGCCGATGCATCCAAGCGAATCAGCGTCAGATCGGTAGTTCCCCCGCCCACATCCACCACCAGCACCAGGCGGCTGTCCGCCAGTTGCGCAGCCAGCTCATCGCCCTGCAGCACCAGCCAGTCGTGAAACGCGGCCTTGGGCTCCTCCAGCAGCTGCACGCGCGGCAGACCCGCCATCTGCGCGGCCTCCAGCGTCAGTGCACGTGCACCTTCGTCGAACGAGGCTGGTACCGTCAGCACCACGCTTTGCTGGTGCAGTGGCGCTTCGGGACGGGCCTGGTCCCATGCCGCTTTCACATGGGCCAGGTAGGAGCTTGAGGCCGCCAGCGGCGATACCTTGGCCACGTCCTCGCCAGCCCCCCAGGGCAGGATGGCGGCCGTGCGATCCACGCCGGTATGCGAGAGCCAGCTTTTGGCACTGGCCACCAGCCGCCCCGGCACGGCAGCGCCCAGATCTCGCGCCCAGCGGCCGATGACGGCAGGCACCGCTTCATCCGCGCCCTGCGGCGGCCAGGGCTGGCGCCAGGCCTCGCCCAGCTCGCCCTGGGCGGCCTGGTAACGCACCGAAGGCAGCAGCGGCTGGGCCACGACCTCGCCTGCCGTGCTGCGCTGGGCAATATCGAGCAGCGCGATATCGCTTGTCGCAGCGTCCAGCGCAACGCTTGCCACGACCGTGTGACTGGTGCCCAGGTCGATGCCGACGGCGTAGGTGGGGCGAGATGAATGCATGGGCTGAGGCGGAAACACGTAAAACTCTGTCGCCGATCGTAACAAGAGCCGGATGCCCGAACCGCCTGCCGGGATGAGCTGCTGCGGCGACGACAGCTGTCCAAAGCAGTGCACGGTGGCTGGCACGGGATTTGCCTTGTAACAAGCGCGCAGATTCGCGCAAGTTTCATAGCAAAGATCGAAGGCTAGTCGCTACATGCCAGTCAAAACAACAACTGTGTCTCGTGTCCTCCTCGCCGCTCTGGCCACCGCCGGAGCTTCCGTCGCGCTCGCACAAAGCAGCGTGCAGATCTATGGCCGCCTCAATACCTCGCTCGAGCATCAGAAGGTCGGAGGCAGCAGCCTGACCGGGCTCTTCAACAACAACTCGCGCTTCGGCTTTGTAGGCAGCGAAGACCTGGGCGGCGGCCTCAAGGCCGGCTTCCAGCTCGAATCCGGCTTCGAATCCGATACCGGCGCCGGTACCGGCAGCACCGGCGCCCTGGCCTTTCAGCGCCAGAGCGAAGTCAACCTCTCGGGCAGTCTGGGCAAGCTGCGTCTGGGCCGTTTTGGTGCCGCCACCTATTTCGGCATTGCCGACTATGGTGCACTGGATGAGCCAAACCACGATACCGGCTCCATCGCCGATGCGCTCTACGACTACGTGATGCGCAACACCAACAAGATCGCCTATCGCAGCCCTGTGATGGCCGGGCTGACATTGGAGGCTCAGGCATCGCTACACGAAAAGACGACAGGTGCCGTGCAGAAGAACGGCTACGACCTCTATGCCAACTGGGAACGCGGCCCCTTGGCCCTGGGCGCGGGCTTTACCCAGCTGGGCGACGACAGGCAGTTTGCCCTGCGCGGCCACTACATCTGGAATGCGCTGCAGATCGGTGCCTACTACCAGCGCTCGGACAACGGCTCGGGCTCGCTGTGCAGCAATGGCGGTGCCGGCTGCGGCACGCGTGACGCTGCGCGCGTGACTGCGGCCTACCGGGTTGGCGCTTCGGAGCTTGCCCTGGGCTACGGCTGGGCGAGCCGATGGAGCCATGTGCCCGGCAGCAGCGCGCGCCAGTGGATTCTTGGCTACAACCACCACCTGAGCAAACGCACCAAGCTCTACGCTGCCTACACACGCATCGACAACGGATCCGGCGTGGCCTATGGCTACAACTTCAAGGGTGGCGTGGGATATGGGCAGGATGCCAGCAGCCTGAGCGTGGGTCTGCGCCACGCGTTCTAGACCTCTGCTTGAGTGGGGCGCGTGGCATGTTGCTGGTGGGCATGGTGCGCGCCCTGCTTCTCAAAAGAAGGGCTTCATGATCTTGCGCCTGGCGTGATTGGGCCTGAGCCTTTTTGTGGCATGCCTTTGTCACGGACAGAGGGCGGGTCTCAGCCGGAAGTGCAGCCGCAAACAAGAGAACAAAAGAGAGAACAAAAAAGCCCGCCAACCAATCGGCCAGCGGGCTTTCGCAGTCAAGCAACTCAGCGGCCTTATTCGGCGGCCTCCGCAGAGGTTTCCGCGCGCACATCGAACTCCACTTTCCAGCGCTCGCTTCCACCCACGGGCACGGCATTGAGCTCCAGCGTGCCGATATCGGTCACGCGCGCCGCCAGGGTCACGGGCACCACCTCGCCGGCAGCGCGGCCGGCGGCGGGCAGATTCAGCTCGATCTCCTGCAGCTCCACCAGCTCTTCGGGCGACCAGAAGTCCAGCATGGTGCCGACCTGGTCGGTGCGGCGCACGGACGAGCCAAAGAAGCGCAGACGCACGGGCTCGCCCACGACCAGGCCGAACTCCTCGTCAGGCAGAGCGACTTCCGTGCCCTCCTCCATGCCGAACGGTGCCAGGCACAGGGCGGACAGGGGCGGTTCCATGCCGGGGATGGCGGGCATATTGCTCTCCACACCCACGTAATAGGACTGAGCCGTGCCGCCGCGAATGCGCACGCCGCGGCCGCTGGTGGCGATATGGCCGTAATAGGCCGCACCGCGGGCCACGGCCAGATCGAGGTTGGCGCCGTCCAGCAGACGCGCAGGCTCGCAGGCCTCGTCGTCCAGCCAGCCGTTGATGACTTCCAGGATGCGCTGCTCGATCTGGGGCGCCTTGAGCACGCCGCCGTTGAACAGGATGGCCGTGGGATGCAAAAAGGTGGAGCCGTCGATCTGATCGCCGTTCAGGCCCTCGATCTCGGCCAGCGCATGAACCTGGCGGCTCAGAAAGGCCGCCAGGTGGCGCGTGACGGCAGCGTCCTGCGCATAGGGCAGGCCCAGCTGCGTGAGCGCGCCGCGCGCACGGGTCTTGGGCTTGTCGCTGACGGCCACCTTGGGGAAAAAGCCCTCGACCAGCACGGCCAGCACTTCATCACGCGTGACTTCGGTACGGATGCTGCCGCCGATGAGCTTGCTGCCCCGGCTGGGCACAACCACGGGCACGGCCTGCAAATTGGCGTCGGCCAGCAATTGCTCCTTGGCTGCGCGGCAGCCATGGGCCAGCGCCCGGGTTTGCCAGGCATCGAGCTGCTTGCCTTCGGCCGCCAGCTTGCGTGCAACGCCGTAGGCCAGGGCCAGATCCATGTTGTCGCCGCCCAGCAGAATGTGTTCGCCCACGGCAATGCGCTGCAGCTCCAGATTGCCATCGCGCTCCAGCACGGCGATCAGCGAGAGGTCGGTGGTGCCGCCACCCACGTCCACGACGAGGATGATGTCGCCATGCTTGACCTGCTTGCGCCACTGGCCGCCACTGGCCTGGATCCAGCTGTAAAGCGCGGCCTGAGGTTCTTCGAGCAGTGTCAGCCTGGCAAAGCCAGCAGCCCTGCAGGCCTCGGCCGTCAACTCGCGCGCGGCGGGGTCGAACGATGCGGGGATGGTGACGGTGATGTCCTGCTGGGCAAACGGGGCCTCGGGATGGGCCTGCTCCCAGGCGCGGCGCAGATGCTCGAGATAGCGGGTTGAAGCGGTCAGCGGCGAAATGCGGCTGACTTCCTCGGGTGCATCGGCGGGGAGAATGCCTGCGCGGCGATCGACGCCGGGGTGGCAGAGCCAGCTCTTGGCGCTGCTGACCAGACGGATGGGCGTGGCTGCGCCGCGGCTGCGGGCGAATTCGCCGGTGATGAAGTCGCCGGGTGCACCGGGCAAGCTGCGCTCGGCTTCGGTCAGCTCGCTTTCGTGCGGCAGATAGAGAAAGGACGGCAGCAGTGGCCTGGCCTCGACACTGCCGGGAGCCGTGAGCTGGGGAATGTCCAGCACGCCCTGCACCACCTTCTCGCCATCGCTGGCGGTCTTGTTCACATAGGACAGCGCGCAGTGGGTGGTGCCCAGATCGATGCCGATGCTGTAGCTAGCGCCGGCAGACGGGGCGTCGGCCTGGCCTGCAGGGCTTTGTGGCTGAGCAGCGGCAGCCACGGAATCAGGAGTGCTCGCAGCTTGACTGGCCGCACCCGATGCGGCGATGGAGGCAAACATATTCATGGATCACAGCTCCACTTCGGCTTGGGCGATGACCTTGGCGGCCTGAATGTCGGTGAGCTGGGGCAGCTTGACCTGCATCACCAGCCAGCCGCGATGGGACAGCGTGCCGGTAAACGGCGGCTGGCCGACCACATTGCCCGTCAGTCGCACGGCAGCAGCGTCAAAACCGGCCTGCAAAGTGATGCGCGAGCCTTCGGCTTCGCTGCAAACGGGGGAGAGCGTGAAATGCTCGCGCAGCACCTTGCGGCAGCCTTCATGCACCACGCGCGCGGCCGCGCCGATTTCGGCATCGGTATAGGGCGTGACGTCTTCCTGGATGAAGTCCACAAAACGGGCCTCGCGCTGCATCAGGCCCAGCAGTTGCAGGGCGGCGCTGTCGGTGGCGACGAGCTTTTCCACTTCGACGGTTTTTTCGATCAGCTTCTCGACCGGAACCTCGACGCGCTTCTCAACGGTCTTTTCCACGATTTTTTCGACCGGCACTTCGACGCGAACCTCGACGATCTTCTCGACCGGCACTTCCACGCGTACTTCCCTGGGGGCGACGTCGGCGGCAAAAGCCTCACCGGCGCGCACACGACTCACGTCGGCGGCCAGGCGACCGTTACCGAGAATGGCAAAGAAACTGCCGATCGCGATGGCGATGCGGCTCAGGAATGAGGGGGGGGTATTGGCAGTCATGGAGTCTGTCTCAAAACAGGTTCACGCATGCAGAGTCATTCTGTGGCGCCCTTGCGGGCTGCGCTGCGCGAACCGAAAACGGAGCCGGACCAGGCGGCAGCGACACGGCCGGCCCTGGCGGCACAAGGCTGGACGCGCCGCAAACGATGCGCGCGGGCCTGTGCAACAGGCGCAGATATTACCCAAAAAGCCCGGTCAGCCGTCCCGCTATGGCTTTGCCGAGCCGGCTGCCGCACCTGGACACGCGCTGCCGGGTCATACGCCGCAAGCATGACCTTCTTCCGTTTCATCGTTATGAAACCTCTGCCATTTGCCGGATAGTTGATGCAGGATCTTGACAAACAGGCCGCCCCGGCAACGGGTCTTGCCGATTCATGGGCTGCAGGCAATGCGCGGCACCATGGACGAGCGCACAACAATTGCATTGCGTTTTCGATACGCCCACTTCCCGAGGAGACTTCCCCCCATGCGCCTGATGACCGCGAACATAACGCTGGCATGTACCGCCCTTGTAGCCGCCATGGCCGCCTCCGGCGTCCAGGCCCAGACCGCCTCCGGCAGCACGCTGGAAAAGCTGCAAAAGACCGGCAAGGTGGTCATAGGCGTGCGCGAAAGCTCGGCCCCCATGGCCTATGCCATAGGCGCCAACCACCGCTTCACCGGCTACCACGTGGAGTTGTGCGAAAAGGTGCTGGCCCAGATCGCGCCCAGCGCCAAGATCGAATACATGGCCATCACCGCGCAGAACACCATGCCTCTGGTGCAAAACGGCACGGTGGATCTGGGCTGCGGCCCCACGACCAACAACCTCAGCCGCCAGAAGCAGGTCTCGTTTGCCGTCACCACCTATGTCAGCCAGGTGCGCATGGCCGTGCGCGCAGACTCGCCCGTGACCTCGTTCAAGCAGCTGGACGGCAAGACCGTGGCAGCTTCGGCGGGGACCACCGCCGTGCAGCTGCTGCGCAAATACAGCCATGACAACAATGTCAAGCTGCCGACCCAGCTGGGCAAGGACCATTTCGAGAGTTTTCTGATGCTGGAGTCGGGCCGCGCGGATGCTTTTGTGCTTGACGACAATCTGCTGGCCGGCGTGATCGCCAACTCCAAGGACCCCAGGGGCTACAAGATCGTGGGCGAGGCGCTGGGGTCGGAGCCCATCGCGCTGCTGATGCGCAAGGACGATCCCGGCTTCAAGAAGGCCGTGGACGATGCCCTGGTGCGCATGATGAAGTCCGGCGAGGTGGCGAAGATCTACGACAAGTGGTTTATGCAGCCCATTCCGCCCAAGGAAATGCCGCTGAACCTGCCCATGAGCGAGACGCTCAAGCAGCTGCTGCAAGCGCCCAATGACAAGCCGCTGGAAGCCTACAACAGCTGAAACGACCGCAAGCCTGCGCCTGGAGTCATGCTTTATTGATAGCTGGTTGCGCTTTTTGAGCAATCATTTCAGGCATATTCATTGCTGAACTCATTGAAGGAGCTGCGCTGGCAGCTCCTTTTTTCATTACAGCGGCGCAGAAGAAGCAAACTCCTGCGCGACCTGCTTGAGCCAGCCCTGGAAGGCCTGCAACGGCGGATAGGCCGAGCGGCTGGTCGGCCAGGCCAGGTAGTAGCGCTCGGCGCTTTGCACCTCGGGCAGTTGCGGCAGAGCCTGGACCAGATCGCCGGCCTGCAGCTCGCGCAGGATCAGAAACTTGGGCAGCAGCGCCACGCCCACGCCGGCGATCGCGGCCTGGGCCGCCGTGGCGAACTGATCGAACAGCATGCCCTGCATATCGCCGCCCTGGCAGCCCTGGCTGCCGAACCAGCGCTGCCAGGCGTCGGGACGCGAAGCCAGATGCAGCAGGGGTGCGCGCAACAGATCCTCGGGCCGGGCAAAGCCATGGCGGGCCGCCACATCGGGGCTGCAGGCCGGCACCACGGTCTCGCTCATGAGGAACTCCAGCTCCGCGCCCGGCCAGTTCGGCAAGCCGAAATGAATGGCCGCATCGACGGCCTCGAGCTGGAAATCGAACTGCGACAGCCGCGTTGTCAGATTGATGGTGATGCCCGGATGAGCGCTGAAGAACTGCGGCAGCCGTGGCGCCAGCCAGCGCGTGCCGAAGGTCGGCAGGATGGCCAGGTTCAGGCTGCCGCCCTGCGGATTGGTGCGAAAGCCCAGCGTGGCATTGGAGATGCGCGCCAGGGCAGCGCGTATCTCCTGCGCATAGGCCTGGCCCGCAGCGCTCAGGCGCACGGTCTGGCGCTCGCGCACGAACAGCTCGGTGCCCAGGCGCTCCTCCAGCGCGCGGATCTGGCGGCTGACGGCGCTTTGCGTCAGATGCAGCTCGGCGGCCGCCGCGGTAAAGCTCTGGTGCCGCGCCGAGGCCTCGAAGGCGCAGAGCAGGGACATGGGGGGCAGAAAGCGACGGGATAACTGCATGGCGGCAAGGATGTGGGAGGGATTCGGATGCAGGTTCATTCCGTCCGGGTATGACCTGCAGGCCGGATTATCGTTTGACCAAAGTCATGACGACGCAGAACATGCTGCATATTCCTGCGGCCCCGCCAGCGGCGCGGCCATCCCACGAACCCCTGCCCTTCTGTTTTGTCATGAGCGCCACGCCCCACGCCTCTTCCACCGCAGCCCGCTTTGTCAGCGTCGACGAGATCCGCACGCGCTTCTCGCGTGCCATGTCCGAGATGTACCGCAAGGAAGTGCCGCAGTACGGCACCCTGATCGACCTTGTGGCCGATATCAACGCCGTGGCGCTGCAGGCCGACCCCGAGCTGCGCCAGCGCATGAACAGCAGCGGCGAGCTCGAGCGCCTGGATGTGGAGCGCCATGGCGCCATCCGCGTGGGAACGGCCGAGGAGCTGGCCACGCTGCGCCGCCTGTTCGCCGTGATGGGCATGGAGCCCGTGGGCTATTACGACCTCTCGGTGGCTGGCGTTCCCGTGCACTCCACGGCCTTTCGCCCCGTGCACGACGAGGCGCTGCTGGCCAACCCGTTTCGCGTCTTCACCTCGCTGCTGCGCCTGGAGCTGATTGCCGATGCAGCGCTGCGCGCGCAGGCCGCCGAGATCCTCGAGCGCCGTCGCATCTTCACGCCGCGCGCACTGGAGCTCATTGCCCAGGCCGAGCGTGACGGAGGCCTGGACAGCAGCGACGCCGACGCCTTTGTGCAGCAGGCCCTGGAGACCTTCCGCTGGCACAGCGACGCCACCGTGGATGCCGCCACCTACAAGGCCCTGCAGCAAGCCCACCGCCTGGTGGCCGATGTGGTGTGCTTCAAGGGCCCGCACATCAACCATCTGACGCCACGCACGCTGGACATAGACATGGCCCAGGCCGATATGCCCACGCGCGGCATGGATGCCAAGGACGTGGTCGAAGGCCCGCCACAGCGCGCCTGCCCCATCCTGCTGCGCCAGACCAGCTTCAAGGCACTCAAGGAGGCCGTGCGCTTTACCGATGCCGACGCCAACGCGGACAGTTCCGGCGCCCATACCGCGCGCTTTGGCGAGATCGAGCAGCGCGGTGTCGCGCTGACACGCAAGGGCCGCGCCCTGTACGACGAGCTGCTGGGCCTGGTGCGCGGCATAGACAGCGCGGGCAGCGCCGCGCCCGACTATGCACACCGCCTGCAGCAGGTCTTCACGCAGTTTCCCGATACGCACGAACAATTGCGCCGCCAGGGCCTGGCCTTCTACCGCTACCGCCTGACCGGGCAGGCTCAGGCCTCGCTTGCCCAAAGCCCTGCCGGTGCAGACCTGGAAGCACTGATCGACCGGGGTCTGGTGCAGGCCGAGCCGATTACCTATGAAGATTTTCTACCCGTGAGCGCGGCCGGCATCTTCCAGTCCAACCTCGGCGGCGAGGAGCAAAAGCAATACCAGGCCCATGCCGCGCAGCAGGTCTTCGAAAGCGCGCTGGGCGCGCGCGTGCATGATGAAATCGCTCTGTACGAGGCCTCCGAGCAGCAATCCAGGGCCCAGGTTCTCGCAATGCTGTCGGGAGCGACAGCATGAGTCGGGACAGCGCACTGGCTCCCTTTGCCGCGGTGTTTGCCGAGCCTGCGGGATCGCCGATACGCGAGCTGTTTCCCTATCTCTCGCGCCCCGGCGTGATCTCGCTGGCCGGCGGCTATCCATCGCCCAGCCTCTTCGATGCCGAGGGCCTGGCCCAGGCTGCACAGCAGGCCATGGCCCAGGGCCCGGGCGCGCTGCAATATGGCGCCACCGAAGGCCTGGGCGAGTTGCGCGAGGCCCTGGCGCAGCAGGCGCGCGAGCGCGGCATGCAGGCGACGGCCGCCGACATACTCGTGACCACCGGATCGCAGCAGGCCTTTGACCTGCTGGTGCGCGTGCTCGTCGAGCCCGGCGACACGGTGCTGGTCGAGGTGCCGGCCTATCCCGCCACGCTGCAGGCCCTGCGTCTGGCCCAGGCGCGCATCCTGCCCATTCCCATGGACGAGCAAGGCCTGCAGACTGAGGCCCTGGCCGATTTGCTGGCCGCACTGCCGGCCGGCCAGCGCCCCAAGCTGCTCTACACCGTGCCGAACTTCTCCAACCCGCGCGGCACGCTGCTGGCGCAGGAACGCCGCGAGGCTCTGGTGCAACTGGCCCGGCAACACGGCTTCTGGGTGGTCGAGGACGATCCCTATGGCGAGCTGCGCTTCGACGAGTCCAGCGGCATCCACCAAGCCATGCCGGGCACCGTGCGCGCCGCTGGAGAACGGCTGGCCGAGCCCGGCTCCAACCCCGTCATCTATCTGTCCAGCCTGTCCAAGACCGTGGCCCCCGCGCTGCGCGTGGGCTGGATGCTGGCCGACGCACCGCTGCTGCGCCGCTGCACGGTGGCCAAGCAGACGGCCGATCTGTGCACCTCGCCGCTGACGCAGTCGGTCGCTGCCTGCTATCTGGCCAGCGGCCGCTACCCGGCCACCGTGCAGCGCGCGCGCCAGGAATACCAGCGCCGCATGCAGGCCCTGGTCCAGGGCCTGGACGCGGCGCCCGACAGCGGCATACGCTGCTCGCGCCCCGCGGGCGGCATGTTCGTCTGGGCCGAGCTGGACCGCCGCATAGATCCGCAAAAGCTCTTCGACGCCGCCGTGGCCCGGGGCGTGATCTATGTGCCTGGCAAGGCCTTCTATCCTGCCGATCCCGACCTGCACACGCTGCGCATGTCGTTTGCCGCGCCCGAGGTGCCGCAGATCGCGCAGGCCGTGGAGCGCTTGTGCCAGGCCGCAGCGCAAAGCCGCTGAGATAAAGCACCCTCTGTGCCGCTTCGCGTCTTCCCCCTCTCTGGCTTCGCCGGAGGGGGACGGCACCGACGCTGCGGGGCGGCCCTTGCGCGGCGCCCGGCCATGCACAGCGCCATGAGACAACGGACAAGCAGGGGGTCATCTGCACCGGCCCGGGCCGCGCGGCATAATCGGGGCTCAGACATCTTCTTACCCATGGCCTGCCTGCACCTGTCCACCGCTGCCCGCCTGCGCCGCTCTGCCCTTGCCGCAGAGCTGCCCGCGCGTGCCTGCGTGCTGCGTGCGCTGCACACACGCCGCCATGGCATTCCCACCGCATTCGTGAGCCTGAGCGGTGTCACGGCCATGCTTTCCGCCGCCGTGCGGATGGCTTGAAGCACACAGCTCACATCCTCCGCACGGCCTTCCCAAACAGCATTTCCCTGGTGCATGGGAGAGGTACGTCCACGTCTAAGGCGTCCGTACCGTCACGCGCACCGCATCTTGCTCAAAGGACGATCCGGAGGTCAGCTATGGACATGGAACTCACTCAAAATTTCTTGCGCGGCAAAAACCCATGTGCCATGGGCTACCGCTGGTTTGTGCGCAACAACCTGGCCGGCGGCGACTACCAGGCCGCCATGGACACCCAGGTGGCCGCAGGCCGCGTGGAAGATGCGCGCTGGCTGCTGGAGAACTTCGGCTCCACCAACAGCGTGCTGGAGCTCGAGCACCTGGAGGCCGACAACTTCGTCTATGCCGGCACCCTGATCGTGCACGGCGATGTGCGCGTGCCCGGCCAGCTGCTGGTGGGCCGCAGCCTGCAGGCGGGCGGCGGCATACGCGCCGGCAAGCTCGAAGCGGGCGAAGAGATTCAATGCGGCGGCGCCATCTTCGCGGCTGAGCTGCTGCAGGCCGGCGGCAGCATCAAGGCGGCCTGGAGCGTGGAAGTCGAAGGCGAGCTGCGCGCCGAAGACCTGCGCTGCGGCTGGGAGCTGAGCGTCGGCGGCCATGTGAAGCTCAAGGGCAATGCCCATATCGGCCAGGAAGTGCAGGTGCAAGGCGATATGCACTGCGGCAAGGGCCTGAAGGCAGGCGGCGCCATCGAGGTGCAGGGTCTGCTCGATGTAGGTCATGGCATTGCCGGCAACGACGGCATTCTGTGCGGCAACCATATTCAGGCCGGCTGGGGCATCAAGGCACAGGGCGATATCCGCGCGACCTGCAGCATCCGCAGCGGCGAGACCCTGCAGGCCGATGGCGAGATCGCGGCCGGCCCGGGCTATGGAGTGTTTGCCGGCATGAATGTACAGATGCAAGCCTGGCCCGACTGCGCCTGGGTGCGTGCGCTCAAAAAGCCCGAGGCGCTGATCAGCGGCTTCTGGGAAGGCCGGCCGACCTTCGCCTAGACGCTGGCCGGGTTACCGGGCAAACAGGCAAAATAGCCGTTTTGACCCAAGGCTGGCGCCCGGCGCCCGCCTGTTGATAAGAGAGTCTGCCCCGTGTTTACCGGCATCATTCAGGCCGTGGCAAAGATTGCCGCGCTGCGCGACCAGGACGGCCTGCGCACCTTCATCATGGAGTTTCCCGAAGGCTTCTGCCAGGATCTGGCCATTGGTGCCAGCGTCTCGCACGACGGCGTCTGCCTGACGGTGACCGAAAACCTCTCGCCCACCAGCGCCAGCTTTGACGTGATGCTGCAAAGCCTGAACATCACAACGCTGGGCAGCTACAAGGCCGGCGACACGCTCAACGTGGAGCGCGCCGCCAGGGATGGCGCCGAGATTGGCGGCCACCCCCTGTCGGGCCATGTGGACTTCACGGCGCCGCTGCTGGAGCTGATGCAGACCGAGACCAATCACAAGATCCGCTTCGGCATTCCCGAGGCCTTCCGCCCCTATGTGTTTGCCAAGGGCTATATCGCCGTCAACGGCGCCAGCCTGACGGTGGCCGAGGTGAATCGCAAGGAGGGCTGGTTCGAGGTCTGGCTGATTCCCGAAACCCTGCGCATGACGGTGTTCGGCGACAAAAAGGTCGGCGATCTGGTCAATATCGAGATCGAGCGCAGCACCCAGGTGGTGGTCGATACCGTGCGCGAAACCGTGGAAGCCAGCCTGGGCCGGCTCAAGCCCGTGCTCGAAGCCCTGCTGCAGGAAAAAGGCCTGAGCCTCGACGATTTCGTGGACGTGCCGCAACTGCCCAAGCAATAGCCCCGGGTCAGGGGCAAGCGTCAGAATATCTTCCGGCGCCCACCCCATGCCCTCTTTTCAGAGAGCCGGTTTGAAGCGCTTGAGCCGCAGCGCGTTGGAGAGCACGAATACGCTCGAAAGCGCCATGGCTCCGGCCGCAAACACCGGCGACAGCAACATGCCGTTGAACGGATAGAGCAGACCTGCCGCCACCGGTATCAGCGCCACGTTGTAGGCAAAGGCCCAGAACAGGTTCTCGCCGATGTTCTTCATGGTGGCCTTGGACAGCGCAATCGCATTCGGCACGCCCGAAAGATCGCCCGACATCAGCACCACATCGGCCGCCTCGATCGCGATATCGGTGCCCGTGCCTATGGCGATGCCCACATCGGCCTCGGCCAGGGCCGGCGCGTCGTTGATGCCGTCGCCCACATAGGCCAGCGTGCCATGTTCGGCCTTGAGGCGCTTCACGCTCTCGACCTTGCCGCCTGGCAGGACCTCGGCCACCACCTCGTCAATGCCCAGCTGCCGGGCAATCGCCTCGGCCGTGTGGCGGTTGTCGCCGGTAATCATGGCCACCTTCAGGCCCAGTGCGTGCAGGGCATCGATCGCGGGCTTGGTGCTGGGCTTGATGGGATCGGCTACGGCAATCATGGCTGCCACCTTGCCGCCGATGGCGGCATACAGCGGCGTCTTGCCTTCGCTGCCCAGGCGCTCGGCCTCGGCCGCAAAGCCCTCAACGCTCAGGCCGAGTTCGCGCATGAAGCGGTCTGCACCGATCTCCACCTGGTCGCCAAGCACCAGGGCACGCACGCCGAAACCGGTCACCGATGCGAAGTCGCTGATGGCCGGAACCTCCAGCCCCTCGGCTTTGGCCGCATCGACAATGGCACGCGCAATCGGGTGCTCGCTGCGATCCTCCACGGCAGCCACCTGCGCCAGCACCGCGCCGCGCTCAAAGCCATCGGCCAGCACCAGGTCGGTCAGCTCGGGACGGCCACGGGTCAGCGTGCCGGTCTTGTCCACCGCCACCACCCTGGCATCCTTGAGTTGCTGCAGTGCCTCGCCCTTGCGCAGCAACACTCCCATTTGCGCGGCACGCCCGGTTCCCACCATGATGGAAGTCGGCGTGGCCAGCCCCATGGCGCAGGGGCAGGCAATGATGAGCACGGCCACGGCATTGACCAGGGCAAAGCTCAGCGCGGGATCGGGGCCCCAGATCAGCCAGATCACAAAAGTCAGCAGGGCCGCCGCCATGACGGCCGGCACAAACCACATGGTGATCTTGTCCACCAGCGCCTGGATCGGCAGCTTGCTGCCCTGGGCCTGCTCCACCATGCGGATGATCTGCGCCAGCAGCGTATCGGCGCCCACCTTGGTGGCTCTGAAAGCCAACGCGCCATTCTGATTGACCGTGCCGCCCACCACTTCGGCGCCTTCCGCCTTCTCGACCGGAACGGGCTCGCCGCTGATCATGGATTCGTCGACAAAGCTGCGGCCTTCGATGACCTCGCCATCGACGGGAATACGCTCGCCGGGGCGCACTTCGATCAGATCGCCGGCACGCACCTGGGCGATATCGACTTCCTGGACCTGGCCATCGCGGCGCACGCGCGCGGTCTTGGCCTGCAACTGCACCAGACGGCGAATGGCCTCCGAGGTATTGCCCTTGGCACGCGCCTCCAGGAAGCGGCCCAGCAGGATCAGCGCCACGATAACGGCCGCGGCTTCGAAGTACACATTCACGGTGCCTGCGGGCAGCCATTGCGGCACAAAGGTCGCGACCACCGAATAGGCAAACGCCGCCGAGGTGCCCACGGCGACCAGCGAATTCATATCGGGCGCAGCGCGCAGCAGGGCGGGCACGCCTTTATCGAAGAAGCGCCGACCCGGCCCGAACAGCACCACGGCCGTCAGCGCAAACTGGATGTACCAGCTGTTCTGTGTGCCGATGCTGCCCGCAATCCAGTGGTGGAATGCGGGCACCATGTGACCGCCCATTTCCAGCAGAAACACGGGCAGTGCGAACACGGTCGCAAAGATCAGCGAGCGCTTGAGCGACTCGCGCTCCTGCGCCTGGCGCTGGGCTGCGGCGTCCTCCCCGGTTGCGGCAACGTTGTGCAGCACGGGTTGGGCTTCATAGCCGGCCTTTTCTATCGCTGCAATCAAGCTGCTCACATCCACGCTGCCCTGCAGCTGCACGCTGGCTCGCTCGGTCGCAAGATTCACCACCGCATCCTGCACTCCGGGCACTTTCTTGAGCGCCCGCTCCACGCGGCCCACACAGGACGCGCAGGTCATGCCGCCCACCTGCAAGTCCACGCTTTGCGCGGGTACCGCATAACCTGCTTTTTCAATCGCCGCCACGGCCTGCGGCAGGATGGCCACAGCCTGCGCCGGATCGGCCATGGTGAGGCTGGCTTTTTCCGTGGCCAGATTCACCACGGCCTCCTGCACACCGGGCACTTTCTTGAGCGCCCGCTCCACCCGGCCCACGCAGGATGCGCAGGTCATTCCTTCGACAGACAGCTCAAAGGCTCCGCTTTTGGTCAGTGCATTCATCGCGTTCTCCATTCACGTTGAAGGCCACTGTAGAGATTGACATCATGTAAAGGTCAACCCCCCCGGCAAAAACCTCTACCCGCAGGGTGCAAACATGCGGCGGTTCAATCTGTGATTTCGGGCAGTCCGAAGTGCTGCAGCAGGCATACCTCGGCCTGCGCAAGCATGGCCTGCAGGCCATGCCGTGTGGAACTTGCCATGTGCGGCGTCAGCACCGTATTGGGCAGATCCATCAAGGCTTCGGGCACTTGCGGCTCATGCACGAACACATCGAGCGCCGCAGCCGCAATCGTGCGTTCCTGCAACGCCTGCCGAAGCGCCTTTTCATCCACGATGGAGCCACGCCCCACATTCACCAGCACGCCTTGCGGGCCCAGGGCCTGCAGCACTTCGGCATCGATCAGCCCCCGGGTTGCAGGCCCGCCGCTGGCGCACAGCACGAGAAAATCCACATCTGCGGCCAGCTCCAGCACACTGCCGCACCAGCGGTACGGCACATCGTTCTTGGGAGCACGCCCCGTATAGGCAATCGACATATCAAAGGCCTGCGACCGCCTGGCCACAGCACGGCCGATGCGCCCCAGGCCAACGATGCCCATGCGCTGCCCCGAAAAACGCAAGGTGGGTGGATACCGTCCCCGCAACCAGCGACCGTGCCGCACAAACTCATTGGCCTGCACAATCTCGCGCGTGGCAGCCAGCAGCAAAGCCAGCGTGTGATCGGCGATATCTTCGGCAGAGATAGCTGGCGTGTTGCGCACCTGGATGCCCATCTGCTCTGCGGCGTCGAGATCGATGCCGTCCATGCCCACGCCAATGATCACGATCAGCTCCAGTGCAGGCCACTGCAGCAACTGCTCGCTGCCGATGACGGACTGCGCATTGCACAGCATTGCGCGCACCTGGCCAGACAGCGAGCTGCTGCGGGAGCTATCAAGCGCAGCCGCGTCAAGCAGCTCGAACTGCAGCTGCAGTCTCTCGCGCATGGCTGGCGTCAGCGCCGTGTGCAGCAGCAGCCGGGGACGCTGCGGGAGCGGTGATTCATGAATGGACATAAGAGAGCTTTCGGCAGATCGATGCAGTCCTGGCTTCCCACTCTCAGCGAGCGGGAAGCCAGAGCGGGCTTAGTCCAGCACGCGGGGGTCTCGGCGGATTTCCTCGCGGCACATGGCTTCCCAGAGGAAGGGAAAGCCGTTGAGGTCGGTGCGCGCTCCGGTCGCCTGGATCACGGCATCGCTCAAGGGGGTGCCGCCACCGAGCGCCTGCACCCGCCAGGCCAGGCGGCAGCGCCACTCCAGCGTGATGGCACGCAGATGCGCCTGTCGAATGCTCTCGCCCACCACCAGCGCACCATGATTGGCCAGCAGCGCCCATTTACTCTGGCCCAGTGCGCTGGCCACGGCATTGCCCAGCTCACGCTGCTCCACCGTGCCCCGGTATTCGTCATAGACCACGGGGTCGGTATCGACCAGGGCCGAGGTCTGGTCATACACCGGCGGCACCTTGCCCGTGGCCGACCAGACCGAGCTCCATTCGGGATGGTTGTGGATGACCACGCGCACATCGTGGCGCTTTTCATGCACGTCCATGTGCAGCCGGATGGCCGGAGTGATGTTCCAGTCGCCCTCGATCACCTGGCCTTGTGCATCCAGCCGCAGGATGTCCGATGCCGTCAGCTCGCTCCAGGTCAGCTCCCAGGGATTGGCCAGATAGCTGCCGTTATCCAGGCGCAGCGTGATGTGGCCCGCGATATGGTCGTTATAGCCTTCGCGCGAGAGCACGCGGCACAGCAGCGCAAGCTGCTGGCGATCACCGAGCGAGGGCAGCAGCGGCTTGCGGCCCGGGCGCGGCGCGTATCTGGACAGCAGTTCCCGGTTCAGTCCGTCGTGGCGCATGCTGCCTCCTGTTCGTTGTGCTTCTGGGCGGCAGCGCCCTGGCGTGCAAACACCGATGCACGGTGCATGCGACGCTGGTGCGGCGCATAGTCCATGATGGCGTTGTGCACCACGCTGCGGTTGTCCCAGATCACCATATCTCCCAGTACCCAGCGGTGCTTGAACAGGAACTCCACCTGCATGCAGTGCGCATGCAGATAGGCCAGGATGGCACGGCTTTCAGCCTGTGGCAGACCATCTATATGCGTGACATAGGTGGGGCTGACGTAGAGCGCCTTGCGCCCCGTGAGCGGATGCACGCTCACCATGGGGTGCAACTGGCGACGGTTTTGCGCGACCACTTCCACATAGCGCTCATGCGTGCAGATTCCATGCTGCAGCGCCGCCGTCATGGGGCTGTTCATGTCATGCCAGGCACTCAGACCATCGAGGTACTGCTTCATCTGCGGCGACAGCGCATCGTAGGCACTGGTCATGCTGATCCAGCAGGTATCTCCACCCGTGGGCGGCAGGATGCGCGCATGGGTCATGGTGACGATGGGCGGACTGGGCAGAAAGCTTTCGTCGTGGTGCCACATATCGGCGCGGTCGCCGAGCTTGGAGTCTATGACTGTGATCTGCTCATAGCCCTGGCCCAGATTGGGATAGAAGGTATGGACTTCGGCCTCGCCAAAATGCCGGGCAATCGCCAGATGCTGGTCGGGCGTCATATCGGGCACATGCAGCACCAGTGCTTCATGTCTGAGCAGGGCGGCTTCCAACTCCTGCAAGGTTTGCGCAGACAACGGGTCTGCCAGGTCCAGCTTCAGCACTTCGGCACCGATGCGCGGGCCGAGAATCCGAACCGAGATGGGGGATGACATGGGCTTTCTCCTCTATGCAATGTCTTGCCCGAGTGCAGCGCTTCTGTCTCCTCCACCGCGTCTGCCTCAGGCTCTGTCGGGCCGCTCATTAGCGCTAGGATGGTGAGCTGCCTGGTACAAAGTCTAGGCAGAGGGAGTGCGTTTTTCCACTCGCATTCCAGCCCCCTCAAAGACGTCGCAAGTCATTGATAGAAAAAGAAAAAATCAGCGCCAACAGATAAACCGAAGACAGGACTTGCATTTCATGGAAGCGCCCACCACCCCACGCCCCAAGGACCAGTTGCCGCAACCGCGCAAACAGCCTGTGCAGGCACGCTCCAGAGCGCTGGTCGATGCCATTGCCGAAGCCTGTCTGCGCCTTCTCGAAAAAGAGGGCGAGGACGCTCTCACGGTCAATCGCATTGCAGAGGTGTCGGGTGCTGCCGTGGGCTCCATCTACCAATACTTTCCCAACAAGGAGTCCATGATTGCGGCAGTGTATGAACGCCTGCTCGATCAGGAATCCGAGCAGCTTTTCCAGATGCGCGAGCAGTTGCAGGGCCTGTCGCTCGAAGCCATATTGCGCCAGGTCTTTGCGAACATGATTCGGGTCGAGCAGCGCCTGCATCAGCTCAGCCATGCTTTCCACACGCGCTATCGCACGGCCTTGCATCTGGGCCTGTGGCATGCACCGCAGGCCAGCCGGGAGGAATTCATCAACACCACCTGGCTGCCACTGCTGCAGATGCATGGCTCGCAGGTACAGACCGACAACCTGCCACTGGCTGCCTATCTGCTGGGCCAGGGCCTGCGCGAGATCATTCACAGTGCCGTGCACGATGTGCCGCAGCAGGCCCGCTCACCCGAGTTTCTCGACGCACTGGTGGCCATGGCCATGAGCTGCGTGAAGCGAGGCTAGAAAAACAAAGCGCGACACAGAGGTCGCGCTTCGAGCGGGGCTGGCTATGCCTATCGGATATGCGCGATCACGGCGCCCAAGGTCTGTGCAGAGCCTGCCTGCGCGGCCAATGTGACACGACCGCTCTTGTGGGCCGAGACCTGCATTTCCATTTTCATGGCTTCCATCACGGCGATCACATCGCCTTCCTTGACCTCGTCGCCATCGGCGACCTTCCAGGCATGCAGATTGCCGGCAATCGGCGAGATGACCGCCTCAGGGTCCACGCTTTGCTGCGCGGCTGCCTGAGACACGCCAGTCGTCGGCGCGGACAGACCTTGCAGCAGCATGGCGGGCAGGCCCAGCTGCACGCGGCGGCCGTCGATCTCGATGGCCGTGCGCAGCAGGCTGGTATCAGCCACAGGTTCGGCGCGAGCAGCCGCTGCCAGCGGCTCGGCAAACTCGGTCTCGATCCAGCGGGTGTGGACATTGAAGCCCGCAGTCCCCACAAAGTCGGCCTGATTCAGCACGGCCTTGTGGAAAGGCAGCACCGAAGCCACGCCCTCGATGCGGAACTCGGCCAGCGCACGTCGAGCACGGGCCAGGGCCTGCTCACGCGTGGCCCCGGTGACGATGAGCTTGGCCATCATGGAGTCGAACGTGCCGGGGATCACCGAGCCGGTTTCGACGCCCGAATCGAGTCGCACGCCCGGCCCCGAAGGAGGGGCAAAGCGCGTGATCAGACCCGGTGTGGGCAGAAAGCCGCGCCCCACATCTTCGGCATTGATGCGGAACTCGATGGAATGGGCCCGTGGTGCCGGAGTCTGCGTGAAAGACAGCGGCAAGCCGTCGGCCACACGCAGCTGTTCTTGCACCAGATCGATGCCCGTGGTTTCCTCGGTCACGGTGTGCTCGACCTGCAAGCGGGTATTGACCTCAAGGAAGGAGATGGCGCCATTGCCGCTGAGCAGGAATTCCACGGTTCCGGCGCTGATATAGCCTGCCTGCGCACAGATGGCTCTGGCTGCGCTGTGAATGCGTTCACGTTGCGCCTCGGTGATGAAGGGTGCGGGCGCTTCTTCCACCAGCTTCTGGTTGCGGCGCTGCAGCGAACAGTCGCGCGTGCCCAGCACCACCACATTGCCATGCGTGTCGGCAATCACCTGCGCCTCGATATGGCGCGGCTTGTCGAGGAACTGCTCCACAAAGCATTCGCCACGGCCGAAAGCCGTCACGGCCTCGCGCACGGCAGAGGCATACAGCTCGGCCACTTCGTCCATGCGCCAGGCGATCTTCATGCCACGGCCACCGCCACCAAAAGCAGCCTTGATGATGATGGGCAGGCCATGCTGCTGGGCAAAGGCCAGCACTTCGTCGGCATCCTTGACGGGATCCGGCGTGCCAGCCACCAGCGGCGCTCCGACCTGCAGCGCAATCTTGCGCGCCTCGACCTTGTCGCCCAGCTTGGCAATGGTGTCGGGGCGCGGGCCGATCCAGATCAGACCCGCATCCAGCACGGCCTGTGCAAAGGCTTCGCTCTCGGACAGAAAGCCATAGCCGGGATGGACGGCGTCGGCACCCGAACGCCTGGCGATCGCAATCAGCTTGGCGATGTTCAGATAGGTGTCGGCGGGCTTGTCGCCATCGAGGCCGTAGGCTTCATCGGCGCGGCGCACATGCAGGGCATCGATATCGGCATCGGCATAGACGGCGACGGACTTCACTCCGTAATCCGCGCAGGCTCGCGCGATGCGCACGGCGATCTCTCCACGGTTGGCAATCAGAACTTTTTTCATCAACTCACTCCTCATTGCGCGCTTGCAGGCACCAGCTCTGCAAAGGCGCGGATGGGGTTAAAACGAATCCAGGCACCTACGGGAATCTGCCCCGCAAGATCCAGATGATGGGGTGCCACGCAACCGATGACGGGATAGCCGCCGGTCAAGGGGTGGTCGGCCAGAAACAGCACGGGTTGGCCGCTGGCGGGAACCTGGATGGCCCCCAGCGGCGTGCCTTCGCTGGGCAGCTCGCTGGTCACGGCGCGCGTCAGCGCCTGCTCGCCGGCAAGGCGCAAGCCCACGCGATTGGACTGGGGCGTGACCTGCCAGCGCTGGGCCGCCAGCAAGGCCACGGCTTCGGGCGTGAACCAGTCGGTGCGCGGGCCCAGTTCGACATCCAGCACCACCTCACCGTCCGGGGCTGGCAGATCCTGCGCAGGCAGGGCCAGCTCGGCCACCACGGCATGGCGTGCCGGCTGCACCGCCAGCAACTGGCCGCTGTGCAGAGCAGGCGGGCCGACATGGGCCAGGGTGTCCGTCGAAGCGCTGCCCAGCACGGGCGCCACCTCATAGCCGCCGCGCACCGCCACATAGCAGCGGGCACCGGCCACGGGCTGGCCAAGGCTCAGCGTGTCGCCATCGGCCAGTGCAATCGCGGCATGGCGTGGCGCAGACCAGCGGCGTCCGTCGGCCGTGGTGATGCTGATGGGCGCATCCGCGCCCGTCACTGCAACGACGTTCTCGCCCACGCTTTGCAGCGACAGGCCGCCACCTACTGTCTCCAGCACCGGCAGCTGGCTGGCATTGCCGACAAGCCGGTTGGCCATCTTGAACGCGGCCTGATCCATGGCACCGGAGGCAGAAACGCCCTGCCCGGCCTGGCCGTGGCGACCCATGTCCTGGAACAGCGTGAGCAGACCCGTGGCGCGCACACGCAAGGCGCAGCCATTGAAACTCGTAGCTGCTTGCGCCTGTTCGCTCTTGATCTCAGATACTTTTCTATCTGAAATCGAACCAGATAAATCGCCAGCAGCTACTTTTTGAGTAGCAGCATCGACAAACTGCACGCGGTAGCCGGGCTGCAGCAAAGCCGGCAGATCGCGCGCCAGATCCCACATCGCGGCATCGGTGACGCCAATGATCTGCCAGCCGCCCGGGCTGGCCTGTGGATAGACTGCGCTGAAGCTGCCGGCCAGCGCCACCGCACCGGCCGGAACCTTGGTTCGCGGCGTGGCACGGCGTGGCACGTTGAAGACGGGGTCACCGCCGCTCAGATAGGCAAAGCCCGGCGCGAAGCCGGTAAAGGCCACCGACCATTCGCTGCCGGTGTGGCGGCGCACCACTTCCTCGGCCGTGATGCCCAGTATCTGCGCGACTTCGGCCAGATCTTCGCCGTCATAGCGCACGGGAATCTGCACCAGCACATCCGAGCGCTGCACGCTGCCGCTGAGATCGCAGTCGGCAATGCGCCTCACCAGTTGCGCCGCGCCGATGATATGGGGCGCAAACTGCACAAGAATGGTACGCGCGGCAGGCACCAGCTCCTGCACGCCTTCTATGGGCTGGGCCTGCAAGGCACCCAGCAGCACCAGCGTCTGCTGCAGGTCGGCCAGCTCCACCAGAATGGCCTGGCGGTTAACGGGCAAAAAGCGCATGGAACTCATGGTGCTGTTTCCACAAAGGAAGCGATCTGCACACCCTCCTGCTCGAAACGCTGGCGGATGTTGCGCGCAATGGCCACGGCACCGGGACTGTCGCCGTGCACACAGATGGAGTCTGCCTCCACGCGCACCAGGCTGCCGTCCACGGCCTCAATCACGCCCTCGCGCACCAGGGTCAGCATGCGCTGGGCGATCAGGTTTTCGTCGTGCAGCACGGCACCGGGTTCGCGGCGCGAGACCAGGGCGCCGTCGGGCGTATAGCCGCGATCGGCAAAGGCCTCGGCCACCACGCAGAGGCCCGCATCGCGGGCCCAGGCTATCAGGGGCGCACCTGCCAGAGCCATCAGCACCAGCTTGGGATTGATGGCCTTGATGGCATTGATCACATCCATGGCCTGGCGCTTGTCCTGGGCAATGGTGTTGTAGAGCGCGCCGTGCGGCTTGACATACTGGACGCTGGTGCCGGCCGCCTGCGCCAGACCTTGCAGGGCGCCGATCTGGTAGATCACGTCGGCCACCAGATCGCCGCTGGCCACATCCATGTTGCGACGCCCGAAACCCGACAGGTCGCGGTAGGCCACATGTGCGCCGACGACCACGCCGCGCGCCTTGGCAGCCCTGAGCGTGGCCAGCATCCCGGCCGGGTCGCCGGCATGAAAGCCGCAAGCCACATTGGCGCTGCTGACGATGTCCAGCATGGCTGCATCGTCGCCCATGCGCCAGGCGCCGAAGCTCTCGCCCAGATCGCTGTTCAAATCCATTTTCATCATTCGTCTCCCGGTCAGCCTCAATGCAGCTGACCTGCGTGTTCCTGCAAATCCTGCTGCACCGTCATGGCCGTATGAATGGCTGTGCGTATGCCCTGAATCTGCGTTTCCAGCGCCATGCTGGCCATGCCAGGCTGGCGTGCCGCCTGCTGCGGCAGCGCGGGTATGTGAATAAAGCCGCCGCGCACGCCGGGGCCCGCACGGCGAGACAGCCTGTGCATCAGGGCATAGAACACATGGTTGCAGACAAAAGTACCCGCCGTGTTCGATACCGAAGCAGGAATGCCCGCATCGCGCAGATGGCGCACCATGGCCTTGATGGGCAGGGTCGAGAAGTAGGCCGCGGGCGCATCGCGCACCACGGACTGATCGACGGGCTGATGGCCCGCGTTGTCGGGAATGCGGGCATCGTCGATATTGATGGCCACGCGCTCCGGCGTGATTTCGCTGCGCCCGCCAGCCAGCCCCAGGCTGATGATGAGCGAGGGCTGCAGCCGGGCCAGCGCCTCGTCGAGCACCACCATGGCCGCGCCGAACACGCAGGGCAGTTGCACGGCATGCACCACACCGTCCGCAATCAGCTCGCCGTCCAGCGCGCGCGCCACTTCCCACGAGGGGTTGACGCTGTCTTTGTCGAAGGGCTCGAAGCCGGTCAGCAGGATTCGGTGGGCAGCCTCAGTCATGGCAACTCTCTCTTAACGGAACATCAGGAAGTTGAGCAGGAACACATTCACGATCAGCAAGGTGATGGCCGTGGGAACCTGCGCACGGATGACGGCATTTTTGTCAATTTCCAGCAGTGCTGCGGGCACCAGGTTGAAGTTGGCCGCCATGGGCGTGAGCAAGGTGCCGCAGTAGCCCGACAGCATGCCGACTGCCGCCATCACTGCCGGATCACCATGGTAGACGCCAACCAGCACGGGCACGCCCACACCGCCCGTCATCACCGGAAAGGCTGCAAAGCCATTGCCCATGATGACCGTGAACAGCGCCATGCCGATCACGTACACTGCCACGGCCACAAAGCGCACATCCATGTTGATGTAGGTGGTGGTCACATAGGCCACGGCCTTGCCCACGCCGGCATCCGAGAACACCAGACCCAGCATGCCCAGCATCTGGGGCAGCACCAGGGCCCAGCCCAGTGCGTCGATCAGGCGGTGCGACTCGCGCAGGCCCTGCACGGGAGTCTCGCGTGTCATCTTGCAGGCCAGCACCAGCGCAATCACGCAGCCTATGCCCAGACTGACCAGCGTGCTGTTCTTGGGGTCGATCAAGGGAGTGCCGCCAAAGACCAGATGCTTGGCCGACAGCGTGCCCACCATGGTGATCAGCGGAATGGCCAGCGCCGGCACGAACAGTCTGTTGCCCAGGCGCTTGGCACTTTCCAGGTATTGCGCATCGGTGCGTGGCTGATGCTTGCCGCCCATCACGCCGCCGAAGCCCGCAATCAGGGCCATGACGACCGCGACCGCTCCCACCCATACGGGCGGCAGCAGATCACCGACGAGGAACACCAGCGCATACAGCGCCCAGAACAGGCCCGCCGAGAAACGGCGCGGGTTGCTGCCGTCGCGCAGCGTCATCACGGCCGTCACCGCCAGCACCAGGCCGACGAGGTAGTACAGGTATTGAATGGTGATGGTCATGCCGACTCTCCCTGGGCAACTTTCTTTTCCGCAGCAATTTCACGCGCCAGCTGCTTGTCCAGGCGATGCAGGCGGAAGGCATGGATGGCAAAGGCCGAGATGGCCGTAGGAATGCCCCACAGCGCGACATGAATCGGCTCGACCTCGATACCCGCCTCCTTCAGGAAGGTGGTCATCAGCACGATCGCACCGAAGGCCACGAAGATGTCTTCACCAAAGAACAGGCCCACGTTGTCCGTGGCAGCAGACATGGCGCGCAGCTTCTCGCGCACCTTGCCCGACAGCTTGCCGTAGCGGTTTTCCGTCGCGCCTTCGGCCATGGGAGCCAGCAGCGGACGCACCATCTGGGGATGCCCACCGAGGCTGGTCAGGCCGATGGCTGCCGTGAGCTGACGCGCGGCCAGGTAGACGATCAGCAGGCGGCCGGCTGTGGCCGACTTGATGGAGCTGATCCAGTTCTGTGCGTGCTGACGCAGGCCATGGCGCTCCAGCAGGCCGATCACGGCCAGCGGCAGCAAGATGATGAGCGGCAGGTTGCGGGTCTTGATGAAGCCGGTCCCGATGGCGGCCAGAACCTTGTCCAGCGGAAAGCCCGCCGCAAAGGCTGTGCCGATGGCGGTCACGATGACCACCAGCATGGGATTAAAGCGCAGCGCGAAGCCGGCAATGATGATGAGCACGCCGATCAGCGGCCACAGGTTTACGTCTACAGGCATGGAAGCCTCCGGAAATCACGCCCTGATCCGCTGCGCGGCGGGCTCTACCAAAGACGGGAACGCTATCGGCAACCCCGCCCAGCTCTTTTGAAGAAGGCTGATCAGCTCTGTTTCAGATCTGCTTCATTCCTCAAATTGTTGAACAATCTATTTAGATTGATTCCACAAATGAAATTGTTTGCAGAACAAATAGACTTTGTAATAGAGCAAACCCTAGGTCGCACCACTCTTTTGGACTTCTCTGAGTCAACAGAACGATGGCTACACTCTGGCGACAGCCAAAAGGGAACGCCATGAAAGTCGCAGCAGAGGTCCAGAACCTGACCGAACGCATCGCCGAGGAAATACGCAGCCAGCTGGTCAAGGGCGTGCTGAGCCCGGGCCAGCGACTATCCGAAGCGGCACTCAGCGAAGCGCTGGATATTTCGCGCAACACCTTGCGCGAGGTGTTCCGCATGCTGACCAAGGAAGGTCTGCTGGTACACGAGCCCAACAAGGGCGTATCGGTGGCCGTGCCCAGCATGGCGTCCATCATCGACATCTATCGCGTGCGGCGCATGATCGAGTGCCAGGCCCTTGCACAGGCTTACCCCATGCACCCTGCACTGACGCGGATGCGCGAGGCCGTGGAAAGCGGCCAGCGACACAGCGAGGCGGAGGACTGGTCCGAGGTGGGCACAGCCAATATGGCGTTTCACAAAGCCATCGTGGCCCTGGCCGACAGCGAACGCCTCAACGAGATGTTCTCGCATCTGCTGGCGGAGCTGCGTCTGGCCTTCGGCCTGCTGCGCGACCCGCATTTTCTGCATGCACCCTATGTGGGCATGAACCTGAAGATTCTGCAGATCTTCGAAGCCGGCAGGCCTGCGGAGGCGGCACAGGAGCTCAGTGCCTACCTGGTGCATTCCGAGCGCATCATTCTGGCCGCCTATGCCCGGCGTCTGGCAGAGGCAGGGATCAAGGCCCCTTGAGGGATCTTGTTCAACAAAATGCCATTTTCAATAGAAACAAAGCAATAAAACACCCTACGTTTTTTTGAAACTCGTTGAAATCCCTCATGGATGTTTGTTGAGACAAATGCTACTTTTGGCACAACTCTTGCCTGAGTTCATTCGTCTGCATCTC
This sequence comes from Comamonas sp. F1-6, assembly GCF_039581415.1. Lineage (NCBI taxonomy): Bacteria > Pseudomonadati > Pseudomonadota > Betaproteobacteria > Burkholderiales > Comamonadaceae > Comamonas > Comamonas sp. F1-6. The sequence continues at coordinate 47,325 of NZ_JBCPWN010000012.1, forward strand.
TTATCCGAGGAGTTCTCATGAAGCGTCGCATTTTCTGCGCCACAGCAACCTTGCTCGCCGGCATCGGCATTGCCGGTCATGCCATGGCACAAACCAAGTGGGATTTCGCCACCGCATACGGGCCTGGAAACTTTCACTCCAAGAACAACGAACTGTTCGTGAAGGATGTGGATGCCGCCACGGGCGGCAAGCTCAAGATCACGCCGCACTTTGGTGCGTCGCTGTTCAAGATGCCCGAAATCAAGCGTGCCGTGCAGACCGGCAATGCACAGATGGGCGAATTCTTTCTGGTGAGCTTCCAGAACGAGTCGCAGATCTTCGGCGCCGACGGGCTCCCGTTCCTCGTGAGCAACTATGACGAGGCCTACAAGCTCTATCAGGCTCAGAAACCCGCGCTGCAAAAGCTGCTGGACAAGCAGGGACAGGTGCTGCTGTATTCCGTGGCCTGGCCTCCCCAGGGGATCTACACCAAAAAGCCCGTCAATTCCGCGGCCGACCTCAAGGGCATGAAGTGGCGCGTGTACTCCCCCACTACCGCCCGCATTGGCGAACTGATTGGCGCCCAGCCCGTGACCGTGCAGGAGGCCGAGCTGTCCCAGGCTCTGGCGACCGGCGTGGTGGATGGCCTGATCACCTCCAGCGCAACCGGTGCCGACAACAAGCTGTTTGAAAGCCTGAAGTACTACTACAACGTGCAGGCCTGGATTCCCAAGAATGCCGTGACCGTGAGCAAGAAGGCCTTTGGCGCGCTGGACAAGAGCACGCAGGAGGCCGTGCTCAAGGCCGCCGCCGCTGCCGAGCAGCGCGGCTGGAAAGAGTCCAGGGAAGTGGATGCACGCTCGATTGCCGCCCTCAAGCAAGGCGGCATGCAGGTCGAGCAGCCCTCCGCCCAGCTCAAGGCAGACCTGGGCAAGATCGGCGCGACCGTGATCAAGGAATGGACGGACAAGGCCGGCGCTGACGGCCAGGCCATTCTCGACGGCTACAAGGCTGGCAAGTAAGGCGCAGATTGCATCGACTCGCCCGACCCCGTCATTCGGGGCGGGTGGCCGATGACCTCATCCTCTCAGGAAGACAAGCATGCGCAAGTTACTCAACGGCCTCTATGACGGCAGTGCCTGGCTTGCCGGCATCGCCATGATCGGCGTGCTGGCGATGGTGCTGCTGACCATCACCAGCAGACTCTTTGGCTTCAGCGCCCCGGGCACCGATGCCTACGCAGGCTACGCCATGGCGGGCGCCGGCTTCATGGCCCTGGCCAGCACCTTGAAGAAAGGTGAACATATCCGCGTCACCCTGCTGCTGGGTGCGCTCAAGGGCAAGGCCTACAAGGCCCTGGAACTGACCGCCCTGGGCATCGCCACCATTCTTTCGGCCTTTCTGGCTTTCTATTCCACGCGCCTGGTCTGGCAGTCCTGGGAGATCGAAGACATCTCCGTGGGCATAGACGCCACACCGCTGTGGATTCCTCAGATCTTCATGGCTCTGGGCACGATTGTTTTCTTCATCGCGTTCTGCGACGAGCTGGTGCTGGAGCTGCTGGGCAAACGCAAGGCGGTAGAGAAGGAGGGAACCCCTCATGAATGAAATCACCGCAAGCATTGCACTGATCGTGGTGCTGCTGGCCCTGCTTGGTGGCGGTGTCTGGGTCGGTCTGACGCTGGCAGGCGTTGCCTGGTTCGGCATGGAATTCTTCACCGCGCGCGCAGCAGGCGATGCCATGGCCATAACCATCTGGGGCTCTGCCAGCAGCTGGACCTTGACGGCCTTGCCCCTGTTTGTCTGGATGGGCGAGATTCTCTACCGCACCAATCTGTCCGAGAGCATGTTTCGTGGTCTGGCGCCCTGGGTCAATGCGCTGCCGGGCCGCCTGCTGCACACCAATGTCATAGGCTGCACGATTTTTGCGGCAGTGTCCGGCTCCTCGGCCGCCACCTGCGCCACCGTGGGCAAGATGAATGTGCCCGAGCTGCGCAAACGCGGCTATCCCGAGAACATGGTGATCGGCTCGCTGGGTGGCCCCGCCACACTGGGCCTCCTGATCCCGCCCTCCATCATCTTGATCGTCTACGGCGTATCTGCCGAGCTGTCGATTTCCAAGCTCTTCATGGCAGGCGTGCTGCCAGGCATCATGCTGGCACTGATGTTCAGCGGCTGGATCGTGGTCTGGGCCCTGATGAACCCGGACAAGGTGCCCAAGGCCGACAGCACCATGAGCTTCAAGCAGAAAGTCTACGAGTCGCGCCACCTGATCCCCGTCGTGCTGCTGATCTCGGGCGTGATTGCCAGCATCTACAGCGGCATTGCCACGGCGACCGAAGCTGCCGGCATAGGCGTGATGGGAGCGCTGATTCTGTCGGCCCTGCAAGGTGCACTGAGCTGGAAGAACTTCAAGGAATCGCTGTTCGGAGCCACCCGGCTTTACTGCATGATTGCGCTGATCCTCGCCGGTGCAGCCTTCATGACCTTGTCCATGGGCTATATCGGACTGCCACGCCAGCTGGCTGAATACGTGGGCAGCCTGAACCTGTCGCCCGCCATGCTGATTGCGGTGCTGGGCCTGTTCTACATTCTCATCGGCTGTTTTCTGGACGGTATCTCCACCATTGTGCTGACCTCCGGCGTGGTTCTGCCCATCATCCAGGCCGCAGGCATAGACCCCCTGTGGTTCGGCATCTTCCTCGTGATCACGGTGGAGACCGCTCAGATCACGCCACCGGTGGGCTTCAACCTGTTCGTGCTGCAGGGCATGACGGGCAAGCAGATCACCTATTTGGCCCGCGTCTGCGCACCGTACTTCCTGCTGATGGTGCTGGCACTGGTCATACTGTGGTTCTTCCCGCAGATCGTGACCGTGCTGCCCAATAATATGTAAGCAAAATCGCTCTGCTCGAACGCCCCGCAAGGGGCGTTTTTCATAGGCGAGCCAAGATGGCTGCATGCATGCCAGGACATGCGGGCTTCAACGCCGGGATGTTGATGCCGCATCCATCTGACAGGGTGTTACGAAAAATGCTCACTACACTGTTAGATTAGTCGGGTTAGCCATCCAGACACATCGCAATGAAAGAAAAAATCAACTTCATTGAGAGGGAGCGCCTCTACCGACATGAACTCAAACGCCGCCGCGTGAAGTTTCTGCCCATGCAGGTACTGCGCCGGGTCTTCAAAGCGGCAGGAGTCTAGCCAGCGCTGAAGCCAGCCATCCACCTGCCATGCCAAAAACGAAAAAGCGCTCACATGGAGCGCTTTTTCGTGGCACGAAGCAACCGGCTTATTCCACTGTGACCGACTTGGCCAGGTTGCGCGGCTTGTCCACATCGGTGCCGCGTGCCACCGCCGTGTGATAGGCCAGCAGCTGCAGCGGCACCACGTGCAGGATGGGGCTCAGGGCACCATAGTTCTCGGGCATGCGAATCACATGCATGCCTTCGCTGCTTTCGATATTGGTCTTGGCATCGGCCAGCACATAAAGGACGCCGCCGCGGGCACGCACTTCCTGCATATTGCTCTTGAGCTTTTCCAGCAGTTCGTCGTTGGGCGCCACGGTGACCACAGGCATCTGGCTGTCCACCAGCGCCAGCGGGCCATGCTTGAGCTCGCCGGCAGGATAGGCCTCTGCGTGGATGTAGCTGATCTCCTTGAGCTTGAGTGCACCTTCCAGTGCGATGGGATAGTGAATGCCGCGACCCAGGAACAGTGCGTTTTCCTTCTTCGCAAAGTCTTCGGCCCAGCTGATGATCTGCGGCTCCAGCGCCAGCACGGATTGCAGGGCCACGGGAAGGTGGCGCATGGCTGTCAGATATTGCTGCTCCTTCTCTTCCGTGAGACATCCCTTGGACTGAGCCAGCGCCAGCGTCAGCAGGAACAGACCCGCAAGCTGCGTCGTGAAGGCCTTGGTCGATGCCACGCCGATTTCCACGCCGGCGCGCGTGATATAGGCCAGCTCGCACTCGCGCACCATGGCGCTGGTGGCCACATTGCAGATGGTCAGGCTGTGCTTCATGCCCAGGCTCTGGGCATGGCGCAGGGCCGCCAATGTATCGGCCGTCTCGCCCGACTGGCTGATGGTCACAATCAGTGTCTTGGGATCGGGCACGCTGGTGCGATAGCGGTACTCGCTGGCCACCTCCACATTGCAGGGGATGCCGGCAATCGCCTCTATCCAGTACTTGGCCGTGCAGCCGCTGTAATAGCTGGTGCCGCAGGCCAGGATCAGGACCCGGTCGATCTCCTTGAATACTCGCCAGGCCGCCGCGCCGGTCTTGCCTTCCGAAGTGACCCCGTCAAACAGCTCGGGGGCAATGTTCTTCAGGCCTTCCAGCGTATCGCCCAAAGCGCGCGGCTGCTCGAAGATTTCCTTTTGCATGTAGTGGCGATAAGGGCCCAGTTCGGCTGCGCCGCTGTGCGCCATCACGGTTTTGACCGGGCGCTGCTGCTCTGTCAGGCGCTCGCCGCTCTTGCTGATGACCCAGTAGCGTCCCGGCTGCAGATCGATCAGATCGCCCTCTTCCAGGTACACGATCTGGTCGGTCACACCCGCCAGCGCCATTGCATCGCTGGCCAGGAAATGTTCCGCGCCGTCCTTGCCCACACCCAGAATCAGTGGCGAGCCAGCACGAGCGCCCACCACACGGCGAGGTTCATCCCGGTGCATCACGCCAATCGCGTAGGCGCCATGCAGGCGAGCCGTCGCGGCTTGCACGGCTTCGAAAAGATCGCCGTTGTAGAGGCTGTCCACCAGGTGAGCAATGACCTCGGTGTCGGTCTGGCTGGCAAATACATAGCCCTTGGCCTGCAGCTCGGCACGCAGGGCTTCGTAGTTCTCGATGATGCCGTTGTGCACCAGGGCCACGCGGGCCGGCGCATCGGCATCGGCCACGGGCGAGATGCCAGGACCATGGCTGAAGTGGGGATGGGCATTGCGTACGGCTGGCTCGCCGTGAGTGGCCCAGCGGGTATGGGCAATACCGGTGAAACCTTCCACATGCTCGGTCTTGACCTGCTCCATCAGCTCGGCCACGCGGGCTGTAGAGCGCGCACGCTGCAATCCCAGGCTCAAGCCGCTGGCATCCGCGGCCTGTACAGCCACACCACAGGAGTCATAGCCGCGATACTCCAGTCGCTGCAGACCCTGGACCAGAACCGGAACGATATTGCGATGAGACACCGCAGCAACAATGCCACACATAGAGGTACACCTTAGGTTGTTTGAGCGAGCATGCTAACGGTTGCAATAAAAAATTTTCAATCAATAAAAACAACTAAATGACTGAAAATTTCATCGAATCGGAATATTGATTATTTATTCAATAAAATTCATATAAATGAATGAAAATTCCATCAATCTGGATAACACCGACTTGCAACTGCTGCAGCAATTGCAGCTGGATGCCAGCCTGAGCAACCAGGCCCTGGCCCGGCATCTCGAGCTATCTGCCCCTACCTGCCTGCGTCGTGTCAAACGCCTGCAGGAGCTGGGTCTGATCGAGAAACAAGTCGCCATCCTGAGCAGCGAACACATCGCCCGCCTCACCGGCCATGGCCTGCAGGCCATTGTGGAAGTCTCGCTGGACCGGCAGGACAGCAGCTCACTGCTGCAATTCGAGCACAAAGCCGTGGCCGAACCCGGCGTGCAGCAATGCTGGCGCGTCTCTCCCGGCCCCGACTTCATCCTCGTCATTGCCACCATCGATATGCCTGCCTACCTGGCATTGAGCCAGAAGCTGTTCACTCAGGATGCCAATGTGCGCAATGTCAAAGCCTTCTTCAGCATCAAGCGCGCCAAATTCAGTACCGAACTGCCCTTGCCAGCCCCCAATCATTAGGGACTTGCACGCCTTTATTTTTGAACCGCCATGTGTGGTGCGGATGCCGCGCAAGCCCCTCAGTATTTGATACAAATTGTATTAATTAGATTATTCTCGCAACCTTGACTTAAGCCAATTCCACCAGATGCCCTTGCATCGAGATATTCACCGCCGGACCTACCCTCTGCGCGCCTCTTATATGGCACTGGGCGGAGCGGTGGTGGCTGCGAGCCTGTCATATCTCCCGACCAATCTCGCCTGGTGGGCATTCACGACGGTCAGTGCGCTGGTATGGCCGCATATTGCTTTTTTGCATTCAAGCCGGCAACAGGATCAGTTCCATGCGGAGTATTTCAATTCTCTGATAGATGCGCTGATCGTCGGCTGCTGGATTTCTCTGATGCACTGGAGCCTGCTGCCCAGCATCTGCATTCTGGCCATCGGCGTGGCGGACCGCTTCTATACCGGTTTGAAGCGCCGCTGGCTGCCCTCCCTGATCGCGCTGCTGTGCGGCATGCTTTTCATGAGCATCGCCATAACGCCCACCCCGCAATGGGGCGCGCCACTGGCGGTACAGCTCAGCCTGCTGCCGCTGATCATCCTGCACAGCGCCTATGCAAGCTGGTCCAACAGCCGAATGCTCAAGACTCTGGCCAGGCAGAACCTGCAGCTCAAGTTACTGGGACGCATTGACCCTCTGACCACGGTATACAGCCGCGATTACTGGTGGAAAAAAGCCCGTGCCGCGCTGCATCAGCACCGCACCGTCAAGGAGCAGACCTGCCTGCTGGTGATTGACATTGACCGTTTCAAAAGCGTGAATGATCTGTACGGCCATATTGTGGGCGACGATGTTTTGAAAATGATCGGGCTGGCGATTAGAAACAGCCTGCGCAGCAACGATATTGCTGGGCGCTACGGCGGTGATGAATTCACCGTGCTTTGCAAGCACACCACGGCCAAGGAGGCATATTCGGTCGCCATGCGTATTTGCGAAAAAATTGCTCAGATACGCATTCGCGAATATCCACAGCTGCACATCAGTGCGAGTATCGGCGTTGCTGCAGCCGATGAAGGTTTTGGCTCGGTGTCCGAGTGGATAAAAGCAGCCGACAGTGCGCTTTACAGCGCCAAGAGCGGCGGGCGCGACCAGGTGATGGATGCCACGCAGCAACCCGAGCGGCAGCACAGTCCATCGACCATGCCCATGCGACCGGAATCCACGCGAATCAGCCCGGCGAGCGCCGAGCAGGAAAGCCTGGACCGCAACGTGGTCTGAGCACTCAGGGCAGGCAGGTGGGCCAATGCATCTGCAACTGGCATCCTGCATTGAGCTGGGCCTGGATTTCCGCCTCGCCGCCATGGCGGCGGCAGATATCGCGCACCAGCGCCAAGCCGATGCCTAGGCCCTCGAACTCGGCCTCGCGATGCATGCGCTGAAAGACGCCAAACAGCTTGCCTGACCGCGCCTGCTCGAAGCCGGCGCCGTTGTCGGCCACGGTGATGAAGCAGCCCCCCTGCCCGTCACGCTGCACATCGACCTGGATGCGCGCCAGCGGCACGGCCCGCGTGAACTTGACGGCATTGGCGAGAGCTGCATCCAAAGCCTGCTCCAGCAGATGCGGATCCGCCTGCAGCATGGGGGCTGCGGCAGGCAGACACCACTCTATGCGTCGGCCTTGCGCGCCTGCCTGCAGACGCTGGCTCAGACTTCCCAGCAAGGCCAGCAAGTCCACGGGCTGCGGCTTCAGCACATGGCTCTGGGCCCGATTCAGCTTCAGCAAGCCGTCGAACATGGCCGCCATGCGCTGGGCGGACTGATCCATGGTCTGGAGGAAGCTGCGTGCTTCCTCCAGGTCTTCGGCACCGGGACTGGCGGACTGCAGCAGCTCGGCAACCAGCGGATTGAAAGCCAGCAGATGGCGCAGCGGCGCCCGCAAATCATGCGAGACGGCATGCATCCATTCCTGCTGGGCCGTGCGCAAAGCGGACAGTTCGGCCTCGCGCCTGGCCAGCAGCGCCAGCGCTTCGCCCAGGGACTGAGGCGCCATGCTCTCCAAAGCTTGCTGCGCTTGTTCCATCAGGCTTTTGGCAGCTTTTCAGGGCGCTTCCAGTTGCTGATGCTGACCTGCCTGCCACGTCCTACCGTCAAGGCACCAGCCTCCGTATTCTTGGTCACGGTGGAGCCACCGCCCACGGTGCCGCCGGCGGCAATCGTCACCGGAGCCACCAGCACGCAGTTGCTGCCGATATGCACATCGGCCTCGATCACGGTACGGTGCTTGTTCACGCCGTCATAGTTGGCAGTGATGCTGCCTGCACCATAGTTCACGCGCTCACCCACCGTGGCATCGCCCAGATAGGCCAGGTGATTGGCCTTGGCGCCATCGGCCAGGACGGAGTTCTTCACTTCCACGAAGTTGCCGATATGCACTTCGCGGCCCAGCTTGGCGCCGGGGCGCAGGCGGGCAAACGGGCCGACCAGCGCGCCCTGGCCCACTTCCACGCCGGCCTTCTCGCCATCGATGTGCGTGAAGGGGTGGATCACGGCATCTTCGGCAATGCTCACATTGCTGAGATGGCAGTTGGCCCCGATCCTCGCGCCGGCGCCAATCGTCACCTTGCCGGCAAAGATGCAGTTCACGTCGATTTCCACATCCTGGCCGCAGCTCAGGCTGGCCTTGGTGCCGCGCGCATCGTCACGCAGGTCGAAGCGCGCAGGATCGGCCATGCGCACGCCCTGCTCCATCAACTCGCGCGCCTGGCGCAACTGGTGAGCGCGCTCCAGCTCTGCCAGTTGCAGCGGGCTGTTGACGCCCGCCACCTGCAGGACATCGGCAATGCGGTGGCCCACCACGGGCACGCCGTCGGCCACGGCCATGGCGACGATATCGGTCAGGTAGTACTCGCCCTGGGCATTGTTGTTGTCGAGCTTGGCAAGCCAGGCCGTCAGATGCCTGGCTGGCACGGCCATGATGCCGCTGTAGATCTCGGTGATGGCGCGCTCGGCCTCGCTGGCATCTTTCTGCTCGACGATGCGCTGCACCGTGCCTGCATCGTTTCGCACGATGCGGCCATAGCCCGTGGGATCGGGCATGGTCACGGTCAGCAGCGCCATCTTGTCGCTGCCTGCGGCATCGAGCAGACCTTGCAGCGTGTCGGCCTGGGTCAGCGGCACATCACCCGACAGCACCACGACCAAGCCATCTTCCTTGAGCGCAGGCACGGCCTGCTGCACGGCATGGCCGGTTCCCAGCTGGGGCTCCTGGCGCACAAACTTCAGGTCCATTGCACCATGGGTGCCATCCGCGCCATCTGCGCCATTGGCAGCGGCGATGGCCGCTTCCACTTCCGCTGCGCCATGACCCGTCACCACCACGGCCGAGCGCGCCTTGAGTTGCGCAGCGGTATCCAGCACATGCTGCAACAGGGCACGACCGGCCAGCTTTTGCAGCACCTTGGGATGGCGGCTTTTCATGCGGGTGCCTTTGCCGGCAGCCATGACGACGATGTCCAGAGGTGCAGTCATATTGATTTATAGGATGAAAACCGCCTGATTATCGACCCATAGCCGCGGTCGGCAACTGCAAGCGCAGGCAACAGTCGCCGCAAACACCTTATGCTTGCCCTGCCATGCCTCATGCCACCACCAGCCCCACTCCGCTGCTTCGCACCCGCGCCATCGGTGCCGGCCATCTGCGCGCCTTTCTGGCCGTGGCCCGGCACCTGAACTTTCGAGCCGCGGCGGACGAGCTGGCACTGACCCAGTCTGCCGTCAGCCGCCAGATCCAGTCGCTGGAAGACGAGGTGGGCATCCCGCTGTTTCTGCGCCATTCGCGCGCCGTGGAATTGACGGGTGCCGGCGCCCAGCTGCTGCATGCCGTGCAGCCTGCATTGGAGTCGATCGACGCCACCGTGCGCCAGATCCGCCAGACCGTGGGCCGCAAGAGCGTGGCCATCACCACCTGGGCCAGCTTTGCCGCCATGTGGCTGATTCCGCGTCTGGAGGCTTTCCAGCGCGCCTATCCCGATATCGACATTCGCATAGACACGGGCGACGCCGTGGTGGATCTGGAGACCACCGATGTGGACCTGGCCATACGCTACAGCGCCGGCGTCGCCGATGCTTCGGCAAAGGCCCTGTTTGGCGAAGAACTGGTGCTGGTCGCAAGCCCAGCCCTGCTCAGGAGCGGCCCCGCCGTGCACAGCCCCGCCGATGCGGCCCGCTACACCTTGATTGAAACCGGCGACGTGCACCGCATGCCCCAGCTGGAGTGGCTGAGCTGGCAGCGCTGGTTTGCCGCCAACGGCTGCGACCAGCTGCAGCCGCCGCGCTGGCTGTACTTCAACTACGCCCACCAGATCGTGCAGGCCGCGCTGGCGGGCCAGGGTCTGGCCATCGCGCGTCTGCCGCTGGTGGCCGATGCACTGGCGGCCGGCACCCTGATCGAGGTATTGCCCGAGCGTCGCCTGGCCTCGCCCCTGTCGTACTGGCTGCTGCAAGGCCCGCGCAGCAGCGAGCGGCCCGAAGTGCAGGCCTTCTGTCAGTGGCTGCTGGAGCAGGCCGGCCAGACGCGCGACGCCATGCAGGGCGCGAGCCAGCAGGCTCAATAAAAAAGAGAGCTACTTGCGCATGACCTGTAACGATTTCAAATACAAATTGATTTGAAACGTATATGTATCAAGCGTAAACAGCTCTCATTTTTACGTTCACCTCTTTAGGTCGCGCCACAGCGGCAAAGGCCTTGCCCTGTGGCGCCAAGCGCAAAGAGGCGAATGGGGCGAAGCGCCCCAGGGCGCTCAGCTCAGCGTGACACGCGCAAACTTGCGCTTGCCCACCTGCAGCACAAAGGTGCCGGCATCCAGCTTCAGTGCGCGGTCGCTGATGACGTTGCCGTCAACGCGCACGCCGCCGCCATCGATCAGGCGGTTGGCTTCGCCGGTCGATGCAGCCAGATTGGCCTGCTTGACCAGCGCACCAATGCCCAGCGGAGCGCCGGACAGGCTGATTTCAGGGATGTCATCGGGAATGCCGCCCTTGGAGCGGTTGATGAAATCCTGCTCGGCCGCATCGGCGGCTTCGGCACTGTGGAAGCGCGCGGTGATCTCCTTGGCCAGAGCCACCTTGGCATGCTTGGGGTTGCCTCCGGCCTCGATCTCGGCCTTGAGCGCTGCAATCTCGGCCAGGCTCTTGAAGGACAGCAGGGTGTACCAGTCCCACATCAGCTCGTCCGAGATCGACAGCACCTTGGCGAACATGGTGTTGGCGTCCTCGGTGATACCGATGTAGTTGTTCTTGGACTTGGACATCTTGTGCACGCCGTCCAGGCCGACCAGCAGCGGCATTGTGAGCACACACTGCTGCTCCTGACCATACTCGGCCTGCAGATGCCTGCCCATCATCAGATTGAACTTCTGATCGGTGCCGCCCAGCTCCAGATCGGACTTGAGCGCCACCGAGTCATAGCCCTGCAGCAGCGGGTAGAGAAACTCGTGCAGGCTGATGGAGCTGCCGTCGGTGAAGCGCGTATGGAAGTCGTTGCGCTCCATCATGCGCGCCACCGTGTACTTGGCCGACAGCTGGATCATGCCGCGCGCGCCCAGCTGGTCGCACCACTCGCTGTTGTAGCGCACCTCGGTCCTGGCCGGGTCCAGCACCTTGGCGGCCTGGGTGTAATAGGTCTCTGCATTGACCTTGATCTGCTCGGCCGTCAGCGGCGGGCGCGTGGAGTTGCGGCCCGAAGGGTCGCCGATCAGCGTGGTGAAGTCGCCGATCAGAAAGATCACCTGATGGCCCAGATCCTGCAGCTGGCGCATCTTGTTGAGCACCACGGTGTGGCCCAGATGGATGTCGGGAGCTGTCGGGTCCAGGCCCAGCTTGATGCGCAGGGGCACACCGGTGGCTTCGGACCTGGCCAGTTTCTGGACCCACTCGTCCTTGGGCAGCAGCTCATCGACTCCACGCAGAGTGACTTCCAGCGCCTGGTTCACTCTGTCGGTCACGGGAAAACTTGTAACAGCAGATTGATTCATAAGGGTTTTTCGGCAGGCGAGGTAGGACGCGGCCGATATACTTGGAGGTTTGGTGTTACGGTCAATTCTAGACTGCTCCCTCATAAAGACCTCTTTGGATGGACTTATGGCACGGTAGAGCTGCTGGAGACGTGTCAGTCGTAACAAATACCAACTCCACCGACACGCTTTCCCAAGGATTTGATGTTTTGATGACTGGCTTGAAAAATGCCGGCGGTGCTCTGCTTGCGCGGCTGACATCGGCTCTGCAAAAACACCCCAAGCGCGCTACGGCGGCGCTGGCGACTGTTTTGCTGACCGGTGGCAGCGGCGCCTTCGCAGTGGCCAGCCTGGGTCCCGACCCCGCCGACCTTCCCGTACGTACACTGACCGAACCCGTCACCTCCCTGGCCGCTGGCCAGGATCTGGCCGATCTGACGGATCTGCAGTCCTTCTCCCTCTACCGTTCCGAATACACCCGCAGCAACGACACCACCGAGTCGCTGCTGCAGCGCCTTGGCATTGCCGACCCGCAGGCCGCAGCCTTCATGCGCAGCAACGAGGCCGTGCGCCAGAACGTGCTGGGCCGCGCCGGCCGGCTGGTGTCAGCAGAGACCACGCCCGACCAGCAACTGAGCCAGCTGACCGTGCGCTGGGCTCCCAGCGAAGACGGCAGCTTTCAGCGCCTGACGGTGGAGCGCGTGGATGGCAAGCTGCAATCCAAGATCGAGACCGGCAAACTCACGGCCAGCCCGCGTCTGGCCGGCGGCGTGATTCGCTCCTCCTTCTTTGCCGCCACGGATGCCTCCGACATTCCCGACAGCATCTCCATGCAGATGGCCGACATTTTCCAGGGCGAGCTGGACTTCCGCCGCGGCCTGCGCAAGGGCGACCGCTTTGCCGTGGTCTATGAATCGCTGGAAGCCGATGGCGAGCCATTGCGCGCCGGCCGCGTGCTGAGCACCGAGTTCTACAACAATGGCAAGTCGCATCAGGCCATGTGGTTCCAGGAAGCAGGCAAGAAGGGCGCCTACTACACGCTGGACGGCAAGAGCCTGCGCCAGGCCTATCTGAACTACCCCGTGGAGTTCTCGCGCATCAGCAGCGGTTTTTCCATGCGCGTCCACCCCATTCATAAAACCTGGCGCGCTCACCTGGGCACCGACTTCGCGGCCCCCACGGGCACCAAGGTGCGTACCGTGGGCGACGGCGTCGTGTCCTTTGCCGGCGTGCAAAACGGTTACGGCAATGTGATCTTCGTCGATCACGCCAACCAGCACACCACCGTCTACGCCCACCTGAGCCGCATCGACGTCAAGCACGGTCAGCGCGTGGACCAGGGCGACATCATCGGCGCCGTGGGCTCCACGGGCTGGGCCACCGGCCCTCATCTGCACTTCGAATTCCGCGAGAAGGGCGAGCAGCGCGACCCGCTGACTATTGCCCAGATCACCGATGCCGCCCAGCCCATCTCCAAGGCCGCACGCCCGGCCTTTGAGCAGCAGGCAGCGCAGATGCGCATCGAACTCAACGCCGGCACGCAGTCGTTCGCCTTGGCCAGTACGCGCTGATCCATCGCTGCGACACAACCTGAGGGCTGCAAATTGCAGCCCTTTTTCATTTCCGCATCAGGATCGTTTGCAGCGACCGCCAGGAAAGCCGCAAACGCTACAGCTAAGATAGTGAACCGCACGCCAACCCTCTGATCTGCCATGCCCAATGCCATTGAACAAGCCGCTCAAAGCAACCTCTATATCGGCCTGATGTCCGGTACATCGCTGGACGGCGTCGACGGGGTTCTCGTGGACTTCAGCCAGGGCATGCGAGTGCTGCAACATGCCAGCTGCGGCTTCGATGCGGCATTGCGCGCCGAGCTGCTGGCCCTCAACACCGCTGGCGGTCAGGACGAGCTGCATCGCGCCGCCCTGGCCGCCAATGCACTGGTGCGCCACTATGCACAGGTGGTGCAGCAACTACTGACTGCAGCCGGTGTCCGGGCCGGGCAGATCGCGGCCATAGGCGCCCATGGCCAGACCGTGCGCCACCGTCCGCAGATGTTCGATGGCACGGGCTATACGCTGCAGCTCAACAGCCCCGCCCTGCTGGCCGAGCTAACCGGCATCACCGTAGTCGCCGACCTGCGCAGCCGTGATGTGGCGGCAGGCGGCCAGGGGGCACCGCTGGTGCCGGCCTTTCACCAAAGCGTGTTCGGCAGGCCCGCTGAAACCGCGCTGGTACTCAATATCGGCGGCATTGCCAATCTCAGCGTGCTGGGTGCCGACGGCTCGGTGCTCGGCTTCGACACCGGCACCGGCAATGCGCTCATGGACGGCTGGTGCCTGCGCCATACCGGCAGGAGCTATGACGAAGGCGGCCGGTGGGCCGCCAGCGGCAAGGTCATGCCCGAGCTGCTGGCCGCCATGCTGGGCGACCCCTATCTGGCCCAGCAGCCGCCCAAGAGCACGGGGCGCGATCTGTTTCACGCCGAGTGGCTGGAGCGGCATCTGCAGCAGCATGCGGCCCAGGCCGCCGCGGCCGATGTACAGGCGACCCTGACCGAATTCACGGCCGCCAGCTGCGCCCATGCTGTCCAGCGTTTCGGCAAGGACGGCACCGAACTGCTGGTCTGCGGCGGCGGCGCACTGAACACCCATCTGATGCAGCGTCTTGCCGCCCTGCTGCCGGGTGTGAAGGTAGCCTCCACTGCAGAGCGCGGCCTGCCCCCGCTGGAAGTGGAAGCAGCCGCCTTTGCCTGGCTGGCACGTCAATGCCTGCTGGGCCTGCCCGGCAATCTGGCCAGCGTGACAGGCGCCAGCGGCCCGCGCATTCTGGGCGCCATCCACCCCGCTTGACAGCGCGGCCGCCGGCCCGCTGCAGGCTCAGGCCGCTACTGCGGCATCCGCCTGCGCCTTGTGCTGCACCACAGGCAGATCAGGCAAGCCGAAATGGCCGCGCAGCGTGCTGCTCTGGTAGTCGCTGCGAAACAGCCCGCGCTTGCGCAAAATGGGCACGACCTCGCTGGCAAACAGCTCCAGCTGCTGCGTGATGACCGGCGGCATCACATTGAAGCCATCGGCGGCCCCCGTGCGGAACCAGTCTTCAATCGTGTCCGCCACCTGCTCGGGCGTGCCGGCAATTGCCAGATGCCCGCGCGCGCCCGCCAGCCGCTTGAGCAGCTGACGCAGCGTGAGCCCGTCGCGCAGCGTGGTCTCCACATAGCCCATGGCGCGACTCCTGGAAGCTTCCACCAGCGCGGGATCGGGAAAATCATCGCGCGTGAGCCGACGGTCCAGCGGCAGACTGCTGAAGTCATGGCCGCCAAAGCGGGCCGACAGGCGCCCCAACCCCACGTCGATGCTGGTCAGGCTGTCGAGCTCCTCCCACACCTGGCGGGCTTCGTACTCCGTGGATCCAATCGCGGCGCTGATACCCGGCAGAATCACAATGCCCTCGGCCCTGCGCCCCAGAGCCTTCGCCTGTCCCTTGATATCGGCATAAAAGCCTTGTGCCGACTCCTTGCTGCCATGCGCCGTGAAAATGGCCTCGGCCCATTGCGCGGCAAAGGCCCGGCCCGTTTCGGACTGCCCGGCCTGCACCAGCACCGGACGGCCCTGGGGGCTGCCCGGCACATTCAGCGGTCCGCGCGTACGGATATGTGTTCCCGCATAGTTGACGGGGCGCACCTGGCCTATGTCCAGGAACTGGCCCGATTCGGCATCGTCCACCACTGCCCCGCCCGGAAAGCTGCGCCATAGCGCATCCACTGCGGCCACGAACTCGTCGGCGATGCGGTAGCGCTCGGCATGCTCCACGTTCTCTTGCAACCCGTAGTTTTCTCCGGCCCGGGGCAGCCAGGAGGTCACGATATTCCAGCCTGCACGGCCCTTGGACAGGTGGTCCAGCGTTGCGAACTGCCGCGCCAGCGTATAGGGCAGGCTGTAGGTGGTGGAAGCCGTGCCGAT
Source organism: Comamonas sp. F1-6 (assembly GCF_039581415.1). NCBI lineage: Bacteria > Pseudomonadati > Pseudomonadota > Betaproteobacteria > Burkholderiales > Comamonadaceae > Comamonas > Comamonas sp. F1-6. Next base: position 63,109 of record NZ_JBCPWN010000012.1, read on the forward strand.
CAGCCCGATACGCTTGGTATGCTGCGCCAGTGCAGCCAGCAGCAGCAGCGGCTCGAGCTGGCCTGAAGAAGCCATCTGCCCGTTGTCGGGCCCGACCAGCCCGTCGGCCAGAAACACGGCATCGAACTTCGCGGCCTCGGCGATGCGGGCCGCATCCACATAGAGCTGCAGATCGGTCAGCGCCTTGCGATTGGCTCCGGGGTGACGCCAGGCACCTTCGTGGTGGCCTCGTGTCATCAGAAACAGGTTCAGGTGTAGTTGTCGTGTCATGGCACAGCTTCTTTCAGACAAGTTCGGCTTCCACACCCAGACTGCGCAGCAAGGTCGCGCGCAGCTGCATGAAAGCGGGGTGATCGGGTCGCCGCGGATGGGCCAGATCCAGCGCATGGTCTTCGGCGATCTTTCCGTCCCTGAGCACCAGAATCCGGTCTGCCAGCAGCAGGGATTCGTCCACATCGTGGGTCACCAGGATCACCGTCGGGCGTATGCGCTCCACCATGCGCCGCAAAAGGCCCTGCATGCGCATGCGGGTCAGCGCATCCAGGGCGCCAAAAGGCTCGTCGGCCAGCAGCACATGCGGCTCGCGCAGCAAGAAGCGAGCCAGTGCCGCTCTTTGCTTTTGCCCACCGGACAGGGTGGCGGGCCAGGCCGCGGCCTTGTCTTCCAGGCCCACCTCGCGCAGTAATTGCACTGCGGCGGGCCGGACCGCCTGCGCATCCAGCCCCAGCGTCAGGTTGTCCAGCACTGTGAGCCAGGGCAGCAGGCGCGAGTCCTGGAACAGCACTGAGACATTGCCATGGGCCAGCGCCGCCCCCGAACTCCGGGCCTCGGCATCGAGGCCGGCCAGGGCCCGCAACAGCGTGCTCTTGCCCGAGCCCGACTCCCCCAGCAATGCCACGAACTGCCCGGGGGCGATATCGAGATGGAGGTCGTCGAGCACCTGCTTGCCATGGAAGCTGCGACTGAAGCCGCGCAGTTGCACGGCACCGGTCAATGATGGATTGCTCATGATCCCAGCGACCTCCGATAGGACAGCACATGTGCCTCCAGGCGCCGCACCGCGGCGTCGGACAACAGACCCAGCAGCGCGTAGATCAGGATTCCCACCACGATCACATCGGTCTGCCCCCAATCGCGCGCACGGTTCATCAGATAGCCGATACCGGTCTGCGTGTTGATCAGCTCCAGCACCACCAGCGCCGTCCAGCACAGCGAGACCGCCATGCGCAGGCCGACAAAAAAGCCCGGCAAGGCACCCGGCAGCGCCACCTTGCGAATGAATTCGGCACGCGACAGTCCCAGCGTCTGAGCCAGCTCCACATGACCGATGTCGATGCTGCGCAGCGCTGCATGGGTGTTGATGTAGATGGGAATCAGCACTGCGGTAAAGATGAGAAAGACCTTCATCGCCTCGCCTATGCCCAGCCAGATGATGGCCAGCGGGATCAGCGCCAGCGTGGGAACGGCCCGCTTGATTTGCACCAGGCCATCGATGAGGGCCTCGCCGCTGCGGCTCAGTCCGGCGGCCAGCGCCAGCAACACTCCCACCACAATGCCCAGAAACAGTCCCGTGTAGGCGCGCCCGGCCGAAGCCAGCAGATGCGGCAGCAGGCTGCCATCGAGCACCATTTCGTAGCCGGTACGCAGAGCCTGCGACGGTGCGGTCAGCGTCTCCGGCGAGAGATAACCCAGGCGCGATGCAGCCTCCCACAACAGCAGCAGCAGGACGGGCCCGGCCAGCAGCATGCCCGGCGACAGGCGGGCCGGCACCAGCGCCGGGGCTTTGCGGTCTGGCGCGGCGAGCGGCGATCCAGTCTGAGACTGCCAGCCGGCCAAGCGCGCTTCCAGAGGAATCGGTGTCATCACGGCCACTCCTCAGCGATTGGCGACGATCACGCCGTCATAGCTCGCCACAAAGGAATCCCTGGCATCCAGACGCTGGGGCAGACTGCCTGCGCTGTGCAGGATGTCGATGAGTTTCTGATGATGGGGCTGGGCCTGTGCCGCCGTCTGGAACTCCAGCGGAGCCTGCGCCGCCTGTATGGCCGCCGCGCTCTCGGCATCGAGGCGCTGGAAGTTGCGCAGGTAATGCTGCCCCCATTCCTTGCGATGGGTATTGCTCCAGCGCCCCGCACGCACGAAGGAGGCCAGGAATTCGCGGATGGCTTCTGCCTTCTGAGGATCGGCCAGCACATCCGGGCGGGCATAGATATAGGAGGTGGACGGCAGCAGTTGCCGCTCCAGTGGATCGGGCACCACGCGCGCTCCAACCTGCCTGGACAGTCGCGTGACATGCGGCTCGGAAATGGTGGCGACATCGACGGCACGGGCGCGCAAGGCATCGTTGAGCTCGGCCACGCGCAGATGCACCAGCGTGACATCCTTGAGCGTCAGGCCCGCCCGGTTCAGCGCCTCGATGAGGAACACCTGGCGCCCCGAGCCTTCCACATAGCTCACGCGCTTGCCGCGCAGATCGCTCAGGCGCTCCACCCCGGCACCGGCATGCTGGAGCAAACGATATTCCGCCCTGGCTCGGGTGAAGGTCGCGATGATGGGCAGGTTCACGCCTGCGGCCCGCGCCTGTATGGGAGGCGTATCTCCCACATAGGCCATGTCCAGTGCCCCGGCGCGGATGGCCTCGAAAATGGCCGGACCGCCGGCAAAATTGGGCAGCTCCAGCTGAAAGCCAGTCTTCTTGCGCTCACCGCTGGCATCCAGCAGATGACGAATCAGCTCGCTCTGATCAGCGACAACCAGCCTGGTCCTGGCGTCTGCCGCAGCACGTGCAACACCGGCAGCGCCCATGGCAGCCACTGCCAGCAATGAAGGCCCTGCCAGCAGGAATCGACGCTTGTCCACTTCCATCTCCCATGTATGCAATGGGACGGATGCTAGGGAGCAGTCGATCGATTCAAAAATATTGATTTCAAATTTGGAAACAACCAACTCATCCAAGCGCCGGAGTCAGCTCACCGGCCTCGCATGAATTTCACTGTGCTGCCAAGCACTTAAGACAGCACGAGTTGAATTCCGCCACCAGCAAAGCGCGCAACAAGCTTTGATTCAGCAATATGCTCATGAAATCAATGTTGTTGAAGCTTGGGGAAATGGCCGGCCACCTGGGGCCTGGGTGTCTAGCTGTCAACACATGCTCGGATGACATGCTTGCAAATGTCTTGCCATTCACAATGCAAAACAGCCCGCCCCCACCAGAAGCCGGACTGCTTGTTGCATCTGTGATTTCATGCCTGGCGGGCTCCAGCGAGCCATGTCAGCCGGCCTCTCCTCCGACTGCCACGGCCCGGCCCGGCCCGGCCCGGCCCGGCCCGGCACAGATTACTGCCAGGCTTGATCGGTGTATGGGCGCTCAGTGACCGCCGACGTAGATGAACTTGAACAGGAACAGGGCCGCAATCACCCACATGATCCAGTGCACCTCCTTGACCTTGCCAGTGCACAGCTTGAGTACGGCATAGGTGATGAAGCCGAAGGCCAGACCGTTGGCGATGGAGTAGGTGAAAGGCATCATCAGCGCGGTGACGACTGCCGGTATGGCTTCGGTGGTTTCATCCCACTGCACTTCCGTCAGGTCACGCAGCATCAGGCAGGCCACGAACAGCAGAGCAGGCGCAGTGGCATAGCCGGGCACCACACCGGCCAGCGGCGCGATGAACAAGCAAGCCAGGAAGAGCATGGCAACCGTGAGAGCCGTCAGACCGGTACGGCCGCCGGCCTGCACACCGGCAGCGCTCTCCACATAGGCGGTGGTGCTGGAAGTACCCAGGATGGAGCCCACAAAGATCGCGCCTGAATCGGCCAGCAGCGAGCGGTTGAAACGCCCCATGCGCTCGGGCACCAGCAGGCCGGCGCGACGCGCCACGCCCATCAGCGTGCCGGTGGCATCGAACAGCTCCACCAGAAAGAACACCAGCACCACGTTGAGGAAGCCCGTGGTCAGCGCCGTCTTGATATCGAGCTTCATGAAGGTGGGCTCGATGGAGGGAGGTGCCGAGAAGATGCCGTGGAAGGTGTTGCCGCCGAAGAAGAACGAGGCCACCGTCACGGCCAGGATGCCGATCAGCAAGGCGCCCGGCACCTTGAGGCGGTCCAGCACCACGATCAGCAAAAAGCCCAGCAGCGCCATGATGACCTCGGGCTTGTGCAGATCGCCCAGCGTCACATAGGTGTTCTGGTCGGCAGCGACCACACCGGCGGTCTTGAGCGCGATCAACGCCAGGAAAAGACCCAGACCCACGGTGATGGAAACGCGTATGGACTGCGGTATGCCCTTGATGATGAGCTCACGCAGGCCCAGCATGGTGCAGATCAGGAACAGACATCCCGAGACGAACACCGCCCCCAGGGCAGCCTCCCACGTATAGCCCATCTTGAGCACCACCACGTAGGCGAAATAGGCGTTCAGCCCCATGCCCGGCGCCAGCGCAATCGGGTAGTTGGCATACAGCGCCATGATGGTCGAGCCCAGCGCTGCGATCAGGCAGGTGGCGACAAAGACCGAGCCCTTGGGCATGCCCGCATCCCCCAGAATGGAGGGGTTGACGAACATGATGTAGGCCATTGAAAGAAAGGTCGTCAGCCCTGCGACCAGTTCCGTGCGCACATTGGTGTTGTGCTCCCTGAGTTTGAATATCCGCTCTGTCCAGTTCATTGCATAGTCTCCGTGTTGTTTTGCATGCGAGGCGCAACGCGAGGAACGCGCCCGGTCCTGCGCCGCCAAATGGACGGCGCAGCACATGGCCTTGCCCCGCGGCAAACAGCCATGACTCAGAATGGCTGCCGCCCCGCAAGGCGACAACACCTGTGAGGAAAAACTAGCCAGTGTGCCCTTGAACGGCTTCCACTGCTCGCAGGATGGCCTCTGACGTGGCAGGCGCCTGCAGAGGAGGGTTCATGCGATGCTCGCCGGCGGCCGACACCGCATCGCGAATCGCGAAGAACACCGAGAACGGCAGCAGCAGCGGGGGCTCGCCCACGGCCTTGCTGCGGTGGATGGAGTCTTCATAGTTATCGCCCTCGAACAGGCGCACATTGAAGACCGGCGGGCAGTCATTGGCAGTAGGAATCTTGTAGGTGCTGGGCGCGTGGGTCGTGAGCTTTCCGGTTTGCGGATGCCAGACCAACTCTTCTGTGGTCAGCCAGCCCATGCCCTGAATGAAGGCCCCCTCCACCTGGCCCACATCGACGGCCGGGTTCAGCGAGCGGCCCACGTCATGCAGCACATCGGCGCGCAGCAGCTTCCATTCGCCCGTCAGCGTATCGATGACCACTTCGCTGACGGCCGCGCCATAGGCAAAGTAGAAGAAGGGGTGACCCTTCATGCGCTTGCCGTCCCAGTGCAGGCCGGGCGTGGCATAGAAGCCATCCGACCACAGCTGAACACGCTGCAGATAGGCTGCGCGCACCAGCTCGGCAAACGGCACATTCTGGCCGTTGACCTGCACCGCATTGTTGGCAAAGCGCACGTCATGGGCATCGCCGCCATGCAGGCGTGCGGCGCATTCGGCCAGACGCTCGCGCAGCTGGCGTGCGGCATCCTGTGCGGCCTTACCGTTGAGGTCGGCTCCCGTCGAAGCCGCCGTGGCCGAGGTGTTGGCCACCTTGCTGGTATCGGTGGCCGTCACGCGCACATTCTCGAATGCCACGCCCAGCTCATGCGCCACCACCTGCGCCACCTTGGTGTTCAGGCCCTGGCCCATTTCGGTGCCGCCATGGTTCACGAGAATCGAGCCATCGGTATAGATATGGACCAGTGCGCCGGCCTGGTTGAAGTGGGCCACATTGAAGGAGATGCCGAACTTCAGCGGCGTCAGCGCCAGGCCGCGCTTGAGCACGGCACTGCCGGCGTTGAAGGCATTCACGGCCGCACGGCGCGCACGGTAGTCGCTGGACTCCTCCAGCTCGGCCACCAGCTCGTGAATCACGTTATCGGTCACGACCTGCTCATAGGGCGTGATGTTTCGCTCGCCCTTGCCGTAGAAGTTGACGCGCCGCACATCGAGCGGATCGCGCCCCAGGCTGCGCGCCACCGTATCCAAAATGTTCTCGATGGCAATCGCGCCCTGAGGTCCGCCAAAGCCACGAAAAGCCGTATTGCTCTGGGTATTGGTCTTGCCCATATAGCCATGCATGAGCACATCGGGCAGCCAGTAGGTATTGTCGAAATGGCAGAGCGCACGCGTCATCACGGGCGCCGACAGATCGGCAGAGTGACCGGCGCGCGAGACCATGGAGATCTCGGCTCCCAGCACGCGGCCTTCATCGTCATAGCCCACTTCGTACTCATACCAGAAGCAGTGACGGCGACCGGTGATCATGAAGTCGTCGTCGCGGTCCAGGCGCAGCTTGACCGGTTTCTGCAGCCTGGTTGCCGCCACGGCCGCCACGCAGGCGAACAGCGCCGACTGCGATTCCTTGCCGCCGAAGCCGCCACCCATGCGCCGGCATTCCACATGCACGCTGTGCGAAGCCACGCCCAGAGCATGAGCCACCAGATGCTGCATCTCGCTGGGATGCTGGGTGGAGCAATGAATATGCACGGCTCCGTCTTCCTTGGGCGTGGCATAGCTGATCTGCCCTTCCAGATAGAACTGCTCCTGCCCGCCCACATCGAAGGAACCCTTGAGGCGGTGCGGCGCGGCATCCATGGCGGCGCGCGCGCCGCCTTCCCGCGTGCTGCGCTCCAGGTGCATGGGCGGCATCACATACTGCCCCAGCTCATGGGCCTTGCGCGGTGTCAGCACGGGCGGCAGCTCGCTGATGGTGGCCGCTGCCTTGGCCAGGGCCGCCGCACGTCTTGCCGCATCGCGCGAGCGGGCAATCACGGCGAACAGGGGCTGACCTACGTAGCGGATTTCGCCGTCGCACAGAATCGGGTCGTCATGAATGATGGAGCCGCAGTCGTTGACACCGGGGATGTCGGCTGCCGTGATCACGTCCACCACTTCGGGCATGGCGCGCACGGCCTCCAGCGCCAGCGCCGTCAAACGGCCGTGGGCCACGGGAGAGAGGCCCAGGGCGCAATGCAGCGTGCCTTCCAGCTCGGGCAGGTCGTCGATATAGGCGGCCTCGCCGGCCACATGCAGGTGTGCGGACTCATGCTTGCGGCTGACGCCCACGCGCGCGCCCTGATCATGGGCCTTGGCCTCGGTCACTTCGTCAATGCGATAGGCCTGATTCTTGCGGTAATCGGCAAAGGCTTCCGCCACCAGTTCATTCGTCAATTCAAGGGGGTTGTTCATTTCAGACTCCTTGCTCCACGGCAGCGGGAACGACGTGGGGCATCACGCTCCAGACACTGGTCGCATCAGTGCCCTGCGGCTGATCGGCGCGCGTTTCCAGCCACAGACGCTGGATCAGGTTCTGCGCCACCTTGAGGCGGTAATCGGCGCTGGCGCGCATATCGCTCATGGGCTTGAAATCCCGGGCCAGCGCGGCCTGCGCGGCCTTCACGTTTTCAAGGCTCCAGGGCTTGCCCAGCAGGGCCGCTTCGGCTGCAGCAGCTCTTTTGACCGTGGCGGCCATGCCGCCAAAAGCCAGCCTGATGGATTGAACGGTCTCGCCATCGAGCTCGATGGCAAAGCCGGCGCACAGGGCCGAGATATCGCAGTCGAAGCGCTTGCTGATCTTGTAGCCGCGCACCTGGCGCTGCATGGCCGCCAGCGGCACAGCCAGGGCCTGCACGAACTCGCCAGGCTCCAGCTGGTTCTTCATATAGTCCAGATAGAAATCCGTCAGAGGCATGCGGCGCACGCGCTCGCCCTTGCGCAGCTCGATCTGGGCATCCAGCGCCATCAGCACCGGCGGCGAATCGCCGATAGGCGAACCATTGGCCACATTGCCGCCCATGGTTCCTGCATGGCGGATGGGCGTGGAAGCAAAGCGCAGCCAGACATCGGTCAGACTGGGCCAGCGCTGCACCAACGCGCTCCATGCCGATTCCAGCGAAGCCCCGGCGCCGATGTACAGCTCGCCGCCCTCGGCGTCGGGCCGCACCTCGATGCGCTTCATCTCGGCCACGTCGCCGACGTAAATCATGTCGCCCAGATCGCGGAACTGCTTGTTGACCCAGAGTCCCACATCGGTGGAGCCTGCCACGATGCGCGCCTTGGGCTTGGCCTCGCACAGGCTGGCCAGATCCGCCAGCGTGCGCGGAGCATGGAAGAAGTCGGTGCGCAGGCCCTGGGGCGCCGCATAGTTCAGCCCTGCATTGCCGGCCTGCAGGCCTTGCAGTGCAGCCACCACGGGCGCCGTATCCAGACGCACGGCAGGCAGATCGAACATGCGCTGACCGGCATCGAGAATCGGGCGGTAGCCCGTGCAGCGGCACAGATTGCCCGAGAGTTCGTCGGCCAGTTGCTGACGCGTGGGCTCGCTGCCCTGCTGCTGATGATGCTCATAGGCCGACCACAGCGTCATCACGATGCCGGGCGTGCAGAAGCCGCATTGCGAACCATGGCACTCCACCATGGCCTGCTGTACCGGATGCAGGCTTTGCGGGCCTGCGGGCTTGCCGGCGCAGGCAGACTTGCCCGCGCACTGGCTCTTGAGGTCTTCCACCGTGAACAAGGCCTTGCCATGCAGGCTGGGCAGAAACTGAATGCAGGCATTGACGGTCTGCAGGCGCAGGCCGTTGACGGCCTCGGTATCGCCGGCTTCGGCGAGCTCGCCTATGACTACCGTGCAGGCACCGCAGTCGCCTTCGTTGCAGCCTTCCTTGGTGCCGGTGCAATGGGCATCCTCGCGCAGCCATTGGAGCACGGAGCGTGTGGGGTGCGGGCCTTGCACTTCCACCACCTCGCCGCGGTGGAAGAAGCGTATCGGTTGAGAGTTCTGACTGGTGCTCATGATCGTGGGACAGGGTGAGATTGAATGCCTGCATGCAAGATGCATTCCAAACGCAGCATTCGTCAAGATCGAAGGCTACGCCTGCATGGGCAGCTTCTCATACAGACGCGCTCATAGGGGCTATGTAGCGCGTCATATATCCGTGACCAAAATCAAGGGTGAACCCGTACAAAACCCGGTTACCTACGGGTAAGTCCCAGGAAGCGGGGGTCGAGTCGCGCTCCCCTATCAATAGCTAATAGTGCCTTTTAATAAACGACTTCAGAATAAAAACAATCTGAAATCTTTTATTTACAAGCGCTATAAGCTATCAAATTTTCAGGCGTCACCACCATCCGGAGCTGGGCGCACAGGCTCGTCGGCATCGAGCTGGCTGAACACCAGCGTCGCCGCCAGCGTCATCAATGCCACCGTCACAAAGGTGGCGCGAATGGCCTGCATGCGCTCGTCGCTGTGCGTCGGCCACATATCGCTGAAGCCCGTCAGCAGGGCTCCGGCCAGTGCCACGCCCATGCTCATGGCCAGCATCTGCACCATGGACAGCAGGCTGTTGCCGCTGCTCGCAGACTCGCCCTCCATGTCCTTGAGCGTGACCGAATTCATGGCCGAGAACTGCATGGAGTTGAAGCCGCCGAAGATGAACAGCTGCACCAGCAGCAGCCAGACCGGCGTTCCCGGCACCACCAGCCCGAAGGAGGCCAGCATCACCGCCAGCATCACCGAATTGACCTGCAGCACGCGCTTGTAGCCAAAGCGCTGCACCGTGCGCACGGCAATGCGCTTGACCAGCATGCTGCCGGTGACGGTGGCCAGCATCATCAGGCCCGCGTTCATGGGCGACATCTTGAGGCCGACCTGCAGCATCAGCGGGATCAGAAACGGAGCGGCACCGCTGCCAAAGCGGGTGAACAGATTGCCCAGCAGGCCCACGCGCAGCGAGCGCACCTTGAACAGGCCCGGCGCAAACAGCGGCTCATCCACGCGCAGCGCATGCATCCAGTAGCTGGCCAGACTGGCCAGGCCGAACACCATGAGCACCACCACCAGCGCCATGCCCAGCCCCATGCCGGACAGGCCGTCCAGCGCGATGGAAATGGCAACCATGCCGAAGGCCAGCATGGCATAGCCCTTGCCGTCAAAGCGGTGCACGGGCACGGGTGCACTGCGCGGAAACCAGCGCCAGGTGGCCCACAGCCCTATCAGTCCCACAGGCACATTGATCCAGAAGATCCAGTGCCAGCTGGCGTACTCCACCATCCAGCCGCCCAGGGTAGGCCCCAGCAACGGCCCGACCTGGCCCGGAATGGCGATGAAGCTCATGGCACGAATGAACTCACCACGCGGATAGGTACGCAGCACGGCCAGCCGCCCCACGGGCAGCATCATGGCGCCGCCCACGCCCTGCACCACGCGTGCCGCGATCAGAAACGGCAGACTGGGCGAGAGTGCGCACAACACCGAGCCCAGCACAAACAGGCCTATCGCCCAGCCGTAGACGCGCCGCGTGCCAAAGCGGTCGGCCACCCAGCCCGTGGCCGGGATCAGCATGGCCGTGGTCAGCGCATAGGCCACGATGACGGACTGCATCTTCATCGGGCTCTCGCCCAGCTCGGTCGCCATGGCCGGCAACGCCGTGTTGAGAATGGTCGCGTCCAGCGACTGCATGAAAAAGCCTATGGCCACCAGCCACAGCAGTCTTTCTTTATGGGGGGCACTATGGTGCGCGGTGGGCATCTCACCCATGGGCAGCTCCGGAACGAGGCGGCAAGGCAACAAAAAAGCCGCTGACAAGCAGCGGCTTAAGCAATATGCGAACGCCAGACCAGAGCGGCCGGTGCGCAAACAATCATTTTACTCAGACCGAGAAGCTGGAGCCACAGCCGCAGGTGGTCGAGGCATTGGGGTTCTTGATCACGAACTGAGCGCCTTGCAGGTCTTCCTTGTAGTCGATCTCGGCGCCCACCAGGTATTGATAGCTCATGGAGTCGATCAGCAGCGAGACACCGTTCTTGGTCATGGTGGTGTCGTCGTCGTTGGTGATCTCGTCGAAGGTGAAACCGTACTGAAAACCGGAGCAGCCACCACCTTGCACAAAAACGCGCAGCTTCAGATCGGGATTGCCTTCTTCGGCAATCAGGTCGGCCACCTTGGCAGCAGCGCTGTCGGTGAAGACGATGGGGGAAGGCATTTCGGTGGTCGTGGTTTCAGCAACGGCGCTCATGGCATTACTCCGTAGTTTCTTAATTGCCTGAAATGGTACAGCAAGGGGCTCGGGAATACCGGCCGTATCTCTTTGTCGCCAGTGCAAGTGGGGGCTTTGCGCAAGCGCTGGACAAGGCGCAAGCCGCCCATGAAAAAACCGCCAGGAACTTGCATTCGAGGCGGTTTTTTCGTGAAAGGACTCCGAAGAGCCCTTTCTGCAGGGGAAACGGATTAACGCTTCGAGAACTGCTTGGCGCGGCGTGCGGAGTGCAGACCGACCTTCTTACGTTCGACTTCACGAGCGTCGCGAGTCACGAAGCCGGCTTGGCTCAGTGCAGGCTTCAGAGCTGCGTCATAGTCGATCAGGGCACGGGTGATGCCGTGACGGGTTGCACCGGCTTGACCGGATTCGCCGCCGCCATGGACGTTCACTTGAATGTCGAAAGTCTCCAGGTTCTCAGTCAGAACCAGGGGTTGCTTTGCGATCATGATGGAGGTTTCGCGACCAAAGTACTGCTGAATGTCCTTGCCATTCACAGTAATCTTGCCGGAGCCCTTCTTCAGAAACACGCGAGCGACGCTGGACTTGCGACGGCCTGTGCCATTGTTCCAATCACCAATCATCTAGGTCTCCTTAGATTTCCAGAGCCTTAGGCTGCTGTGCGGTATGGGGGTGCTCAGCACCGCCGTAAACCTTCAGCTTCTTGATCATGGCGTAGCCCAGAGGACCCTTGGGCAGCATGCCCTTGACGGCCTTCTCGAGAGCACGGCCAGGGAACTTGGCTTGCAGGTCGCGGAAGTTGGTGGCAGTGATGCCGCCGGGGAAACCGGAGTGACGGTAGTACACCTTGTCCAGGTTCTTGGTACCAGTGACCTTGAGCTTGGAGGCGTTGATGATGACGATGTAGTCACCGGTGTCAACGTGAGGTGTGTAAATGGCCTTGTGCTTGCCGCGCAGACGGAGTGCCACTTCGCTGGCGACACGTCCGAGCACCTTATCGGTGGCGTCAATCACAAACCACTCGTGTTGCACCTCAGCGGGCTTTGCGCTGAATGTAGACATGAGTTTTCTCTTTCAAGAAGGTTTGGCGGTCCCTTTTCCGCGGTCGGTGCTTCTTCTTGAAAAAGACAGGTCTTTTAAAGGAAGCCTCTTAGGCGGGGTTACTCGGACCAATTTAAACTTGGCCCAAGCCTTCGCCGCGGGAACCATAAAATCGCTGCGAAGCCCGCCATTATACAAAAACGCCAGAATCTGCGTGTTTTCGTGCAGCAGCCTGTTGTGAAACAGCCCCTAGTGCCTGTTTCTCCCTCTGCATCCAGGCGCCGACAGCCTTTAAAGACCACAGGGTAAAAAGTGCTGTTCCCCTCTTGCCCTGCTGGTTACCATCCATTTCTATGTTCAGTTACCGCCACGCCTTCCATGCAGGCAATCACGCCGATGTGCTCAAGCACACCGTTCTGATTGCCACCGTGCAATACCTCACGCAAAAAGAGGCTGCGCTGACGGTGCTCGACACCCACGGCGGCGCCGGCCTGTACCGCCTGGACGGCGACTACGCCAGCAAGAGCGGCGAGGCCGAGGAAGGCGTGCTGCGCTTGGCTGCCGCCAAGGAGGCCGAGCTGGCCCCGGTGCTGCAGGACTATCTTCAGATGGTGCGTCGCTTCAACCAGGGCAATGCCATCCGCAACTATCCCGGCTCGCCCTTCATCACCCAGGCGCTGCTGCGCGGTCATGACCGTCTCAAGGCCTTTGAACTGCACCCCACGGACATGCGCTCTCTGACCGGCAACATGGCCCAGCTGGAAGTCAGGCGCCAGGTCGCCATCCTGCACGAGGATGGTTTCGAAGGCGTGAAGAAATTCCTGCCTCCGCCATCGCGCCGCGCCTTGCTGCTCTGCGATCCGAGCTACGAATTGAAGACCGACTACGGCCGCGTGCTGGACATGGCGGCGGACGGTCTCAAGCGCTTTCCCACAGGCACTTACGCCGTCTGGTACCCCATCATCCCGCGCCCCGAGGCCCACGATCTGCCCAAGCGGCTCAAGACCATGGCAACCAAGGCCGGCAAGAGCTGGCTGCATGCAACGCTCACGGTCAAGAGCAACAAGACCTCAGAACGCGGCGGCCTGCCTGCCAGCGGCATGTTTCTGATCAACCCGCCGTTTAATCTCAAGGATCAGCTCAAGCCCGCCATGCCGCAGCTGGTCAAGCTGCTGGGTCAGGACAGCAATGCAGGCTTTACGCTGGAGTCTGGCGGCTAACTGCGCGGCTGTAGGCCGGCCCTTGCCGGCCCTCTGCAGTCCGGGCGCGCCAGCTTCACTGGCAGCCCCCCTTCAACAGCAACAATGATTCAGCGCTTGCGCTTGGCGGTCTGGGAGACCTTGCGCGCGGGCTGATTCGCGGACGCCGCGCGCGTCTTGGAGGCGGAAGCGCCCTGCGCCACACTGGGATGGCGCTTCTTGCCCGAAGCATTGAGCGTGGCCGGGCACTCGTCCTCATCGGCGTCCAGCTGCCACAGCTCCACGGGCTTGATGCCCAGGCCCAGCATGCCCAGCTCCTGGGCCGCGGCCTTGCTCAGGTCGATGATGCGACCTGGCGCAAAGGGGCCGCGGTCATTGATACGCACCACCACGCTCTTGCCGGTCACGGAGCTGCGCACGCAAACGCGCGTTCCGAAAGGCAGGGTCTTGTGCGCTGCCGTCATGTCCATGCTGTCAAAGCGCTCGCCGCTGGCCGTCTTGCGGCCGTGGAACTGCCCGCCATACCAGGAGGCCAGGCCCTCCTGGTCGCTTTCTCGCGGAGGGCTCAGCTCGTACTTGCTGCTGTCTTCGGGCAGGTCTGCCTTGTCGGCATCCGCAGGCTTGTTGGCCTTGACGCCCAGGCCTTTGTCGCGATAGTTGCTGCGCGCATAGGCGTCGGGCAGCAGGGGGCCGGAGACCGTGGGCTGCGCGCCCTTTTTTCGAGGCTGGCTCTGAACGACGGGGGGCTGTTCCTCGGACTTTTCCTGCAGCGGAGCACAGCCGGCCATGGTCGCGGTGACGACGGCAAGACCTATCCACTGACAACAACGCAAGCGCCAAAATTTCGGTTGCACGGGCGCAATCTCCTTGAAAGCTCAAGTGAGAGCCGCCCAAGACCGGCCGCCTCGCGGCCGGCAAGCTTTTGGCTTACAGGCCCAGACGGTCGCAGATCTCCAGAGTGGCGACGCTCTGGTTCATCGTATAGAAGTGCAGCCCGGGAGCACCCTGGCTGCGCAACTGCTCGCATAGATGAGTCACGACATCCAGACCGAACGCACGAATGGAAGCGGTGTCATCTCCGAACGCCTGCAGACGCAGACGAATCCAGCGCGGAATCTCGGCACCACATGCATCCGAGAAGCGCATCAGCTGCGTAGAGCTGGTAATAGGCATGATTCCTGGCACGACCGGCACGTCGAGCCCCAGGGCCCTCACCTCATCGACAAAGCGCATGTATGCGTCGGCATTGTAGAAGTATTGCGTGATGGCGGAATCTGCACCAGAGCGCACTTTAGCAACAAATGCGTCCAGATCGCTGCGAGGGGACTTTGCTTGGGGGTGAGTTTCGGGATAGGCGGCCACTTCGATGTGAAACCAGTCGCCGAACTCCTGGCGCACGAAAGCCACCAGATCGCTGGCGTACTGGAACTCGCCGCCCAGGCCGTAGCCGCTGGGCAGGTCGCCGCGCAAGGCGACGATGCGCTTGACGCCCATGGCCTTGAGTTCGTTCAGCTCGGCGCGCACTTTTTCATGCGTGGCGCCGATGCAGGAGAAGTGCGAGGCCGCGCCCACACCCTCGTTCTGAATGTCGCGCACCATGGTGAAGGTGCCGGCCTGAGTGGAGCCGCCCGCGCCATAGGTCACGGAGCAGAACTCGGGCTTGCGCGCATACAGGGCCTGGCGCACGCCCACATGCTTGGCAGCGCCCTCGGGCGTCTTGGTGGGGAAAAACTCGAAGCTGACGGGAAAGCTCATGGCGGTCTATGTCTCTGAATCCTGGATCATGTGCGGGCGTAGAAGGCTCGGCACCCGCCACGCTTTTTACTCAACGCTCAACGTTCGTTGCGCTTTTTCTGCTTGCTGCGGGCCGGGCCGGGTTGGCCGAAGCTGGCCACCTCGGGGTCTTCATACAGCTCCTGCTTGGCGCGCTGGGCCTTGATATCGGCACGCGAAGGGCGCTTGGCGGCTGCCTTGACGGCCGGCCTGGCCGCAGCGGCCTCGTCGGCAGCAGCGGGGGCCGGAGCCTTGACTTCGGCGCCCTGCTGCGCCCAGACAAAGAATTCGTGATTGCCGTCGCCGCCTTCAATGGACGAGTCCAGCCACTGCTTGACGCTCAGCCCCAGATCTCCGAGGCAGTCGCGAATGCGTTTTTCGACCTCGGCGTACAAGGCCGTGTCGCGCACGATGCCGCCCTTGCCGATCTGGCCGGGCTGCAGCTCGAACTGGGGCTTGACCAGCATCAGCAGCTGGCCATGGGGCTTGAGCAGCTGTACCACGGCAGGCAGCACCAGGGTCAGCGAGATGAAGGACAGATCGCCGGTCACGAAATCGAAAGCCGGGCTGATGTCGATATTTTCGGTGCCGGGCTTGCGGCGCAACTCCACCGGAGCCAGACCTTCGGCCCGGGCCTTGGCCTTGGCGGCGCGCTCGGCCTTGAAGCTCTCGACATCCTGTTCCTTGGCATCGTCGCTGTCGTCATAGTCTTCATCGACCTGACCGCCGTTGCGCATCCAGGCATAGGGAGCGATGGGCTGGGTGTCGTTGTCCTCTTCTTCCTCGATGACTTCGCACAGCGCCTCGTCGCAAGCCTTCTCCAGCAGCTCGGGCGTCAGCGCGCGGGCGTTGAAGCCCTCGACGCAGACCACGCGTTCGTCATTTTTCAGGCGCTCGTGCAGCTGGCCGTGGCCCACGTCGAGGCCGATGACCTGGGTCGCACCGGCCTGCAGCAGGCAATCGGTGAAGCCGCCCGTGCTCTGCCCCACGTCCAGGCAGCGCAAGCCCTTGACGCTGAGGCCGGTCGCGGCCAGCGCGCCCTCGAGCTTGAGCCCGCCGCGCGAGATGTATTTGGCCTCGGCGGCGTCCAGCAACTGCAGCTCGGCACCGGCAGGAATGTCATCGCCGTTCTTGGCCACTTTCTTCCATGGCGCCAGCGGCGTCAGGCGCCACTCCACACCCGAGGCAATCAGGCGCTGGGCCTGGGAACGGGTGGCAGCATGACCTGCTTCAACCAAAAAAACATCTGCGCGCATAGCGTCGCTTCCTTTGAAATCAACCGCAGCCATACGCTGCAGGCAAGATAATCTGTTTTTTTATAGCTGCCTGCGCTTACCCTGTCTTAATTTCAGACAGAAATTCATCTGAAATCAAGATACGACAAGCGCAAGAAGCTATCAAATAAATCAACACAGCCTCAATACTGGCGCACACCAAACAAGGGACAGCGAGCAAGAGCCGCCTCGCAGCGAGGACTGCCCCAGCGAGGCTGTCGTCCCCCTCCGGCGAAGCCAGAGAGGGGGAAGGCGCAAAGCGCCTAAGGGGGAGTTAATAGCGATACGTTTCAGGCTTGTAAGGGCCTTGCTTGCTCACGCCGATATAAGCGGCCTGCTCGTCGCTCAGTTCGGTCAGCATGGCGCCGACCTTCTTCAGGTGCAGGCGGGCGACCTTTTCGTCCAGGATCTTGGGCAGCACATAAACCTTGCCCACTTCGTAGGCGTCGGGGCGGGTGAACAGCTCGATCTGCGCCAGGGTCTGGTTGGCGAAGGAGTTGGACATCACAAAGCTGGGGTGGCCGGTGGCGCAGCCCAGGTTCACCAGACGGCCCTTGGCCAGCAAGGTGATCTTCTTGCCGTCGGGGAACTCGATCTGATCCACCTGGGGCTTCACTTCTTCCCACTTGTACTTCTCGATCGAAGCCACATCGATTTCGTTGTCGAAGTGACCGATGTTGCAGACGATGGCCTGATCCTTCATGGCAACCATGTGCTCGTGACGGATGATGTCCTTGTTGCCGGTGGTGGTCACGAAGATATCGGCCTTGTCGGCAGCGTATTCCATGGTCACGACCTTGTAGCCTTCCATCGCGGCCTGCAGGGCGTTGATGGGGTCGATCTCGGTCACCCAGACCTGGGCCGACAGTGCGCGCAGCGCCTGGGCCGAGCCCTTGCCCACGTCGCCATAGCCGGCCACGCAGGCCACCTTGCCGGCGATCATCACGTCGGTGGCGCGCTTGATGCCGTCCACCAGCGATTCGCGGCAGCCGTACAGGTTGTCGAACTTGGACTTGGTCACCGAGTCGTTGACGTTGATGGCGCGGAACAGCAGCGTGCCCTTGGCCGACATTTCGTTGAGGCGGTGCACGCCGGTGGTGGTCTCTTCGGTCACGCCCATGATCTGGGCCGACTTGCGGCTGTACCAGGTGGGGTCCACGGCCAGCTTGGCCTTGATGGCGGCGAAGACGATGCGTTCTTCTTCCGAACCGGGGTTGGCCAGCACGGACAGGTCCTTCTCGGCGCGCTTGCCCAGGTGCATGAGCATGGTGGCGTCGCCGCCGTCGTCCAGGATCATGTTGGGGCCTTCGCCTTCGGTGCCGGCAGCGCCGAATTCAAAGATGGAGTGGGTGTAGTTCCAGTAGTCTTCCAGCGACTCGCCCTTGATGGCGTAGACAGGCACGCCGGTTTCGGCGATGGCGGCAGCTGCGTGATCCTGGGTCGAGAAGATGTTGCACGAGGCCCAGCGCACTTGTGCGCCCAGTGCCGTCAGCGTCTCGATCAGCACGGCGGTCTGGATGGTCATGTGCAGCGAGCCCGTGATGCGCGCGCCCTTCAGGGGCTGGGCAGCGGCGAACTCTTCACGCACAGCCATCAGACCGGGCATTTCGGTTTCGGCGATCCTGATTTCCTTGCGGCCCCAGGCAGCCAGGGAAATATCGGTAATGGCCGAATCAGCGGGGTTGAAGCGCACGGCAGCGTTCATGGTTTTCTCCAAATCTTGAATGAAAAACCACGTTCTGCAGCAGAGGGGGAATAAACCGGCTCACCGCACAGAAAGCGTGGGCGAGCGTCGTTGCGGGATGAAATCCGAGCCTCACGCCCCGCGCAGACCAGCTCATGGCTGGCCGGGGGAACGCTGCAACGCTCCTCGGATGGACGGCGATTATAAAGGAATCAGCCTTCGAGGCCCACCAAGCGATAACCGACTTGCAACTCGGTTACCAGATGCCGGGGCTGGGCCGGATCGAGCTCTATCTTCTGGCGCAGATTGGCCATGTGCACGCGCAGATAGTGGGGGCGGTCCAGATATTCAGCGCCCCAGACCTGCAGCAACAGCTGGCGGTGGGTCAGCACCTTGCCATGGCCGGCAATCAGGGCCGCCAGCAGGCGGAACTCTATGGGCGTCAGGTGCACGGCCACTCCGTCGCGCCTGACATCGTGCGCCGCCAGATCCACCACCACCGCGCCGAAACGCGCACAGCTGCCGGGCTTGTCTGACGCCGACGCCTGCTGGCGGCGGCGCAGCATCACGCGCAGCCTGGCCAGCAGCTCGGGCACGCCAAAGGGCTTGGTCAGGTAGTCATCGGCCCCGGCGTCCAGCGCCGCCACCTTGTCCTCTTCCCGCTCGCGCGCGGACAGGACAAGAATCGGCAACTGGCTCCAGGCGCGCAACTCGGCAATCACGGTCTTGCCATCGGCATCGGGCAGCCCCAGGTCCAGCACCACGGCGTCGGGCTGGCGGCTGGCGGCCTCGATCAGGCCGCGCCTGGCGGTTTCTGACTCGAACACCTGCCAGCCTTCGTCCTCCAATGCCAGGCGCACAAAGCGGCGGATGCTGGCGTCGTCTTCAATCAGCAAAATGCGGGGTGCGGCGCTTGTCATGTTCGGATTTGCATGTGATGCACGGGATTGTCGGCTCATTCGTCCATGGCCGGCTGCTCGGGCACAGGCAGGTGTACGCTGAAAATGGTGCCCGGCCCGGGCTCTGCCTGTGCAACCCGCAATCTGCCGCCATGGGCTTGCACGATGCGCTGAGCCAGCGCCAGGCCGAGCCCCATGCCGAACACGGCACTCTCCGCCTGCCCACGCGTGAACGGCTCGAACAGTTGCTCAGCAGACAGATGCACGGGCAGGCCCGGCCCCGCGTCCTGCACGCTCAGCACGCAGTCGCCGTCGGCCACGCTGGCTGCCACGGTGATCGTCGTGCCTTCGGGCGTGTACTTGATGGCGTTGTCCAGCAGATTGACCAGCACACGCTCCATCAGCACGGCATCGAGCTGCAGCAAGGGCAGATCGGCCGGCAGCGAGGTCTGCAGCGCATGAGCGGCCAGTCGCTCGCGCATCTGCGCCAGCGCGCTGCCCACCAGTTCGTCCACCGGCAGCCATTCGCGCTTGAGCTGCACGCCGCCTTGCTGCAGACGCGCCATGGCCAGCAGGTTGTCCACCAGTTGCTGCAGCGCCTGCGCCTGATTGCGGATCTGAACCAGCATGTGATGCGCCGGCCCCTGCGGCGCATGTGGCAAGGCCGCCTGGGCCGCGCCCAGGATGCCCGTCAGCGGCGTGCGCAGATCATGCGAGACGGCCGAGAGCAAGGTGTTGCGCATGCGCTCGCCCTCCATGGCGATCTGGGTCTGCTGCGCCACCTCCACAAAATGCACACGCTCCAATGCCAGGGCAATCTGGCTGGCACAGGCTTCAAGCAGACGG
Source organism: Comamonas sp. F1-6 (assembly GCF_039581415.1). NCBI lineage: Bacteria > Pseudomonadati > Pseudomonadota > Betaproteobacteria > Burkholderiales > Comamonadaceae > Comamonas > Comamonas sp. F1-6. The sequence continues at coordinate 82,893 of NZ_JBCPWN010000012.1, forward strand.
CGCTCCTCTGGCACTCGCAATCGTTGCGGCGCACGCAACTGTAGTACCAGCACGCCGCGCGAGCGCACGGGCGCCATCAGTGGCACATAAAGTGCCGGCGCAGCTGCCAGGGTATCGGTTCCATGGCCGGCCATCTGGCCATGCTCCATGCTCCAGCGACCCACGCTGGTGTCGATCTGAGCTTCGCTGCCAGGCGCCAGCTGCAAGCGCTCATCGGCATCGGGCACCAGCAGCCCGGTCTGGGCATCGAAAACGCCTGAAATCGTGGTCAGCGCGATCTGCGTGACCTGCTCCTGCGTCAGCGCACCCGACAGGTCACGCGCCAGCCTGGCCAGCGCGCCGGCCCGCCTTTCGCGCTCTGCTGCCACGCGCGCCTCGTGGCGCAGCCGCGCCGTCAGCTGGCCGCAGACCAGGGCCACACCCAGCATCAGGCTGAAGGTGAACAGGTATTGCGTATCGTTGACGCTGAAGGAGTTGCGCGGCGGCACAAAGTAGAAATCGAACAGCAGCACCGACAGCAGGGCCGCCCATGCTCCGGGGCCGCGTCCCCAGCGCACGGCTGACAGCACCACCACCAGCAGGAAAAGCATGACCACATTGGCCGGGTCGAACACTCGCAGCAGCAGCTCTGCCACCGCTGTAGCGGCCAGGCAAGCCAGGGTCACACCCGCATAGCCCTTCCACGGAATGTTCTTTTCACGCGCCGCCGGCAATCGCAAGGTGCTGTCATTCTTGCTTTGCTTGACGGACAGCAGCAGCACGTCCAGGCCTGGATCCAGCGCAGCGATCTGTTCGGACAGGCTGGAGGCACGCCAGCGCAGCCAGCGGCTCAAAGGTTCATGCACACGCGCCAGCACCAGATGACTGGCATTGCGCTCACGCGCAAAGTCCACCAGAGCCTGGGCCACATGGGCACCGGGGATGGTGGCCGTTTCCGCGCCCAGACGCGCAGCCAGCGCCAGGGTCTTGAGCACGGCCTCCTGCGCTGCCCGAGGCCGATGCTGGCGCTCCGGCGCATCCACATAGACCACCACCCAGTCGGCCTCCAGCCGCCTTGCCAGGCGTGCCACCTGGCGCACCAGGGCATCGTCACCGGCGCGGCCGCCCACGCCCACCAGCAGGCGCTCGCGCGTGGGCCAGACATCGCCGATGGAGCGCTCGCGGCGGTAGTCGCGCATGTCTTCATCGACACGATCGGCCGTGCGGCGCAAGGCCAGCTCGCGCAGCGCCAGCAAATTGCCCTGGCGAAAGAAATTGCGCGAGGCCCGCTCGGCCTGCTCCAGCGGGTAGACCTTGCCCGACTTGAGGCGCTTGAGCAGTTCCTCTGGCGGGATGTCGACCACGATGACCTCGTCGGCATCGTCAAAGATATGGTCGGGAACGGTCTCATGGACCTGTATGCCCACAATGCCGCCCACCACATCGTTCAGGCTTTCCAGATGCTGAACGTTGAGCGTGGTCCACACCTCGATACCCGCCTCCAGCAGCTCCTGCACATCCTGCCAGCGCTTGGGATGGCGCGAGCCGCTCACATTGCTGTGTGCCAGCTCGTCGAGCAGCAGCACCTCCGGGCGGCGTGCCAGAGCTACATCGAGGTCGAACTCGTCCAGCTGCCTGCCCTGGTAGACCAGCGTGCGCCGCGGCAGCAGCTCCAGGTCGTGCAGCTGCTGCTCGGTCTCGGCGCGGCCATGCGTCTCCACCAGCCCCACCAGAACCTTGCGCCCTGCCTGCCGCTCGCGCTGCGCAGCCGCCAGCATGGAATAGGTCTTGCCCACTCCGGCATTGGAGCCAAAGTAGATGCGCAGCTTGCCGAGATGGGCGCGCTGCCGATCTGCCTGCAGTTGAGCGACCAGCGCGTCGGGGTCGGGGCGCTGCGCGGCGGATGATGGTGTGGATGAAGGCATCAGGCGATCAGCGTATCACTCAAGTCCGGTCAGAACCCGGCACTCAGGCCCAGCAGCCAGCCGCTGCGTGCCAGATCACGCCATTGGCCACGACTGTTGACGGCGCTGTAGTAGCGGGCATCGGCCGAGGTACCCGCGTACGCAAGCGATGCAGTCCACGGCCCCCAGGCCCTGGATAGCGAGATGCGCCAGTCGGCATAGGAAACATCGCTGTAATTGCGCACCCAGGTATAGCCGCCATGCAGGCCCAAGGTGGCGAGATCGCCCAGCGGATGCTGATAGTTCAGATCCAGATACTGGCTGCCGCGACTGCTGCCTGCAGGCTGCAGCGCAGTGGCGAACGCCGAGCCGGCGGTACTCTCGCCCAGGCCGAAATAAGGCGTCAGTGCCACGGACCATTTGATGCTCAGACCACCATGAGTCGCCCCCAGATAGAGCTCGGTGGTGCCAAAGCGTTTGCTGCTGCCATCGCTTGCGCCCAGGCGTGCGCCGGGATAGCGGTACTGCAAAAGCCCGGCATCCAGCAACCAGTCAGGTACGAGCTCGCCGCGCCAGCCACCATAGATATCGTGCTCCAGCCCCTGGCCCCGGCCGTAGCTGTTGGTAGAGACATTGGACAGCGACGTGCCCAGATAAAAGCCCTTGGGCAAGGCCAGTTCCACTGCGCCCTGCACGGCCGCACCTTGCCAGGTCTGCGAGATGCCGCGAAAGCGGTAGTCACTGATCAGGCTCAGCGAGCCGGTCAGGGAAGACTTGCTGTCAGCCTGCACAGTGGCTGAGCTTTCAAAAGCAGATTGCGCTTTTGTTTCCTCGGCAGCAGAGGGTTTTGCACAGCTCAAGGCAATCATCAGCAACGCAGAGCCGATGACCCGGGAGCGCGAGGCGTGAAATGGTTTTTGAGGATGAGAGAGACGCATGATGGTGAAGCAAACAGATCAGACTTGCCGCGCCCGCAGAGAACGCGGACAAGCCCGAGAAACGAGAAAGCAAGGCCTGGATATGACTTAGACGAGGCCCAGAACGGCCAGCAGCATGTCGATGAGCTTGATGCCAACAAACGGCACGATCAGCCCGCCCAGGCCGTAGATCAGCAGGTTTCGGCGCAGCAGCAGGGCCGCACCCACGGCGCGATACTGCACGCCACGCAAGGCCAGCGGCACCAGGGCGATGATGATCAGTGCGTTGAAGATCACGGCGCTCAGGATGGCGGAATCGGCGCTGTGCAGCTGCATCACGTTGAGCGAGGCCAGTTGCGGATAAGTGCCCACAAAGGCGGCAGGAATGATGGCGAAATACTTGGCCACATCATTGGCAATGCTGAAGGTGGTCAACGCACCGCGCGTCATCAGCATCTGCTTGCCGGTTTCCACCACCTCGATCAGCTTGGTGGGGTTGGAGTCCAGGTCCACCATATTGCCGGCCTCTTTGGCAGCCTGGGTGCCGCTGTTCATGGCCACGGCCACATCGGCCTGAGCCAGGGCCGGAGCATCGTTGGTGCCGTCCCCCGTCATGGCCACCAGGCGGCCCGCCGCCTGGTGCGAGCGGATCAGCTGCAGCTTGTCTTCGGGCCTGGCTTCGGCCAGGTAATCATCCACCCCTGCCTCTGCGGCAATGGCGGCAGCCGTCAGCGGGTTGTCGCCCGTCACCATCACCGTCTTTATGCCCATGCGGCGCAGCTCGGCAAAGCGCTCGCGCATGCCCGGCTTGACGATGTCCTTGAGTTCGATCACACCCAGAACCTTGGCGCCATCGGCCACCACCAAAGGCGTGCTGCCCTTGCGCGAGACGTTGTCCACGGACAGTTGTACCTGAGCCGGGAAGCTGCCTCCCAGCGCCTCGACATGTCGGCGCACGGCATCGGCGGCGCCCTTGCGCAAGCTGCGCAAGCCTTGCGGGCTCTGCAGATCCACCCCGCTCATACGCGTCTGAGCGGTAAAGGGTACGAACTCGCCCGGAAAATCCGCACTGCTGCGATCGGGCAGGCCATGGCGCTCCTTGGCCAGAGCCACCACGCTGCGGCCTTCAGGTGTTTCATCTGCCAGAGACGAGAGCTGTGCGGCTTCGGCCAGCTGCGCGGCGCTCGTTCCGGGGGCCGGCAGAAACTCGCAGGCCTGGCGGTTGCCCAGGGTAATGGTGCCGGTCTTGTCCAGCAGCAGCACGTCCACATCGCCGGCAGCCTCAACGGCCCGGCCCGAAGTCGCAATGACATTGGCCTGCATCATGCGGCTCATGCCGGCCACACCGATGGCCGACAGCAGGCCGCCAATCGTGGTCGGAATCAGGCAGACCAGCAGCGCAATCAGCACGGCAATACCGACCACCGAGCCCGTTCCGGCCTGTGACACCGCAAAGGCCGAGAAGGGCCACAGCGTGACGATGACCAGCAAAAAGACCAGCGTCAGCCCCACGAGCAAAATCGTCAACGCCAGCTCATTGGGTGTCTTCTGGCGCTTGGCCGATTCGACCATGGAGATCATGCGATCCAGAAACGACTCGCCAGGATTGACCGTGACTTCCACCACCAGCCAGTCCGACAGCACGCGCGTGCCGCCGGTCACCGACGAGAAGTCGCCTCCGGCCTCGCGGATCACGGGTGCTGATTCGCCGGTGATCGCGCTTTCGTCCACCGAAGCAACGCCTTCTATCACCGTGCCGTCAAGCGCAATCGTGTCGCCGGCTTCCACGAAGATGACCACGCCCTTGCGCAGTTCGCTGGCGCGCATGGGAATCCATGAGCTGCCGAAATGCGGTTGCTGCAGCAGCTTGGCCACCGTATCGCGCTTCATGCCACGCAGGCTGGCGGCCTGGGCGCGGCTGCGGCCCTCGGCCAATGCTTCGGCAAAGTTGGCAAACAGCACGGTGAACCACAGCCACAGCGCAATCGCCAGGACAAAGCCGCTGTTCTCGCTGCCCGGCTCCATCAGGCTCTGCCACCACAACAGAGTGCTCAGAATCGCACCCAGATACACCACAAACATCACAGGGTTGGCCCACTGCGTACGCGGCGAGAGTTTGCGCACCGCATCCCACAGAGCCGATTTCGCCAGCTTGGCATCAAGCAGGCTGCGACCTGCCGTCATTTTCTTGGTGCTCATGGCTTACTCCTTCACTGCGCTGGTGGCGGGCTGCAAGGCGTCCAGCGCCAGATTGAGCTGCAGCACATTCACGCGCGGCTCGCCCAGCAAGCCCAGCGTGCGCTGCTCTGTTTTCTGCGCCAGCAATGGCTGCACCTGGTCTGGCGAGAGCCCTCGCGCCCTCGCCACACGCGGCAGTTGCAGCAGTGCATTGGCCATAGAGATATGCGGGTCCAGGCCCGATGCCGACGCAGTGACCGCATCCACCGGCACCGCCAGGTCTGCGGCCAGACCGTTATCGGCGCGGTACTGTGCGACACGCTGCGCCACGGCTTCGGACAAGTCCTTGTGCGTGGCCCCCTGGTTGCTGGCACCGGACAGGCCGGCGTTGTAGGGAGCCGCAATGTTTGCCCCCTCCTGACTCGGATCGGGAGCGACTGTGGCGCTGGGACGGCCATGGAAGTACTGCGGCCCGGTGAATTGCTGACCGATCAGGGCCGAGCCCACGATCCGGCCCTGGCGTTCGATCAGGCTGCCATTGGCTGCATGCGGGAACAGTGCCTGCGCCACACCCGTGGTCAGCAAGGGATAGGCAATGCCGGAGACCGCCATCACCAGCAGGGCGGCGCGCACGCTGGAGCCCAGCAGATGTGGCCAGGAGGCGGATTGCGCCTCGGGCTGCGCTTGTGCATGGCTTGGCAGCACTGAAGCGCAAAGAGTTTGAGTCGATGTTTTCATGATTTGCTCCCTGGTCTGCAGCCGTGCATGGACTGCAGACCATTGGCATCAATTGGAAGAAGGCGTCAGGCGTAGAGCTGACCCACCAGCATTTGCAGGTGCTCGATCACGGGCCCCAGAGCCATCGCCGGCAAAAAGGTCAACCCACCCACCACCAGCACCACAAACACCAGCAGGCCCATGAACAACGGCGTGGCCGTGGGGAAAGTGCCCGGACCCGGAGGCACGGTGGCCTTGGCCGCCAGGCTGCCAGCCACGGCCAGCATGGGCACAAGCGTCAGAAAGCGCCCCGCCAGCATGGCCAGGCCCGTGGTGGTGTTGAAGAACGGCGTGTTGGCATTGAGCCCTGCAAAAGCCGAGCCGTTGTTGGCCGTCGCCGAGGCATAGGCGTAGAGAATCTCCGAGAAGCCATGCGGGCCGCGGTTGTTGAGACTGGCTGCGGCATCCGGCCAGAGCGCGGCCAGCGCCGTGAAGCCCAGAATGCAGGCCGGCGGCACCAGTACCGCAAGCATGACCAGCTTGATCTCGCGCACCTCGATCTTCTTGCCCAGGAATTCAGGGGTACGCCCAATCATCATGCCGGCCAGAAACACCGTGAGGATGGCGTACTGAATCAGGTTGATCAGTCCCACGCCGTCGCCGCCGAAGACGCAGTTGAGCATCATCTGCGCCAGCGGCGTGATGGAGCCCAGCGGCGTCAGCGAATCATGCATGGCATTGACCGAGCCCGTGGTGGCCGCTGTCGTGGTGGCCACGAACAAGGCTGTATCGGCAATGCCGAAGCGCAGCTCCTTGCCCTCCATATTGCCGCCGCTCTGGCTCAGGCTGTATTGCTGATCGGCTCCGGCGCGCGCCAGCAGCTGGCTGCCGTTTTGCTCGGCCACGAAAACCAGGCTCAGAAAGCCGACAAACATCACCATGCAGGCAGCAAACAGCACCCAGCCCTGCTTGCGCCGCAGCAGCATGGAGCCAAAGGCATAGGTCATGCCGGCCGGGATCAGCAGCATCGAGAGGATGTGCAGCAGGTTGGTCAGCGGCGTCGGGTTCTCGAAGGGGTGGGCTGCATTCATGCCGAAGAAGCCACCGCCATTCGTGCCCAGATGCTTGATGCTTTCCAGGCTGGCCACCGGCCCCATCAGCAGCTGCTGACGGCCCCCTTCGAGCGTCGTCGCCACCGCGTCGGTGTGCATAGTCTGCGGAATGCCCTGCCAGACATAGACCAGGGCCATGATGAAGGACAGCGGCAGCAGCACGCGCCAGAACACGCGCACGAAGTCGACCCAGAAGTTGCCAATATCCTGTGCGCTTGACCGCGCCAGGCCGCGCACAAAGCCGGCACCGGCAGCAACACCCGTGGTGGCACCGGCAAACATCAGAAAGGTGATGACCACCATCTGCGTCGCATTGCTCAGGCTGTTCTCACCCGAGTAGGCCTGCCAGTTGGTATTGGTGATGAAGGAGGCTGCGGTGTTGAAGGCCAGTTCGGGCGCCTGCGCCGCGATCTCCAGCGGGTTCAGCGGCAGTGCGCCCTGCAGACGCAGCAGCAGATAACCCAGCAGCATCATCAGCGCATTGCTCAGCACCATAGCGGCGCCATAGCGCTGCCAGCCCATGCGCTCCTGCGGGTTCACGCCCATGACCCGGTAGCTCAGGCGCTCCAGCCAGCCATGACGCTCGCTGGTAAAGCAGCGTGCCAGCCATTGGCCCATGGGAATCGTCAGCAAGGTCGCCGCCGTCAGCACGGCGGCAAATTCCATCCAGGGTAACCACATGATCCACCCCTTTCAGAGACGCGCCAGGGCGCGCACAAAGCCCAGCAGTCCGACAAAGCAGACCACTGTCAGGCTCACAAAAATCAGGTCTTGCAGCACTTGCATGGCGGCCCCTTCAGAATTTCTCGGGGCGCAGCAGCGCATAGCCCAAATAGGCAAACAGCCCCAGCGCCGTCAGGGCGGCCAGGGCTTCAATCCAGGTGATGGTCATTTCATTCCTCCCACAAGCCGTTCACGCGGCTTGATTGCGATGGAGGAACTGTAGGAATTCACCCGTCAAGAACGGGTAGAGATTGGCCTTGCCGATATCAAGACGGCATCAAGAAGCGGCTCGATTCGCGGCCGCAACCCCGGCCAGCCACTGAACGCGCAAGGCCAGCACGATGACCAGCGCCAGCACAGCCAAGGCCACGAAGCCGACGCCCGTCCAGCCCCAGCGCGACCAGAACCAGCCCGCCCCGGCCCCCAGTACGCTGGAGCCCATGTAATAGCCCCAGAGGTATAGCGATGATGCGTGCCCCTTGGACTGCGTGGCCAGCCGCCCCACCCAGCCGCTGGCCACCGAATGCGCGATGAAGAACCCTGCCGTCAGCAGGACGATGCCAGCCACGATGACGGCCAGCGGCTGCAACAGGGTCAGCACCACGCCGGCGGCCATCAGCAAAGTGCCAGCGACCAGCACCGGGCCGCGGCCCAGCCTGTCGGCCAGCCCCCCGGCAATCGGCGACGCCGCCGTGCCCAGCAGATAGGCATAGAAGATATGGCTGATCTGCAACTGGCTCAGACCATAGGGCGATGCGCTGAGCAGAAAGCCGGCATAGTTGTAGATGCTGACAAACACGCCCATCAGGCCGAAGGCGATCAGGAACAGCAGCGGCAGGCCCGGGTGGCGCAGATGCCGGCCCCAGGCCTGCAGGTGATACTGGGCACCCAGCCCGGTCTTCTTGATGAAGTTGCGCGAGTTGGGTAGCAGCCAGACAAAGCCAAGGGCGGCCAGCAGGTCAAGCACCGAAAGCGCAGCCATGGCGTGGCGCCAGCCCCAGAACTCGGTCATCGCGCTCATGCCGACCCGGCCCAGCATGCCGCCCAGCGCCGTGCCGCCCACATACAGGCCCATGGCAAAGCCCAGGCCGGGCGGGTCGATCTCCTCGGACAGATAGGCCATGGCCACGGCAGGCACGCCGCCCAGCAGCAAGCCTTCCAGCGCGCGTGCGGCCAGCAGCGCATGCCACTGCGGCATGAACGAAGCCAGCAGATTGCACAGCGCCGCCAGGGCCATGGAGATGAACATCAGCTTGCGCCGCCCCAGTCCTTCGGACAAGGCCCCCGCCAGCACGATGGAGCCGGCCAGACAGGCCGTGGATACCGACAGCGCCAGCGCGCTCTGGGCCGGACTGACGGCAAAGCTGTGGGCCAGCTCGGGCAGCAGCGGCTGCACGCAGTACAGCAGGGAGAAGGTGGCAAACCCCGCCAGGAACAGCGCCACGCTGACCCGCCGGTACTCGGGCGTGCCGCGCTTGATCCATACCGGGGCGGCAGAGGCTGGAGGCTGGATGGGTAAGGAGGTGTTCACATCCTGCGGGGCGCTGTTCATGAGGGAAAAATAAGGACCGGAGACTAGGCTGCTATTGTGCTCCGCATCTGCCAGTTGCCGGAGCCAGCGGCCTTGGGCAATGGCGTCGCCCGCCCCGCATTTGCCGGAGCATCTCCATGAATTGGCCCTGCCGTTAAAATAAGCGCCCTCAAGACTTATTCACAGGTCTGCCCTGCATGGGTGCGGGCCTGGTGCGGCAAACGGACCGCCGCACCTTTTGTTGTCACAGCCGGCCTTCTCCGGCTGTATTTACAGCTCTCAATACTGTGTCATACGCCCCAGAAACCCGGCGCCGTCGTACGTTCGCCATCATCTCCCACCCGGACGCGGGTAAGACCACGCTGACCGAAAAGCTGCTGCTGTTCTCGGGCGCGATCCAGATTGCCGGCGCCGTCAAGGGCCGCAAGGCTTCGCGCCACGCCACCTCCGACTGGATGGAAATCGAAAAGCAGCGCGGCATCTCGGTGGCCTCGTCGGTGATGCAGATGAGCTACCGCGACCATGTGATCAACCTGCTCGACACTCCCGGCCACAAGGACTTCTCGGAAGATACCTACCGCGTGCTGACGGCCGTGGACTCGGCGCTGATGGTGATCGACGCGGCCAACGGCGTGGAATCGCAGACCCGCCGCCTGATCGAGGTCTGCCGCCAGCGCAACACCCCCATCATCTCCTTCGTCAACAAGTTCGACCGTGAAGTGCGCGACCCGCTGGACATCATGGACGAAGTCGAGCGCGAGCTGGGCATGCCCTGCTGCCCCATCACCTGGCCCGTGGGCCAGGGCAAGAGCTTCGGCGGCATCATCAATCTGCAGACACAGAGCATGACGGTGTTTGCCGCCGGCAGCGAGAAGCGCCCCGAAGACTTCGAAGTCATCCCGCTGACGGAAGTCGACAGGCTGCGTGCCCGCTTCGGCCAGGCCTACGACGATGCCATCGAGAGCATGGAACTGGCCCAGGGCGCATCGGCCGAATGGGATCACCAGGCGTTTCTGGAAGGCAAGCTGACCCCCGTGTTCTTCGGCTCCGGCGTGAACAACTTCGGTGTGATGGAAGTGCTGAACGCCGTGGTCGACATGTCGCCCCCGCCCGGCCCGCGCGTCGCCTTCACCGAAGTGAACCGCCAGCGCGAAGAAGTCACCATTAACCCTGAAGACAAGACCTTCGCAGGCGTGGTGTTCAAGGTGCAGGCGAACATGGATGCCAACCACCGCGACCGCATCGCCTTCGTGCGCGTGGCCAGCGGCAAGTACACGCCCGGCATGAAGATGAAGGTGCAGCGCACCGGCAAGGAGCTGCGCCCCACGTCCGTGGTGACCTTCATGAGCCAGCGCCGCGAGGCCGTTGACGAGGCCTATGCGGGCGACATCATCGGCTTCACGATTCACGGCGGCGTGCAGCTGGGCGACTCCATCACCGACGGCCCCAGCCTGCAGTTCACCGGCCTGCCCTTCTTCGCACCCGAAATGTTCATGACCGTGGTGCTCAAGAACCCGCTGCGCACCAAGCAGCTGCAGCAAGGCCTGATGCAGCTGGGCGAGGAAGGCGCGATCCAGGTCTTCAAGCCCGATGTCGGCGGCAATATGCTGCTGGGCGCCGTGGGTCAGCTGCAGTTCGAAGTGGTGCAGCACCGCCTCAAGACCGAGTACGACTGCGACGTGCGCCTGGAAGGCTGCCAGTACACCGGGGCGCGCTGGATCACGGCCGACTCGCCCGCCGAGCTGCGCGAGTTCGAGAACGCCTACCCCATGCGTCTGGCGCATGATGCGGCCGACACCCTGGCCTATCTGTGCACCAGCCCCTATGACGTGCGCCTGGCGCAGGAGCGCTTCCCCAAGATCCACTTCCACCCGCTGCGCGAGCATGCGGGCCTGGCACTGGGCTCGGCGAATTGAGCGTGGTCACCCCCTGAGGCGCTTCGCGCCTTCCCCCTCTCTGGCTTCGCCGGAGGGGGACGACATCCTCGCTGCGAGGCGGCTCTTGCTCGATGTCTCTGAGTTGGACCGCGCTAGCTTCAGGCGAGGATCAACATCGAGAGAGTTTGTTGTGAGCCAAGAATTTTTGCGCCCTTTGTCTGAACTGCGGACACCTGCCAAGCTGCTGGGCGTGCTGACCGATATCGACGACACGCTGACCACCGACGGCGTGGTGCCCGAGCATGTGGTGGCCGCGATTGCGCGCCTCAAGGATGCGGGTCTGAAAGTGGTGCCCATCACCGGCCGCCCCGTGGGCTGGAGCGTGCCGTTTGCATCGGCCTGGCCCGTGGATGCCATCGTGGCCGAGAACGGTGCCGTGGCCCTGCGCCGCAATGCCGAGGGCAGCCTGGACAAGCTCTACCAGCAATCTGCCGACGAGCGCGCCCGCAACTTTGCCCGCATGCAGCAGGTGCTGGAGCAGATCGAGGCCACCGTGCCCGGCGCCAGACGCGCCACGGACTCGGCCGGCCGCGAATGCGATATCGCCGTGGACCACAGCGAATTCACGAACATGCCCCAGGCACAGATCGATGAATGCGTGGCCATCATGAAGGCGGCCGGCATGAATGCCACCGTCAGCTCCATCCACATCAACGGCTGGTTCGGCGAGCACAACAAGCTCGAAGGCGCGCGCTGGATCACACGCGAGCTGTTCGACATCGATCTGGACGCCACGCTGGCGCGCTGGGTGTATATCGGCGACTCGACCAACGACCAGCAGATGTTCGAGCACATGCCCCACAGCGTAGGCGTGGCCAATATCGCGCGCTTCGTGCCCCAGCTCAGGCATCTGCCGCGCCATGTGACCACGGCCGAGCGCGGCGACGGCTTTGTTCAGCTCGCAGAGCTGCTGCTGGCTCAGCAAAAATAGTAGCTGCAACCGCTCTTTGTTTAACGATTTCAATATCAAAACAATCTGAAATCGTTTGACAACAAGCGCAAGCAGCTCTCATTTTCAAAGGCCTCCGTGCTTGCCGGCACGGAGGCCTTTTTCGACGCCAATCCATCGCCAAACACGATGCATCCACCCGTACAAGACGACCCCCGGATGCGTAAAAACCCACGGTTGGCACTCACTACAATTTTTGATTCATTTCAAAACATTTCTGAGAGACCAACACCATGCGCATGATTCGCCGCACCTTCGTCGCCACGGCCGTGGCAGCAACAGCCGCCCTGAGCGCAGGCACTGCATTTGCCCAGGGCAAGGAAGTCAAGATCGGCTATGCGCTGGCCGTCAACTCCCACTACGGCGCTGCCGCCAACGCCTGGGCCGAGGGCGTGGAAAAAGGCACCAACGGTGCCTACAAGTTCAAGCAGTTCCCCGCCTCCGCCCTGGGCGGCGAGCGTGAGCTGATCGAAGGCCTGCAGCTGGGCACCGTGGAAGCCGCCATCGTCTCCACGGGAGCGCTGAGCAACTTCGTGCCCGATGTGGGCGTGGTGGACATCCCCTTCCTGTTCCGCGACACCCAGCACGCACGTGCCGTGATGGACGGAGCCTTCGGTCAGGAACTGCTGGCCAAGTTCCAGAAGCGCGGTCTGATCGCGCTGGCCTGGGGCGAGCAGGGCTTTCGCCATCTGAGCAACAACAAGCATGCCGTCAATGGCGTGCCCGACCTCAAGGGCCTGAAGATCCGCGTGACCGAGAACCCCGTGCACATCACGGCCTTCCGCACCCTGGGTGCCTCGCCCACCCCCATGTCCTGGCCCGAAGTCATCGGTGCGCTGCAGCAGGGCACGATCGACGGCCAGGAGAACCCCATCTCCGTGCTGGTGTCCGCCAAGCTGTGGCAAGTGCAAAAGCACCTGACCCTGACCTCCCACGTCTACGCCCCCATGGCCCTGATCGTGTCGCCCTCGTTCTGGGGATCGCTGAACGCCGCCCAGAAGACCGCCTTCACCGAAGCTGCCAAGAAGGGCGCACTGGCTTCGCGCGCCTTTGTGGACAACGTGGAGAAGAAGGGCGTGGAAGAAGCCAAGGCCAACGGCATGAAGGTCGTGGAGAAGGTCGACCAGACCGCCTTCCGCACCGCGCTGGAGCCCGCGTACAAGGAATACGCCAAGAAGTTCGGCCAGAAGACGCTGGACTCCATCACCGCCGTCAAGTAAGCACTGCCAACATGGGCCTGCCTCCGCTGAGGCCGGCCCATGCATTTTTCTCCCTCCTGGGCAAGGCAGGCCCTTGCCCGGCTGCGGTCAGCACGAATGGACTTGCGCCAATTCCTGCCGATGATGAAGCAGCTCTCAACTTTGTGATGCAGCCAGCTCCTGCGGCATTCCGTGCCGCTGCGCCTGCTCACCCCCACTCCTATGCTTGATCGTATCGAACGCATTCTCGTGGCCGGCAATCGCTGGCTGCTGATCTTGCTGCTGCTGGCCATGGCCTGCATCGTCTTTGCCAACGTGGTGCTGCGCTACACCACGGGCGACTCCATCGTCTGGGCCGAAGAAGTGGCCCGCCACATGATGATCTGGGTCACTTTCCTGGGCGCAGGCCTGGTGCTGCGCTTTGGCGGTCATGTGGCCATCGACAATCTGCACCGCAGCGTGAGCGCCCGCAAGGCACAGGCCATGCGCGGCTTTGTCGTGCTCATTCTGGCGATCTTCTTTGCCGTGATGACCGTTACCTCCTCTCAGTATGTGTACGCCACGCGCTTTCAGACCACGGCGGCCACGGACATCCCGATCTCCTATATCTATGCGGCCATGCCCGTGGGCTTTGTGCTGATGCTGATCCATCTGCTGTTCATCGCACGCGGCTACATCACCGCTGGCAGCTTCGCAGAGTCCGATGAAATGGATGCGGACGCTGCAGCGTCTATATGAAACACCCCCTGAGTCGCTGCGCGCCTTCCCCCTGGAAGGGGGACGACAGCCTCGCTGTGGGGCGGCGCGGCCGGCACAGGCCCTTGCTCGGTGTATCTCACTTGGGGCGCGCCAGTTTCATGCGCTGCGCCATGAATCTCTGATTGACTGAAACATCATGGGTATCACTTTATTTGTTGCCATCATCGTCCTGCTCACGCTGGGCTTTCCGGTGGCGTTTGCGCTGGCCATCTCGGCCGCCCTGGCAGTCTTTGTCGGCGGACGTTATCCACAGCTGATCGTCTTCAAGGAAATGTTCACGGGCATCGACAGCTTTCCGCTGATGGCCGTGCCCTTCTTCATCCTGGCCGCAGAGCTGATGTCGGGCGGTGCGCTCACGGCCGTGCTGCTGCGCTTTGCCGCCCAGTTCGTCGGCCATCTGCGCGGCGGCCTGGGCTATGCCAATGTGCTTTCGCTGACCATGTTCTCGGGCATCTCCGGCTCGGCCCTGGCCGATGCGGCCGGCCCCGGCTCCATGATGGTCAAGATGATGGACAAGGCCGGCTACAGCCGCCCCTATGCGGCCGCCCTGACGGCCAGCACCGCCATCGTCGGCCCCATCATTCCGCCATCGGTGAGCATGATCATCTATGCGCTGCAGGATGAGAACGTGTCCGTGGGCGGCCTGTTCATGGCCGGCTTCATTCCCGGCATTCTGATCGCGCTGGCCATGGCGGCAGTCAACTGGTGGGTCTGCAAGAAGCGCGACTACCGCAGCACCGAGCCGCGCCCCTCGGCACGCGAGATGTGGAGCACCAGCTTCAAGGCCATCCCCGCGCTGATGCTCATCGTGCTCATCGTGGTCGGCATCCGCTTCGGCATCTTCACGCCCACGGAAGCCTCCGTCGTGGCCGTGTTCTATGCCCTGGTCTGCGGCAAATGGGTTTACCGCACGCTCAGGTGGTCGGCCCTGCCCGGCATCCTGGCGCGCTCGGCCATGCTCACGGCCTCGGTGCTGCTGGTGATGGCAACCTCGGCCGCCTTTGCCTGGGTGCTCACGGTGGAAGGCATTCCGCAGTATCTGTCCGAGCTGATCGTGAGCTGGGAGCTGTCGCCCGTCATGTTCCTGATTGCCGTGAACATTCTGCTGCTGGTCTTCGGCATCTTCATGGAGCCGCTGCCCGGCGTGATGATTCTGGTGCCCATTCTCGCGCCCATCGCCTTCAGCCTGGGCATCGATCCCACGCACTTCGCCATGGTGGTGATCGTCAACCTCACGCTGGGCATGATCACACCTCCGGTCGGCGGCCTGCTGTTCGTGACCGCCGTGTCCACGCGCGTGTCCATCACCGAGCTGACGCGCGAGATGCCGCTATTCCTGCTGGCCCACTTCGTCGTGCTGTGCCTACTGACATTCATCCCCGAGCTGTCGACCTGGCTGCCGCACACGCTGGGCTTCCAGTAAAGCGGACTGTGCTGGACCACAAGGCCTGCGTGCATCACGCGGGCCTTTTTTTCGATCAAAAATCGGTGCCGCTGCCCATGAACACCATGAACCTGCCTTGGCAGAAATGGCGCGGGTGAGGTGTGATGATGGTGAGTTGTGTTTTGGAAGGACGCGCTGCATGCGCCGTATCGGCCGCCCTTGCGTGCGCGCTACAAGCGACGTTCGCTCACTTCCATGCGCGCGCCCAGCCCCCCGAAATGCTGCACCAGGCGGTCCTTTTGCAAAGCGCTGACGCTATCGTCGAGCAGCGTCAGCGGCAGCCGGGTCTTGAGTTTCAGCAGCTCCTGCGCAGACAGCGTCGTGAAAATTTTCCTGAGCGCCAGCATGACCCTGGCCGGATCGGGCCCCAGCTCCAGCAGGCGCACGGTGTAGAAGATGGTGGAAGAGCGCGTTTCACGCGGCACAAGTGGCGCTTTGGCTGCCTTGGCCTGCACATGCGCCATCAACTCCTCGAGCGAGGCGAACAATGGCCTGGCCGCGCGGTGCGGCTCGTCATGCCACTTCCACAGCACAGGCACTTCGGGCCGGCTCATGTCACCGATCAGCGGGTCGCCATCCAGGCCATGGGTCAGCACCAGCCAGTGCGGGCTCCAGCCATCCGCCACCGCACCATCGATCCAGCGCAGATCACCGGGCGTGCTGGCCTTGAGGTCCAGACCGAAGCGGTACTCACCAGTCTGAGACCACAGCCCTGCCGTATCGGTGGCGCGCTGCATCGCGAGCCAGTTGCCCGCACCTTCACGCCATGCAGGAAGCTGCAACCACGGCAGCTCATCTCTCCAACCAAGCGCCCAGGTCATCCAGATCTGCACCGCAGGCGGCAGCGGTGGGCGCGCGATCTGCGCCATCCACGCGATACGCGAGGCCGCCAGCTCCGCCGGTGCAGGAAAGTTGCTGCGCGAGAAGGACATGGTGCGCGCCGCCTCTTACCGCGCCAGCACCGGCGCCAGTGCCTTGCCGGTATGGGTGCCGATCTTCACCAGCTCCTCGGGGGTTCCCGTGGCCACGATGCGTCCGCCCTCTTTGCCGCCTTCGGGGCCCAGATCGATGATCCAGTCCGCCTCGGCAATCACGTCGAGGTCATGCTCGATGACCACCACGCTGTGGCCACCATCGACGAGGCGGTGCAGCACATGGATGAGCTTGTCCACATCGGCCATGTGCAGGCCCACGGTGGGCTCGTCCAGCACATACAGCGTGTGCGGAGCCTTCTGCCCGCGCCGACCGATATCGTCGCGCACCTTGGTCAGCTCGGTCACTAGCTTGATGCGCTGGGCCTCGCCGCCCGACAGCGTGGGCGATGGCTGGCCCAGGGTCAGATAGCCCAGGCCCACGTCTTTCAGCAGCTGCAGCGGATGGGCAATCGAAGGCATGGAGGCGAAGAACTCCACGGCCTCGTCGACCTCCATCTGCAGCACATCGCCAATGCTCTTGCCGCGCCAGCTCACGGCCAGCGTCTCGGGGTTGAAGCGTGCACCATGGCAGACTTCGCAAGGCACTTTCACATCGGGCAGAAAGCTCATCTCGATGGTGCGCACGCCCTGGCCTTCGCAGGCCGGGCAACGGCCTTCGCCGGTGTTGAACGAGAAGCGGCCAGCCGCATAGCCGCGGGCCTTGGCCTCCAGGGTCTCGGCAAACAGCTTGCGAATCGTGTCCCAGAAGCCGATATAGGTCGCCGGGCAGGAGCGCGGCGTCTTGCCGATCGGGGTCTGATCGACTTCGAGCACGCGATCGATGGTCTCGAAACCCTTGAGTCCCTTGCAGCCCACGAGCGCCGGCGACTTGCCTGCATCCATGGCATCGCGGCCGGCCTTGGTCGAGCGCTGCTGCACCCAGGCCGCCACATTGCTCAGCAGCACATCGCGCGCCAGCGTGGACTTGCCCGAGCCGGACACTCCGGTCACGGCCACCAGGCGCTTGAGCGGAACGCGGGCGTCCACGCTCTGCAGATTGTGCAGATTCGCGCCCAGCACCGTGAGCCAGTGCAAGGCGTCGCTGTCTTGCTGCACCACATTTTCAGTAGCAGCTACCGCTTTCTTTTTCTTGGTCTTGGATGGTTTCTTATCTAGAGCCGCCATATCACCAGCGTCAGCAGCTTCTGCATTGATAGCAGCCGGCTGCTCCGGAGGCTCGCCCTCCCCCACCCATAGACGAGGCTTGAAGGGATGGCGCATGGCGTGCAGCAGATAGCGCCCGGTGACCGAGTCCTTGGCCGCCATGATGTCATCCACCGTACCCTCAGCCACCAGACGGCCGCCACGAATGCCGGCGCTGGGGCCGATGTCGATCACATGGTCGGCGCGGCGAATCGTGTCTTCGTCGTGCTCCACCACCACCAGTGTGTTGCCCTTGTCGCCTAGCTTGTGCAAGGCATTGAGCAGGATCTGGTTGTCGCGCGCATGCAGGCCGATGGTGGGTTCGTCCAGCACATAGCAGACGCCTTGCAGATTGCTGCCCAGCTGCGCAGCCAGACGGATGCGCTGGGCCTCGCCCCCGCTCAGCGTGGGCGCGCCACGGTCCAGCGTCAGATAGTTGAGACCGACTTCTTCCAGGAATTCGAGACGGCTTTGAATCTCGGGGATCAGATCGCGCGCAATATCGGCTTCGCGGCCCGTAAGCTCCAGGCTCTGTATCCAGTGGCGCACATCGCTGACTGACAACTGGGCAATATCGGTAATCGCCTCGTCGTGAAACTTCACGGCTCGCGCCACAGGGTTCAGACGTGTGCCATGGCATTTGGGACAAACGACTTCAGCCAGGTCTTCCACTTCCTGGCCCTCGAACTTCACCTCACGGCCCCGGTTGTCGTCGGCCAGCAAGGTGTCGTCATAGACCTTGCGCTGGTCCTTGGTCAGCTTCACGCCCGTGCCCACGCAATCGGGACACCAGCCATGCTTGCTGTTGTAGGAGAACAGACGCGGGTCCAGCTCGGCATAGCTGGTGGCGCAGACCGGGCAGGCGCGCTGGGTGGAGAACACCTGCAGCGCACCGATGCCGGCCGTGCTCCGGCCGCCCTGCATGGCGTCGGCCAGATTCTCGATGCCCGAGAGCACATGCAGCACGCCCTTGCCGATCTCCAGCGCCTGGCGCAAATGGCCGCGCAGCTCCTTCTCGTTGGCCGCGGTCACCGTCACGCTGGCCACGGGCAGCTCGATGGTGTGCTCCTTGAAACGGTCAATGCGCGGAAAGCCCGTGGTCGGCAGAAACTCGCCGTCCACGCGCAGATGCGTGTAGCCCTTGGGTCTGGCCCAGTCGGCCAGCTCGGTATAGACGCCCTTGCGGTTGACGACCAGCGGACTCAAGAGACCGATGGTCTGACCGCGGAAGTTCGTCATCAGCTGCGCGGCAATGCTTTCCTCGGTCTGCGGCTGCACGATGGCATCGTCGTGTATGCAGTGCTGCACGCCCAGCTTCACATAGAGCAGACGCAGAAAGTGCCAGACCTCGGTGGTCGTGCCCACCGTGGACTTGCGACCGCCGCGCGACAGGCGCTGCTCGATGGCCACCGTGGGCGGTATGCCATAGACCGCATCGACCTCGGGACGACCCGCAGGCTGCACGATGGAGCGCGCATAGGCATTGAGCGATTCGAGATAGCGGCGCTGGCCTTCGTTGAACAGAATGTCGAAAGCCAGCGTGGATTTGCCCGAGCCCGACACCCCGGTCACCACATTGAACTTGCCGCGCGGCACATCGACCGTCAGCGACTTGAGGTTGTGCTCCTTGGCGTTGACGATTTCAATCGCATTCTTGGCATGCAGTGCTTGTGCAGCCTTGGCTTTGCGCTCTGGTTTATAGAGCATGGGCGCAACTTCGCGCACCGCCTCGCCGCCCACGCCCATGGCCAGGTCGTATTCACGCAAGGCCTGGGCCGTGTGCGACTCTTGCACATGGCGCACATCTTCAGGCGTGCCCTGGGCCACTATCAGACCGCCGCCATCACCGCCTTCGGGGCCCAGGTCGATGAGCCAGTCGCTGGCGCGAATCACGTCCAGATTGTGCTCGATGACGATCAGCGAGTGGCCCGCTTCCAGCAGCTTGCGCAATGCGCGCATGAGCTTGGCGATATCTTCGAAATGCAGGCCGGTCGTGGGCTCGTCGAACAGGAACAGCGTGCCTTTCTTGGCCAGCGACTGCTTGGACTTGCTTTGCGCGCGAGCCGCTTCCGCGAGGAAGCCTGCCAGTTTCAAGCGCTGGGCCTCGCCGCCCGACAGCGTGGGCACGGGCTGACCCAGCTTCACATATTCCAGACCCACATCGACGATGGGCTGCAGCGCACGGATCACATCGCGGTCCTGCGCAAACAGCAGCGCAGCTTCGGCCACCGTGAGCTCCAGCACATCGGCCACATTCAGCGGCTGGCCGTTGCGCTCGATTTTCACTTCGAGGATCTCGGGGCGATAACGCGTGCCGTTGCAATCGGGACAACGCAGATAGACGTCCGAGAGGAACTGCATCTCCACATGCTCAAAGCCCGAGCCGCCGCAGGTCGGGCAGCGGCCGTCGCCGCTGTTGAAGCTGAACTTGGCAGCCGTGTAGCCGCGCTGGCGCGACAGCGGCGCCACGGCGAACAGCTCGCGGATCGCATCCCAGGCGCCCACATAGCTGACCGGGTTGGAGCGCGCCGTCTTGCCGATGGGCGACTGGTCCACGAACATCACATCGGCCAGATGGTCCGCGCCCAGCAGGCGCTCGAACGCACCCGCCGCATCGGTAGGCTTGCCGAAATGGCGCATCAGCGCCGGCACCAGCACATCCTGGATCAGCGTGGATTTGCCCGAGCCCGACACGCCGGTGATCGTGACCAGGCGCTGCAGCGGAAAGTCCACGTTGATATCGCGCAGATTGTGCTCGCGCGCGCCTTCGAGAATCAGGCGCGGCGTGCTCTCGGTCACCATGCGCTTGAGACCGAAGCCCACCTGCTTGCGCCCACCCAGATAGGCGCCAGTGAGGGTATCGGCCTTGCGCAGATCCTCGGGTGTGCCGTCGAACACGATCTGGCCGCCGCGTGCGCCAGGGCCCGGCCCCATGTCGATCATGCGGTCGGCGGCAAACATCACGGCCGGGTCATGCTCCACCACAACCAGCGTATTGCCCGCATCGCGCAGGCGCTGCATGGCCTCGGTGATGCGTTCCATATCGCGCGGGTGCAGTCCTATCGATGGCTCGTCGAGCACGAACAAGGTATTGACCAGCGAAGTGCCCAAAGCGGTGGTCAGATTGATGCGCTGCACCTCGCCACCGCTCAACGTGCGGCTCTGGCGGTCCAGCGTGAGGTAGCCTATGCCCACATCGCACAGATACTGCAGCCGCGTCATGACTTCTGCATGCAGCATCTTCAATGCCTGGGCTTCGCCATCATTTTTGACGGCATCGCTGTCTGGCGCCAGCTGCGCAAAGAAGTCACGCAGGCGCGTGATCGGCAGACGCATCAGATCGTGCAGACACAGGCCAGGCAGGCTGTCGAGCTGCTCGCGGCTCCAGCCCACCGCCTGCGGCATGAAGCGCTGGTATCTGCCGCTGTCGTCGCCGGGCGGCAGCACGGCATCCGCAGCCTGCTTGCCTCCTATGCGCCAGAGCAGGCTTTCGGTCTTGAGACGCGCACCTCCGCATGTCGGGCATTCGGTATAGCTGCGGTACTTGGACAGCAGCACCCGGATATGCATCTTGTAGGCCTTGCTTTCGAGATACTCGAAGAAGCGGCGAATGCCATACCAGGTCTGGCTCCACTTGCCGTTCCAGTTGGGCGAGCCCTCGATCACCCAGTCCTTCTGCTCCCGGGTCAGCTTGGACCAGGCCGTATCGCGTGGAATGCCCTCGGCCTCGGAATGGCGCATCAGGTCATCCTGAATCTCCTTCCAGGCCGGCGTCTGGATCGGCTTGATGACACCGGTGCGCAAGGTGAGCTTTTCATTGGGAATCACCAGTCCCCAGTCGACCCCGATGACGCGGCCGAAACCACGGCAGGCATCGCAGGCACCCACCGCGGAGTTGAACGAGAACAGCGAGGGAATCGGCTCCTGGTAAGTCAGATTGCTCTCGGGGCAATGCAGGCCCAGCGAGAACTTCCACAGCTCGGGCTCGGCCGCCTCGACACCGCTCTCGGGCAACACATAGACCGTGAGCCTGCCGCTGCCGCGCTTGAGGCCCACCTCGATCGCCTCCATGGCGCGGGACCGCTCGGCCTTGCCGAGGCGAAAGCGGTCGGCAATCACATCCAGCACCTTGATCTTCTCGGGGGCTGGCTTGGCCTTTTTCTTGCCCTTGGCGACCTCATCAGCTGCCGGGTGAGCGCGCTCCACTTCGCGCTCGGCCTGCACCTTGGTGAAACCGCTGGCAGACAGCCATTGCTCCACCTCTTCGGCCGAGGTATTGGCCGGCAGCTCCACCGGGAAGGTGATGGCAATGCGCGGGTCGCCCGCGGCCTCGCAGCGCTGGGCCAATTCGGCATAAATGCTGTCCGCCGTATCGTGGCGCACCGGCAGGGCCGTCCTGCTGTCGAACAACTGGGCCGCGCGCGCAAACAGCAGCTTGAGGTGATCGTTGATCTCCGTCATCGTGCCCACGGTGGAACGCGAGTTGCGCACCGGATTGGTCTGGTCGATGGCAATCGCTGGCGGCACACCCTCGACCTTGTCCACGGCCGGCTTGTCCATGCGATCGAGGAACTGGCGCGCATAGGCGGAGAAGGTCTCGACATAGCGGCGCTGACCTTCGGCGTACAGCGTGTCGAACACCAGACTGGACTTGCCCGAGCCGCTGGGGCCGGTGACAACGGTCAGCTCACCGGTACGGATATCGATGTCCAGATTGCGAAGATTGTGCTGGCGAGCACCACGGATACGGATCAGGCCCTGCGTCATGTTCTGCGGTCTTTTCTATGGAGGCCAAACATTCTAGGCAGTCCTGACATGAGCCTTGGGTGCG
The DNA here is from genome assembly GCF_039581415.1 of Comamonas sp. F1-6. Classification (NCBI taxonomy): domain Bacteria; kingdom Pseudomonadati; phylum Pseudomonadota; class Betaproteobacteria; order Burkholderiales; family Comamonadaceae; genus Comamonas; species Comamonas sp. F1-6. Next base: position 105,190 of record NZ_JBCPWN010000012.1, read on the forward strand.
CATGTGCATTACCGTTTCAGCGTGCAGCCAGGGCCGGCGCAAAAAAGCCCCGGCTGGCGGGGCTTTGATCGAGTGCTGCTGCCTTCATTTGGATTCTGCCGGTGCATGAATCGCATCCGCACCATGCTTTTCTCCACTCATATCCACCTTGTCGCCCGCCTTCATGATGACAAACAGCGCCACGGCAGCAAACACCACAAAACCAATCGCCAGCTTCCACATATCAGTCTCCAGAGTGTTATGAATAAGCAGCTGGTGCAGCTACTCGTGCCACGCCAGTCAGCACGACCATTGAGCCTGAGCGAGTTTGCGCGTGGCTTACTGCCAGACAGGCTGCACATAAGAAAAAACCCCATGCCTTGCGACATGGGGTATGAACTTGGAGTAATGGTCTGCATTATCAGCTGCAGCTGCTGGAGACACCGCTTGCGCGGTGCACAAATTAGAAGTTGTGGCGGATACCCACGGCGATGGAGCTGAAGTCCTTGCCAGCTGGTGCGTTATATGCAGCACCGCTGTCGTTGTTCACACGGGTGTAGTAACCGTAAACCTTGGAGCGCTTGCTCAGGTTGTAGTTGTAGCCCAGAGTCCACTGGGTAGCTGCGGAGTCGGCAACCTTGCTCCACTTGTTGGCGTGACCAACGTTCACGTGGAACTCGGAAGCACCCATGGTGTACATACCGGACAGGCGGAAGTTGTTGCGTGTGCCGATCAGGTCTTGGTCATTGCGCTGGTAGTAGGCGCCAACCGTGAACTGACCAAATGTGTACAGACCGCGCAGTGCGGCTTGCCAGTTATCGCCCACCTTGCTGAAACCGGCACCCAGGTGCAGAGGACCGGTGGCGTAGTTGGCAGCCAGATCGTAGCCGTTCTTGCGAGGACCGACCGTGGGATCCTTCTCGTGCATAGACACGGAGGCATCCACCGTCAGGCCGCCCATGCTGGGGGTGCGATAGCCGATCTTGTTCTTGGTGCTCAAACCGCCGAACCAGACGGGATCGTAGTACAGCGCATCGGAAGAAGAACCGGTGTCGTGGTTGTGCATGCTGATGTAGTCAGCAGTTGCGTAGTAGGACTCGGGAACGAAGTTGCCCAGACGGATCATGCCGAAGCCGCCGGACAGGTTCACTTCGCTCTGACGCGCAAAGGACATGCCTGTGGTGGAGTGGGTCCAGGCGGAACCGGTACCGGTGTCGGAGTTGAAGCCGGACTCCAGGGTGAAGCCAGCCTTCAGGCCGCCACCCAGATCTTCGGTACCGCGAATGCCCCAGCGGGAAGCATTGTTGTACAGGCCGGACACCGACTCATCGCCCACCTTCTGGCGTTCGACTGTGGTGTTGATACGGCCGTACAGCGTCACGCTGCTCTGTGCCATTGCGGTGGTTGCGCCCATCACAGCCAGTGCGGCCAGTGCGATGCGAGTCATCTTGGTCATTCAGTGCTCCTATGTCCTGGGATAGTGTTTTTTGCACCGCATTGGCTTGTAGGTTGTCGGCCCTCTCGCGGCTAGGTGTGATTCTAGGTTGGCCCCTCTCAAAAGCATGATTTCCATCGCAAAAAAGTAACGCAATGATGCTTTGTTGCCACACTGCTGTAACCCACTAGTGCTGAAGCAAACAAAAAAGACCTGCAAAGCACAAGCCTTGCAGATCTTTGATGCGATGCTGCATAAATTGCAGCATCAGCGCCTGGCATCAGTCTTCGGCGTAGATGTCGCGATCCTTGGTTTCGGGCACGAACAGCGTGCCGATCACGGCCGTCACACCAGCGATGATGATGGGGTACCAGAGACCGTTGTACATATTGCCGGTCTGCGCCACGATGGCGAAGGACATGGTGGGCAGCAGACCGCCAAACCAGCCGTTGCCGATGTGATAAGGCAAGCTCATCGAGGTGTAGCGGATGCGTGTCGGGAACAGCTCCACCAGCATGGCCGCGATGGGGCCGTAGACCATGGTCACCAGCAGCACCAGATAGGTCAGGATCACGATCATCATGACCTTGTTCATCTTGGCGGGGTCGGCCTTGGTGGGATAGCCATCCTTGGCCAGTTCTGCAGCCACAGTCTTCTTGAACGCACCGTCCTTGGCCTTGGCGTCTTCAGGGCTCAGGCCCTTGAGCGAGAACGAAGGAATCTCGGTCGCACCGATACGGATCATGGCCTGCGTGCCTGCAGCCGCCTCTTCGGTTTCATAGCTCACGGAACCCGCAGCCAGCACCTGCTTGGCCACGTCGCAGGAGCTGGTGAACTTGGTCGTGCCTGTGGGGTTGAACTGGAAGGAGCACTCCGCAGGATCGGCCACGATGACCACCTTGTTCTTGGCTTGAGCCGCAGCCAGGTCGGGGTTGGCGGCTTCGGTCAGCGCCTTGAAGACCGGGAAGTAGGTCAACACGGCCAGAATGCAGCCCAGCATGATGATGGGCTTGCGGCCGATCTTGTCGGACAGCGTGCCGAAGATCACAAAGAAAGGCGTGCCGATCAGCAGTGCGGCGGCAATCATCAGATTGGCCGTCACGGCATCGACCTTGAGCTGCTGCGTCAAAAAGAACAGTGCATAGAACTGGCCGGTATACCAGACCACAGCCTGGCCGGCAGTCAGGCCGACCAGCGCCAGAATCACGATCTTGAGGTTCTTCCACTGACCGAACGACTCAGTCAGAGGCGCCTTGGACACCTTGCCCTCGGCCTTCATCTTCTGGAAGGCTGGAGACTCGGACAGCGTCATGCGAATCCAGACCGAGATGGCCAGCAGCAAAATGGAAACCAGGAAGGGAATGCGCCAGCCCCAGTCGGCAAACTTCTCTTCGCCCATCGAGGTACGCACACCCAGAATCACCAGCAGCGACAGGAACAGGCCCAGCGTTGCCGTGGTCTGGATCCACGAGGTGTAAGCACCGCGCTTGCCATGCGGCGCATGCTCTGCCACATAGGTGGCAGCGCCGCCGTACTCACCGCCCAGGGCCAGACCTTGCAGCATGCGCAGCGCGATCAGGATGACGGGGGCGGCCACGCCAATGCTGGCGTAGTTGGGCAAGATGCCGACGATGAAGGTGGACAGGCCCATGATCAGGATCGTCACCAGGAAGGTGTACTTGCGCCCGATCATGTCGCCCAGACGACCGAACACCAGCGCGCCGAAGGGGCGCACGATGAAGCCTGCCGCAAAGGCCAGCAACGCGAAGATGAAGGCCGATCCCGCATCCAGACCGCTGAAGAACTGCTTGGCGATGATGGCTGCCAGAGATCCGTACAGATAGAAGTCGTACCACTCGAAAACGGTTCCGAGGGAAGACGCAAAGATGACTTTGCGCTCTTCCGGGCTCATCGGCCTTGGGGCCGATTTACCTCCCATATGTGCTGTCGCATTGATGGCCATGTTTGTCTCCTAGGTTTTGGAATTTCAGGCGCTGCCAACTCACCTGTTTGCCCAATATCAAAGCGACAACTGACCGCTAACTTACAAAAAAATGCTTCTCAAAAATTCAAGACTGGGCATTACCCGACCCTCTCCGCACTTACCCGGATTGGTTTTTTTTTGATGTGAAAAACCAGGGGCAAACACCGATATCGTAAGTAAGGAGACGGTCAGACGGGCTTCTCAGAATGCATCGCAAGCAAGCCACCGAGCACCTGATGGCAGGCTGGAAAACTTCAAAGGAGACAACGCTGTGCGAGACCCGGTGATAGAGACAATCCAAAGCAACCCCGCCTACCAGCAGCTGCGCCGCAAGCGCAATCGCCTCGGCCTGGCGCTGACCGCCCTGATGCTGATCGTGTACTACGGCTATGTTGCGCTGATCGCATTCGACAAGGAATTCCTGGCCCGGCCCATAGGCGCTGGAGTGACCACGCTGGGCATTCCCATCGGCATGGGCGTCATCATTTTTTCCGTGATCATTACCGGCCTCTATGTGCGCCGCGCCAACAACGAGTTTGATCAGCTCACCCGCGACATTCTCAAAGGCATCAAGCAATGAAGCAGCGCATCTCTTCCCAATGGCTGGCGGGCGCTGCGGCGCTGGTCGCGACAGCTCCCGTGCTGGCCGCCGGCGGCGACGTCGGCAACGCCGCCAAGCAGGCCACCAACTGGACGGCCATCATCATGTTCACCGCCTTTGTGGTGGCAACCCTGTGGATCACCAAATGGGCGGCGGGCCGCACCAAGTCGGCTTCCGATTTCTATACCGCAGGTGGCGGCATCACCGGCTTTCAGAATGGTCTGGCGATTGCGGGCGACTATATGTCCGCCGCCTCCTTCCTCGGCATCTCGGCCTCCGTCATGGCCAGCGGCTATGACGGCCTGATCTACTCCATCGGCTTTCTGGTCGGCTGGCCTCTGCTCACCTTCCTGCTGGCCGAGCGCCTGCGCAATCTGGGCCGCTTCACCTTTGCCGATGTGGCCGGCTACCGCTTTGCGCAGACGCCGTTCCGCATTTTTGCCTCCTGCGGCACGCTGGTCGTGGTGGCCTTCTATCTGATTGCCCAGATGGTCGGCGCCGGCCAGCTCATCAAGCTGCTGTTCGGTCTGGACTACTGGATCGCGGTGGTACTGGTGGGCGCGCTGATGATGATCTATGTGCTGTTCGGCGGCATGACGGCCACCACCTGGGTGCAGATCATCAAGGCCTGCCTGCTGCTGGCCGGCGTGACCTTCATGGGCTTCATGGTGCTGGCCAAGTACGGCTTCAGCCCCGAGGCACTGTTTGCCGAAGGTGTGAAGGTGCGCACCCAGATCGCCGCCAATGGCGGCGCAGAGCCATCCGTGGCGGAAAAGCTCGGCCTGGCCATCATGGGACCGGGCGGCTTCATCAAGGACCCGATCTCCGCCATCAGCTTCGGCATGGCGCTGATGTTCGGCACGCTGGGCCTGCCCCACATCCTGATGCGCTTCTTCACCGTGCCTGACGCCAAGGAAGCACGCAAGAGCGTGTTCTGGGCCACGACCTGGATCGGCTACTTCTATGTGCTGATCTTCATCATCGGCTTCGGCGCCATCACCCTGGTGCTCACCAACCCCGAAATGGCGGACACGGCCAAGGGCGTGATCCACGGCGGCGCAGGCACGGCCAATATGGCGGCCGTGCTGGTGGCCAAGACCGTGGGCGGCGATGTGTTCTACGGCTTCATCTCGGCCGTGGCCTTTGCCACGATTCTCGCCGTGGTCGCAGGTCTGACCCTGTCCGGCGCCTCGGCCGTCTCGCACGACCTCTACGCCACCGTCATCAAGAAGGGCAAGGCCGACAGCGCCTCCGAACTCAAGGTCTCGCGCATCACCACGCTGTGCCTGGGCTTTGTGGCCGTGCTGCTGGGCATTGTGTTCGAGAAGCAGAACATCGCCTTCATGGTCTCGCTGGCCTTTGCCGTGGCGGCTTCCGCCAACTTCCCGCCGCTGCTGCTGTCGGTGCTGTGGAAGAACTGCACCACCAAGGGCGCCGTCATCGGCGGCTTCATGGGCCTGGTCTCCTCCGTGGGTCTGACCATCGTCTCGCCCTCGGTGTGGGAAGCGACTCTGGGCCATCCCGCCGGCTCGGCCTGGTTCCCCTACGCCTCGCCTGCACTGTTCTCCATGGCAATCGGCTTCTTCGGCGTGTGGCTGTTCTCCGTGCTCGACAAGAGCGCTCAGGCGGCCAAGGAGCGCGCCGTGTTCCCTGCGCAGCAAGTGCGCTCGGAAACCGGTCTGGGTGCCGCAGGCGCATCGGGCCACTGATGATGTGAATGGCTTGGCACCATGCCAGGCCCCGGCAGGAATCTGCCCTCACCTCGGCCCGCAGAGACCGCCACGGTTTCTGCGGGCCGCGCTCATTCCACGTCCAGCCCGCCGGACTGCGCCAGCTCGAACAGCAGCTCCCGTGCCCATTGGTGCCCCGCAGAGCGATGGGTGCGCGCATGCCAGGCGGCCGTCTTGGTAAAGCCCGGAATTTCCAGCGGCGGCTCCAGCACCACCAGCCCCGAGTCGGGCTTGACCAGCCGCCTGGGCACGACGGCAATCAGATCGCAGCTGCGCAGGATTTCGGGCAGCACCAGAAAGCTGGTCACGGACAGCGCCACACGCCGCTTGCGGCCCAGACGCTCCAGCGCCTCGTCCGTCACACCATGAAAACTGCCTCCGTCATAGGACACCAGCGCATGATCCAGAGCGCAGAAGCGCTCCAGTGACAGGCCACGCCGGCGCGCATCGGGATGGCCCTGGCGCATCACGCAGACATAGCGTTCGTCGAACAGCCGGCGCGCATGCAGATCGGGGGCCGTGCGCTCCGGCGTGATCAGCGCCAGGTCGATATCGCCGCGCTCCAGCCGCTCGTGCAGCGGCAGATGCTGGGCCGGCACCACGGCCACGCACAGACCGGGCGCGCGCTGGCGCAACACGGCCAGAAACGGCAGCACCACCGCCTGCAGCGCGTAATCCGTGGCGGCAATGCGCAGCGTCATATGCGCCGTGGCCGGATCAAAGGCCTGGGGGCGCAACAGCGCTTCGGCATTGCACAGCAACTCCTTGAGCGGCCCTGCCAGTGCCAGCGCGCGCAGCGTGGGGGCGATGCCGCGCTGCGTGCGCACGAACAAGGGATCGTCGAAGCTCTCGCGCAGCCGCGTCAGCATGCCGCTGACCGCCGGCTGGGTCAGCGCCAGACGCTCGGCAGCGCGCGTCACGCTGCGCTCGTCCAGCAGCGCATCCAGGGCCTTGAGCAGATTCAGGTCCAGACTCTTGATATCAGTCGGCATGATTTCACAAATCAGAAATATCGATTGGATTTATTTCACCACAACCCCCATCATTTCCCCATTCCCTTCGACAGAAGCCCTGCATGCACCGCATTCACTGGCCCGCCGACTACATGACGGGCACCACCGCAAACTTCGTCTCCAGCGAGCTCATTGCCCGGGGCCTGTATCCGCCGCTTTCCGAGCCCTGATGCCCTTGATTTTTTGATAGCTGTCAGCACCTTCATTCATTGATTTTCAGTTTGATTTCATGCTGAAAACAGGCCATGAAAAGCGCCAGGCGCTATCAAACCTTTTGCATCCTGCATTGCCGCAGGACTGCTGGCTCATTCCATTCGCACCACCGATACTTCGCATGTCTGCACTCTTTACCCCTTTCACCCTCAAAAGCCTGACCCTGCGCAACCGCATCGCCATTCCGCCGATGTGCCAGTACAGCGCCGTGGACGGTCTCACCAATGACTGGCACCAGGTCCACTACGCCTCCATGGCGCGCGGCGGCGCGGGGCTGGTGATTGCCGAAGCCACGGGCGTGTCGCCCGAAGGCCGCATCTCGCCCGACTGCACCGGTCTGTGGAACGACGGCCAGATCGACGGCATGTCGCGCATTGCCGCCGGCATCAAGGCCGCAGGCGCCGTGCCCGGCATCCAGATCGGCCATGCCGGACGCAAGGCCAGCGCCAACAATCCCTGGGAAGGCGACGACCATATTGCCGAAGGCGATGCCCGAGGCTGGCAGCCGATTGCGCCATCGGCAATCGCCTTTGGCGGCGGTCTGCCGCGTGTTCCTCGCGCCATGACGCTTGCGGACATCGCCCGCGTGCAGGACGACTTTGTAGCGGCGGCCCGCCGCGCGCTTGCGGCCGGCTTCGAATGGCTGGAGCTGCACTTTGCCCACGGCTATCTGGCCCAGAGCTTTTTCTCGCCCCACAGCAACCAGCGCGACGACGCCTATGGCGGCAGCTTCAGCAACCGCGCCCGCTTTCTGCTGGAGACCGTGGCCAAGGTGCGCGAGGTCTGGCCCGAGCATCTGCCGCTGACCGCACGTTTCGGCGTCATCGAGTACGACGGCCGCGACGAAGAAACCCTGGAGGAATCGATTGCCGTGACGCGCCAGATGCGCGAGCGCGGCCTGGACCTGCTCAATGTCAGCGTCAACTTCGTGATTCCCGATGTGAAGATTCCCTGGGGAACGCCCGCCTTCCTCGCTCCCATCGCCCAGCGCGTGAGCCGCAGCGCCGGCCTGCCCGTGGCCTCAGGTTGGGGCATGGATGATCCACAGATTGCCGAGCGCATCGTGGCCGACGGCCAGGTCGATCTGGTGATGATCGGCCGCGCCCATCTGGCCAATCCGCACTACGCCTACCAGCTGGCGCAAAGCCTGGGCGTTGCCCGCCCCGACTGGACCCTGCCCGCGCCCTATGCCCACTGGCTGGAGCGCTATCGCGGCGCCGCCAAGCAGGCCGCAGCACAGTAAGAGAGTGAACGACAGGCCTGCAGCGCTGCAGGCCTGAATCAGGCTTCAGCCCAGGCCCGACTCCACCTGGGCCGCCGCCTGCCATTGCGCATCGAACCAGGCATTGCCCTCCAGATAGCTGCGCAGCATGGGCAAGGCATCCAGGCCCCAGAATACATGGCCGTCCACCACCCAGGCCGGCACGCCAAATACGCCGGCCTGCTGCGCCTGCTCCGTATTGCTGCGCAGCCATTGCTTGACCTCGGCACTGTCCTCTTCCTGGCGCAGCTGCTCCTTCAGCTGCTCGCGCAGTTGCTGCAGGCGCTGCGCATCATTGGCCTCATGTCCGCCCTGCCAGACATGCTGCATCACGGCCTGCGCCACAAAGCGGTTGATGCTGCCGTCACGCCCATGGGCCAGCGCCAGCCGCAGCAGCGGCAGCGGCTTGAACGGATGCCGGGCCGGCATCTGCAGAGGTATGCCCAGCGACCGGCCAAGCCATGTGACATGGCGGTAGGTCCAGGTGCGCTTGGCAGGAATGCCGGCCGGTCCGGGGTTGGCATTGCCTTGCAGCAAGGCACCCAGCAGCACCGGGCGGTAATCAACGTGATAGCTGAGCCCTTGCAGCGCCTTGGGCATTTGCTCCAGCGCCAGCCATGCATAGGGCGACACAAAGTCCAGATAACAGGTGATGTGCTTCATGTCGGCTCTCCTCAAAGGGTGATCAGATCTCGGCTTTGCGCGGGTCCTCGAGGCCGGCGCGCTGCAGCAGTTGGCCCCAGATCTGCAGACGCAGCTCGGCATCGCCCTTGGACCAGGCGCGAATCTCGTCAATGGTTCTGAAGCAGCCCTGGCAATGGCTGCGGTCCACCGTCATGCGACAGACGTTGATGCAGGGCGAAGCCACGGGCTGGTCGGCCTCTGCCCAGACCAGGGCCACCTCGGCCTTGGCGGCAAGTTGTGCCAGTTGCTGTGCCTGCTGCTCCTGAAGAAGTTCCGTGCTCATGCCTGCTCCACCACGTCCGACCAGGGGGCTGCGGTCAGCGCCTGCAGCTGCGCGGGCGATGCGGGAAACACGCCGTGAGGATGGCCTGCTGCGGCCCACACCGTCTCGAAACGCTGCAATTCGGCATCCATCAAGGTGACGACCTTGGTTGCATGAGCCACGGGGCTGACGCCGCCAATCGAGAAACCCGTGCTGGACTTGACGAAATCCGCATCGGCGCGACCGACCTTGCCCACCAGCTGCGTCACTTTCTTTTCATCGACACGCCTGTCGCCCGAGGCCACGACCAGCACGGCCGCGCCATCGCTCCTGCGCTTGAAGATGATGCTCTTGGCCACCTGCCCGACCAGAATGCTGAGCTGATCGGCGGCCTCCTGGGCGGTACGCGCCGCGCCGTCCAGCATCTGCGGCGCATGCGGATGACCGGCATCCTGCAAAAAGCGGCTGACGCGCTGCACGCCTTCCGGCAGCGCATGAAGTTCTGACCCACACATGATGTTTTCCTGAAAATCGCGCCGCCATCCGGCAACGTCACGGCCCCTACTGTGCCAGCTTGAGCCTGAGCTGCACCAGCTCCAGCTGCAAATCACGCAGGTCTTTCTGGACATAGGCGATATGTCCGGCACTGTTCTTGGCGTCACGCGCCTCGCGCAGCTCTTTTTTCTTGGCCTCGATGCGGCGCTCCAGCTCAAGCACCGACTGTCTGTCCTGATAGCGGTCGCGCGCCGGCGCATAGCCTTGCAGAAACGCCGCCTCCAGCGGTGCCGGGCAATAGCCCGGCTGAAACTTCCTGCCGGCTTCCGCATAGGCCTTGCCGCTTTCCAGGGTGCAGAAATCCTGCAGGCCGCGCAGCCAGCCCTGCTGATAGGCCCGTGCATCCATCTGCACGCCCTGGTCCTTGCAGGCCTTGAAATGCCGTCTGGCGCGGGTTGACAGGTCCAGCCTGCCGTCCATGGCATCGAGCTGGCCCAGATAGGCCCAGTCCGTGTCCCTGCACTCCTGGGCATCCATGCCGGCGCAACCGCCCAACAGGGCAGCTGCCGCCAGACACAGGGCCAGCGAAAAACGTGATCTTGCTTGCATGGCGGCGATGGTAACAACGCCCATGCCTGCCCGGGCCGAGCCGAGACTCAGCCCGCGCGCTTGGTCAGCAAGGCCTTGGCCACGCGCGACTGCGTGGGGCGGCCCAGGTGCTCGCTGATGAACTGGCCCGCATCGATCAGCTTGTCGAGGTCGATGCCGGTCTCTATACCCATGCCCTGCAGCAGATAGACCACGTCTTCGGTGGCCACATTGCCCGTGGCGCCCTTGGCATAGGGACAGCCGCCAAGGCCAGCGACCGATGACTGGAAGTTCCATACCCCCAGATCCAGCGCCGCCAGCGTGTTGCTCAGGGCCTGGCCGTAGGTATCGTGGAAATGGCCGGACACCTGGTCGATATCGAAGTGCGCCAGCGTGGCTTCCAGCGCTTTTTGCACCTTGACGGGCGTGCCCACGCCGATGGTGTCGGCCACGTCCACGCGCTGCACGCCGATGTTCTTCATCAGCCCGGCCAGATAGCCCACCTTCTCGGGCGCGATCTCGCCCTCGTAGGGGCAGCCCACGGTGCAGCTCATGGCGCCACGCACGGCAATGCCGGCCTCAAGCGCCGCCTGCACCACGGGCGCAAAGCGCTCGATGCTCTCGGCAATCGAGCAGTTGATGTTGCGCTGGCTGAAGGCCTCGCTGGCCGCACCGAACACCACGATCTCGTCGGGCTTGCCGGCCAGCGCGGCCTCGAAGCCCTTGAGATTCGGCGTGAGCACCGAATACCGCACCCCGGCTCTTCGCACTATGCCGGCCATGACCTCGGCGTTGTCCGCCATCTGCGGCACCCATTTGGGCGACACATAGCTGGTGACCTCGATCTCCTTGAGGCCTGCGTCCTGCAGGCGCTGCACCAGCTCGATCTTGACGACGGCAGGCACAGGCTGCTTTTCGTTCTGCAGGCCGTCGCGCGGGCCCACATCGATGATCTTGACGCGTGCGGGGTATTTCATTTCGTTCTCCTATCTCTTCATTACCTGAACCACTGAACAATCCCCCGTCGCAAGAGACGCCCAGCAAGGGCCTGGGCGGCCCCGCCGCCCCGCAGCGTTGGCGTCGTCCCCCTTCCGCAGAGAAAGGGGGAAGCCGCGGAGCCGCCTAGGCGCAACGGCTCAGGGGGTTAATACCCTTTTCTCAGATCGACCCGACCTGTGACGGGCTCGCCCCGGCTCATGGCTGCGACCTTGCCCACGATCTGGGCAATGCTGTCCGCCGCCAGCGTGCGGGCCGAGGTATGGGGGGTGAGGATGATTCTGGACTGCTTCCAGAACGGGTGATTCTCGGGCAGCGGCTCCTCACGGAACACATCCAGCATGGCGCCGCTGACATGGCCGGACTCGATCTGCGCAATCAGGTCGGCATCGACCACATGGCCGCCGCGCCCCACGTTGATCACATAGGCACCGGGCTGCAGCAGCGCCAACGTGCGGGCGTTGATGATGTCGCGGGTCTCGTCGTGCAGGGGCAGCAGATTGACCAGAATGCGCGTCTCGGACAGAAAGCGGTCCAGGCTGTCCATGCCGCTGAAGCATTCGACGCCCTGCAGCTCGCGCGGCGAGCGGCTCCAGCCATTGACCTTGAAATCGAACACCGTCAGCGCCCTGGCCACGCGCTCGCCCATCTTGCCCAGGCCCATCACGCCCACGGGATAGTCCACCCGCCTGGGGTTGCGCTGGTGCTGCCACAGGCCTTGCGCCATATCGGCCTCGTACTGATTGAGGCCGCGGAAGAAGCGGATCACGGCCTGGGCCACATACTCGGCCATCTGCACGGCCATGCCCGCATCTTCGAGACGGTAGACGGGCAGCGCGGCGGGAATGCGCAGCGGCAGCAAGGCATCCACGCCCGCGCCGATGTTGAACATGGCCTTCAGGCCGGCCGCCTGCTCGTCGAGGAACTGCTGGGGCGGCGCCCAGACCAGCGCATAGTCGGCCTGGGGCGCGCCCGGCTCCCAGATGGCAATCTCCGCGCCCGGCAGCGCGTCATGCAAACCTTTGAGCCAGGGCTCCGGCCGCGTATCGTCACAGCAAAATAAGACTTTCATAGATGCGAAGCCTAACGCTTTGGCATTCCTGCTGCAGACGCAGATGGCCAATGGACCGCTATCAAAAAAGAAGCTTCCCGCGCTTTACCTATCTTGATTTCATTATTGAAAGTGACTGAATTCATGGATAGTCCAGCGCAAGCCGCTCTTTTTGTTAAACAGTTCAACCCTGGCCGGATCAGGCGGCCACCTCGATGCGCAGCAGCTCGGCGCCTTCGCTGACCTGGTCGCCGGGCACATACAGCAGCTCCAGCACCACGCCATCGCCAGGGGCGGCAATCGTGTGCTCCATCTTCATGGCCTCCATCACGGCCAGCGGCTGGCCCTTGCTGACCTTGTCGCCGGCCTTGACGGTGAAGGACACCACCTTGCCGGGCATGGGCGCCGTCAGGCGCCCGCCTTCATGGCCGGTATCGCCCGCATGGGCCAGCTGATCGACCATGGTGATCTGGGTACTGCCCGCCTCGGTGAAGATGGACAGCTGGTCGCCCTGGGCATGGACCACGACTACCGTGCGCTTGCCGTCCAGGCCCAGCTCCAGCCGCCCGTCGGCCAGTGCGCGCCACTGCAGCGCGGCATCGCTGCGGCTCTCGCCCTCGCCAATGCCGAGCTGATAGGTCTGCGCCGCCTGCGTGCCGCGGCCGTAGGCCAGGCCGGCCGTGAAGTCCTCGCCGCGGTAGGCAAAGCCGAAGGAGCGCACATAGCGGCCCGACATGCGCCAGCCGTCGCGGCGGCTGAAGGGGTCTGCGCCTTGCGCGGCCTGCTCGCCCTGCAGCTGCCAGGCCATGGCAGCGGCGACGGCCAGGTCGCGGCCCACGAAATCCTTGCCGAACAAGGCCTCGCGCTCGCGCTCGATCAGCGCGGTATCGAGCAATGCATTGGAGAAAGCCTGGCTCTTCACCACCTGGCGCAGAAACTGCACATTGGTCGTCAGGCCCACGATATGGGTCTGGGCCAGCGCCGCGTCCAGACGCGCCAGCGCCTGGGCACGGTCCTCGCCATGGACGATGAGCTTGGCGATCATGGAGTCGTAGAAGGGGCTGATCGCATCGCCCTCGCGCACGCCGTCGTCCACGCGCACATCGCTGATCTCGAAGCTGCTGCACACGGGCTTGCGATAGACGGCCAGATGGCCGGTGGCGGGCAGGAAGTTATTCTCGGGGTTCTCGGCGCAGATGCGTGCCTCGATGGCATGCCCCAGGATACGAAGCTCCGACTGCGCCTTGGGCAAAGGCTGTCCTGAAGCCACCAGCAGCTGCCACCGCACCAGATCCTCTCCGGTGATGGCTTCGGTCACGGGGTGCTCCACCTGCAGCCGGGTGTTCATTTCCATGAAGTAGAACTTCATGGCTTCGGGCTGGTCGTAGCCACCGGGCTGCTCGACGATGAACTCCACCGTGCCCGCGCCCACATAGTTCACGGCCTTGGCGGCGGCCACGGCGGCCTCGCCCATCTTCTGGCGCAGCGCGGCAGTCATGCCGGGCGCCGGCGCTTCCTCAAGCACCTTCTGGTGACGGCGCTGCACCGAGCAGTCGCGCTCGAACAGATAGACGCAGTTGCCCTGTGTATCGCCAAACACCTGAATCTCGATATGGCGCGGACGCAGCACGTACTTCTCGATCAGCACGGCATCGTTGCCGAAGCTGTTGATGGCCTCGCGCTTGCAGGACTCCAGCGAAGCCGCAAAGTCCTCGCTCTTTTCCACCAGACGCATGCCCTTGCCGCCGCCGCCCGCGCTGGCCTTGATGAGCACGGGATAGCCGATGCGGTCGGCCTCTTGCTGCAGCAGTTCGGGGTTCTGGTCGTGACCGTGATAGCCGGGCACCAGCGGCACGCCGGCTTTTTCCATCAGCTGCTTGGACTCGGCCTTGAGGCCCATGGCGCGGATCGCGCTGGCGGGCGGGCCGATGAAGACCAGACCGGCCGCCGCGCAGGCATTGGCAAAGTCTTCGTTCTCGGAGAGAAAGCCATAGCCGGGGTGAATGGCTTCGGCACCCGTGGCCTGGGCGGCCTCCAGAATGCGCTCCCAGCGCAGATAGCTGTCCTTGGGGGCGCTGCCGCCGATGTGCACGGCTTCGTCGCAGGCCGCGACATGCTTGGCCCGGGCATCGGCATCCGAATACACAGCCACGGTCTTCACACCCATGCGACGGGCAGTGGCGGCTACGCGGCAGGCGATTTCACCTCTATTCGCAATCAGAATTTTCTTGAACATATCGTCTCCGGTTATCGGTCAAATCACCACTCAGCGCATATCCATCAAACGCAAGCAGCTATGTTTTTTGCAATGGATCCTGCGCCTCACCACTGCCGCGCAGGCGTCGAAAAATCGCCTTGAGAAAGCGCCAAAGCGCCCAGATCACCAGCCACATCGCAATCACCACGACCAGCAGCACGGCGGCAAACACCAGCGGATTGGTCAGCGCCAGCCAGATGGCGCCCAGCGACACCGTGTCTTCAGCCAGACTGGCTCCCACGTTGGAGAACGGTTCGGGCGAGGTGTTGATGAGGGCACGCGTCGTGGTCTTTGCCGCCTGGCTGGTCGCGGCCAGCGTTCCGCCCATCAAGGCGGCAGCCATGGCCATGGTGGTGCTGTCGGCAGCAAAGACCGAGGCCGCCAGCGCTGCCCCGGCGGGAATGCGCAGCACGCTCTGGAACAGGTCCCAGACCGAGTCGACCACGGGAATCTTGTCGGCAAAGAACTCCACGAACAGCAGACCGCCGCTGATGACCAGCACCAGGGGATGCTGCAGCACATGCAGACCGCCGGGCAGCGGCATCAGACCACTTGCCCCTAGCAGGCCCACGACAAACACCACGGCATAGAGGCGAAAGCCGCTGGCCCAGCCCAGAGCCGCGGCCAGCGCAAGCATCGAGGCCATGTCCATCTGCCCCACGGCTTGCCCGGCCCTGGCAGCCACATCTGTGACCTGGCCGGCAGCATCGCCCACGGCCCTGGCCGTTTCGGGGTCGATATGCAGGCCGATGCGGTGCAGCCAGTCGATGATGGTTTGCCAGATATCCATGGTGTTCATTCCCTATGTCTCGCCCTGACTCTAAAGCGCCCCGGACACAAGGTTTGTCATCTCATCCAGGCAGCCAGTTGGGTTTGCGCTTGTTGAGAAAAGCCTGCACGCCTTCCTTGCCTTCGCTGCTGGCGCGGATGGTGGCAATCGATTCCACGGTCGCCGCAATCAGCTGCTCGCTGATCTCGCGCTCGGCCATGTCCAGCACCAGGCGCTTGCAGGCCCGAACAGCTGCGGGGCCGGCGCTCAGCAAATGCTTGAGCCAGCCGTCGACCACGGCATCCAGCCCGTCGGCATCGACCACCTCATGCACATAACCGATGCGATGCGCCTCCTGCGCCGAAAAGCGCTCGCCCGTGAGAAAGTAGCGGTGCGCAGCCCTGGCACCCATGGCGCGGATCACATAGGGGCTGATGGTGGCGGGAATCAGGCCGATCTTGACCTCGCTGAGGCAAAAGCCCGCCGTGTCGGCCGCCACCGCCATATCGCAGCAGGCCACCAGGCCCATGCCGCCCGCATAGACATCGCCCTGCACACGCGCAATCGTGGGTTTGGGGCATTCGTAGATGACGCGCAGCATCTCGGCCAGCAAGCCCGCATCGACGCGGTTTTCGTCGCGCGAGTAATCGGCCATGCGGCGCATCCAGTTCAGGTCCGCGCCCGCGCAGAATGCGGGTCCTTCGGCGGCCAGCACCACGGCGCGCACATCGGCACGCTCGCCGACCTGAATGAAGGCGGCGGTGATCTCGGCAATCGCCGCATCGCTGAAGGCGTTGCGAATGGCGGGCTGAGCCAGCGTGATGCGGGCGATGCCGCCGTCCACGGTCAAAGTCAAAGCAGTCATGGCTTGTCTCCCAGTGAGTTAGAGCTTTGCAGTTGCGCAGCCGCCGTACCCGGCAGCTGCTGCATCAGGAATTCACGGACCTGCGGCAACCATTGCCCGATATTGGCTGCACGGTCAAAGAACTGGTGTCCCTCAGCGCCACTGGATGGAGCAAACACCAGTTTCAGGTTCTGGCCTGCGGCCAGATAGCTTTCAGCCATCTTGCGCACCAGCGGCGGGCGAAAGTAGCTATCGTTCTCGGCATAAATCCACAGCTGTGGCACACGGCTGGTGGCGGCAAAGCCGGCCACGGTCTTGAGCAGTTGTGCCTCGCCGCAAACCGCGGCTTTTTCACGCATCTGCGGCTGCGAACCGCGGCCACCGGCAAAGTTGACGACGCCGCGCAAGCCCGCGGGCTGCTGCGCCGCCAGCGCCAGCGACGCAAAGCCGCCGGCGGACTTGCCCAGCAGCAGCACATGCGAGCCATCGACATAGGGCAGCTTTTGCCCGTAAGTCATGATGGCCGCCACATCGCGCGCTGCCTCCTGGGCCGCATGGACGTAGTCGGGGTCATCGCAGCTGCCGTAGCGGTCGGCCAGAGGACCGTCCGATGCGCCATAGCCGCGGCGCAAGCCCGTCACCACCACATAGCCCAGCTCGGCCAGAGCGCGCGCCTGCGGGCCGTAGCGATCGCGCATGGTTTCGCGCGCCTCTTTGCCGCTGGGTGTGCCATGGCTGAGCACGATCAATCCCCAAGGACCCTGCCCATGAGGACGATAGACCTGACCGGCCAACTCGGCGCTGTGCGCGGGCGAATCGCCGCTTGCTGGCACCCAGACCGGAATGCGCGCATCCATGCGCTGCACCGCTGGCTCGGCAGCGCCAACCATGGGCATGGCCAGCGCAGCCGACAGCAGGACTGGCGGCAAGCAGGTGAGGAAATGGCGACGCGACATGACTGGCAGCCTCTGCCCGCTTACATGCGGAATACGCCGAAGCGTGTGTCCTCAATCGGCGCATTGCGCGCGGCAGCCAGGCCCAGCGCCAGCACGCGGCGCGTGTCGGCGGGATCGATCACGCCGTCGTCCCAGAGACGCGCCGTGGCGTAATAGGGATGGCCCTGGTCTTCATACTGCTGGCGGATGGGCGCCTTGAAGCGTTCCTCTTCTTCGGCACTCCAGTTGCCGCCCTTGGCTTCGATGCCGTCGCGCTTGACGGTGGCGAGCACGCTGGCCGCCTGCTCGCCGCCCATGACGCTGATGCGCGCGTTGGGCCACATCCAAAGGAAGCGGGGCGAATAGGCGCGGCCGCACATGCCGTAGTTGCCCGCGCCAAAGCTGCCGCCGATGATGATGGTGAACTTGGGCACCGCCGCCGTAGCCACGGCTGTGACCAGCTTGGCGCCGTGGCGGGCAATGCCTTCGTTTTCGTATTTGCGGCCCACCATAAAGCCCGTGATGTTCTGCAGGAACACCAGTGGCACCTTGCGCTGGCAGCACAACTCGATGAAGTGTGCCCCCTTGACGGCCGACTCGGAAAACAGAATGCCGTTGTTGGCGATGATGCCGACCTGCATGCCCTCGATGCGCGCAAAGCCGCAGACCAGGGTGTTGCCGAAGCGGGCCTTGAACTCGTCGAACTGGCTGCCGTCCACGATGCGGGCGATGATCTCGCGCACATCGAAGGGCTTGCGCGTATCGACGGGAATCACGCCATACAGCTCTTCGCTCTCGAACAGCGGCGCCGCTGGCGTATGGTCGGTCTGCGACTGGGGCTTGTCCTTGTTCAGGTTCGCCACCGCCTGGCGTGCCAGCGCCAGTGCATGCAGATCGTTCTCGGCCAGATGGTCGGCCACACCCGACAGGCGCGTGTGAACATCGCCGCCGCCCAGATCCTCGGCACTGACCACCTCGCCGGTGGCTGCCTTGACCAGAGGAGGGCCGCCCAGAAAGATGGTGCCCTGGTTCTTGACGATGATGGACTCGTCGCTCATGGCCGGCACATAGGCGCCGCCTGCCGTGCACGAGCCCATGACCACGGCGATCTGGGCGATGCCCTGAGCGCTCATATTGGCCTGGTTGTAGAAGATGCGGCCGAAGTGCTCGCGGTCGGGGAAGACCTCGTCCTGATTGGGCAGATTGGCACCGCCCGAGTCCACCAGATAGATGCAGGGCAGACGGTTCTGCGCGGCCACTTCCTGCGCGCGCAGATGCTTTTTCACCGTCATCGGGTAGTAGGTTCCGCCCTTCACGGTGGCGTCGTTGCAGACGATCATGCAGTCCACGCCGCTGACGCGGCCCACGCCGACAATCACGCCGGCGCCCGGCGCATCGTTGTTGTACATATTGAGCGCGGCCAGCGGCGACAGCTCCAGAAACGGCGTGCCGGGGTCCAGCAGCCGCTGCACGCGCTCGCGCGGCAGCAGCTTGCCGCGCGCCACATGCTTGGCGCGCGCGGCTTCATTGCCGCCCAGCGCGTTCTGATCGCAGCGTGCGTGCAGCTCATTGACCAGCGCCTGCATGGCGGCAGCGTTGGCCAGGAAATCTGCCGAACGCGGATTCAGTTGTGTGCCCAGAATGCTCATCGCTTGCCTCTTGTCTTGATTACTTTGCCCGATACGGGAACTTGGTTTTTTTCTTGCTCAGACACAGCGCTGCCACTGCAGTTGAAGAAAATGCCTTATGCACGCTGTTGAAACTGTTCTGCTTGTCTTGCTGCTGGGAGCGCTGACAGGCATTGTGGCCCGCTATATCCGGGCCATCCCCCTGCCTCTGATTCAAATCGCACTGGGTGCGCTGATTGCCTGGCCGCAAGCCGGCCTGCACATCGCGTTCGACCCCGAGCTGTTCCTGCTGCTCTTCATTCCGCCGCTGCTGTTCGCCGACGGCTGGCGCATCCCCAAGCGTGAATTCTTCGCACTGGCCAAACCCATTTTGCTGCTGGCCCTGGGCCTGGTTCTGTTCACCGTGCTGGGCCTGGGCTATCTCATCCACTGGATGATTCCCGAGATTCCGCTGACCGTGGCCTTTGCCCTGGCCGCCGTGATCTCGCCCACCGATGCCGTGGCCGTTTCGGCCATCACGCGCAATCTGGGCATGCCCGAGAAGACCATGCATGTGCTGGAGGGCGAGTCGCTGCTCAATGACGCATCGGGCCTTGTGGCGCTGAAGTTTGCGATTGCAGCCACGCTGACCGGCATGTTCTCCTGGGGCGAAGTCGCCAAGGAATTCACCTGGATGGCCGTCGGCGGCCTGGGTGTGGGTGCGCTGATAGGCTGGGGCTTCAGCCATGCGCGCGGCACCATCACGCGCCGCCTGGGCGATGTCGCTGCCACGCAGATGGTGCTGCTGCTGGTGCTGCTGCCTTTTGCCGCCTATATCGTGGGTGAGAAGATCGGTGTCTCCGGCATTCTGGCTGCCGTGGCCGCAGGCATTGCCACCAATTTCGCCGACCTGGAGCGCAGCAGCTATATCAGCGAACGCCTGCAGACCGAAGGCACCTGGAGCATGGTGGAGGCCGCCTTCAACGGCGCCATCTTCCTGCTGCTGGGCCTGCAGCTGCCCTCCATCATCGGCGTGCCCCTGCATCAGGCCGGCCATGACTGGTGGATTCTGGTCGGCTATGTGGCCGCGATTTCGTTTGCGCTGCTGCTGATGCGCTGGATCTGGCTGGTGCTGGGTGTGCATGGCTCGCTGCTGCGCGCCCACCGGCAGGGCAAGATGTCCGAGCGTCCCTCGCCACTGCTGAATCTGGCCACCACGCTGGCCGGCATTCGCGGCGCGGTCACGCTGGCCGGTGCGCTGTCCGTGCCCATGCTGCTGAACAACGGCCAGCCCTTCCCGGGCCGCGACATGCTGGTCTTTCTCGCCACCGGCACCATTTTGTTCACACTGGTGATCGGTGCCGTGGGCCTGCCCATCGTGCTGCGCCATCTGCCCCCGCACGAAGAGTCGCCCACCGTGCGCGAGGAGCGCCTGGCCCGTGAACAGGCCTGCATGGCGGCCATGGCCAAGCTCACGCTGAGCGAGGAAGAGATGCAGCGCCGCGACCCCGAATGGGTGGCGATGCGCCAGGAAGTCAACGGCCACCTGACCCAGGAATACCGTAACCGCATCCAGTTGCTCGACGACGGCAGCGGCGCCGCGCAAAGCATAGAGCTGCTGCGCGAAGCACCCGAAGTCGTGCGCCAGCGCAAGCTGCGCTATGTGATGGAGATCGAAACCCGCATCGAGTGCATTCATGCCGAGCGGGACTTTTACTACGCCGAAAGACAGGCCCACCGCATCAACGACGAATCGCTGCGCAGCCTGGTCAGCGAGCTGGACATGCAGGAAATCGCCATGCGCAAGCGCCTCGCTGTCGCCCGCCGTGCCGCCGGTCTGCCCATGACCAGCACGCACGCCAACCACTAAATCAGAGACGCCCAGCAAGAGCCGCCTCGCGGCACGGGCGTCGCCCCCCTTGGGGGGCACCCGGCGCAGGGAAGGTGCGAAGCAGCTCAGGGGGTAGCGCATTTTCAGGCCGTCTTGATCACGCGCAGATCCAGCAACTCGATCATCTCGTCGCGAATCTTGAACTTCTGGATCTTTCCCGTCACCGTCATCGGGAAGGCCTGGACAAAGCGGATATAGCGCGGCACCTTGTAGTGGGCAATCTGCCCCTTGCAAAAGTCGCGCACCTCTTCCTCGCCGAGCTCCTGGCCGGGCTTGACAATGACCCAGGCACACAGCTCCTCGCCATAGCGCACATCGGGCACGCCCACCACCTGCACGTCCTGCACCTTGGGGTGGCGATAGAGGAATTCCTCGATTTCACGCGGGTAGATGTTCTCGCCGCCACGGATCACCATGTCCTTGATACGACCCACGATATTCACATAGCCTTCGGCGTCCATGGTCGCCAGATCGCCGGTGTGCATCCACTGCTCGGCATCGATGGCCTCGCGGGTTCTGGCCTCGTCTTCCCAGTAGCCGTGCATGACGGAATAACCGCGCGTGCACAGCTCGCCCGACTGGCCCGGCGGCATGATCTCGCCCATGGACGGGTCCACGATCTTCACCTCCAGATGCGGCTGCACCTTGCCCACGGTGGCAACACGCTTTTCCAGGGGCGTATCGGCATCGCTCTGGCAGCTCACGGGACTGGTTTCCGTCATGCCGTAGGCGATGGTGATTTCGCTCAGGTGCATGTCGCGCACCACGCGCTTCATCACCTCAATGGGACAGGGCGAGCCGGCCATGATGCCGGTGCGCAGCGTGGACAGATCGAACTCGGCAAAGCGCGGATGGTCAAGCTCGGCGATGAACATGGTGGGCACGCCGTGCAGACCCGTGCATTTCTCGGCCTGCACTGCCTCCAGCACGGTGATGGGGTCAAAGCCATCATTGGGATAGACAATGGTCGAGCCATGGGTGAAGCAGGCCAGATTGCCCAGCACCATGCCGAAACAGTGATACAGCGGCACGGGAATGCACAGTCGGTCCTCGGGCGTGAGGCGCATGCATTCGCCAATGAAAAAGCCGTTGTTGAGGATGTTGCGGTGTGTCAGCGTCGCCCCCTTGGGGAAGCCCGTGGTGCCGCTCGTGAACTGGATATTGATGGGGTCGCGGTTGCTGAGCGTGGCCGCAATCGCATCAATGCGCTCATCTGCACTGGTTCCTTGCGCCATCAGCTGCGAAAAACGCAGCATGCCGGGCTGTTCGACGTCCAGATCCGCCGCACCTGGGCCGGCCGCACCTGAGCCGGCCGCACCTGAGCCGGCCGCACCTGAGCCGGCCGCACCTGAGCCGGCCGCACCTGAGCCGGCCGCATCAATCCACACCACGGTGCGCAAGGCCGGCAGGCGTTTGGATTGCAGCTGACCTGGCGCGCAGTTCGTCAGCTCGGGCGCCAGCTCGCGCAGCATGCCCAGATAGTCGCTGGTCTTGAAGCGCGGCATGGACACCAGCGCCTTGCAACCCACCTTGTTGAGTGCATATTCGACTTCGGCGGTGCGATAGGCAGGGTTGATATTGACCAGCACCAGGCCCACCTGAGCCGTGGCCAGCTGCATCAGCACCCACTCGGCGTTGTTATGGCTCCAGATACCCACCCGGTCACCTTTGACCAGCCCTTGCGACAGCAGCGCGCTGGCCAGCTGGCGCGCAGCCACATGCAGCTGGGCATAGCTGTAGCGCAGACCCTGATGACGGCTGACCAGCGCGTCACGCGAGCCCTGGCGCTGTGCCATTGCAGCAAAAAAATCGCCAATCGTCTGCTCGATCAGCGGCACATCCGTGCGCCCCTTGGCATAGCTGGCGGTCAGCGCGTTCACTTGCGATGGCATGGTCTTGTGTCTCCTTGCGTGCCGGCAGCCACCGGCGAACTGGCTGCGCAGCGTCCATTCAGCACCGTTTTCTGCGCCTCAGAATAAGGGCAAGCCCTGTCCAGAAG
Organism: Comamonas sp. F1-6; assembly: GCF_039581415.1. Lineage (NCBI taxonomy): Bacteria > Pseudomonadati > Pseudomonadota > Betaproteobacteria > Burkholderiales > Comamonadaceae > Comamonas > Comamonas sp. F1-6. The sequence goes on from NZ_JBCPWN010000012.1 coordinate 127,784, forward strand.
AGGTCACAAAGGTTGCAATAATTGCCAAATGCTCACCCCCTCTCTGGTCAAGACTCCACTACCGCACCATGCCAGCTCCGTGCTCAAATCGCACCCGGCAATTACCCCCATGGCGTTTGTCAAAGCCATTGTCAGCGCTTATGAAGCCAGGCAGATGTCAGCGCTAGGAGCTCTGGAAAAGGCACAAATCCCGCCAGATCTGATTAACGATGCCAACGAGCGCATCACGGCCCTGCAGATGGAGGCACTATCCGATGCAGCCATGCGCGAGCTGGACGATGAAGCCTTGGGCTGGTTCGAGCGTCGCCTGCCCTGGGGCAGCTACGGCATGCTGGCCCGCGCCAGCATCAGCGCACCGCAATTGGGCCTGGCGCTGGCGCGCTGGTGCCGACATCACGGCCTGATTGCGCAGGACATACAGCTGCAGCTCAGCGAGCAGGCCGGCATTGCCACCCTTACCCTGCATGAAAGCCGTCCACTGGGCGCCATGCGCGAGTTCTGCATGGTATCGGTGCTGCGCAATATCCACGGCTTTGCCAGCTGGTTGATCAACGAACCGATCAGCCTGCTGCATGCCAGCTTTCCGTTTGCCGAGCCCGCGCATGCCGATGTCTACAAGGTGCTTTTCGCACCGGGCAGCATCGCTTTTGATGCCCCCGTCGCCAGTCTGCAGTTTGAAGCACGCTGGCTGCAGGCACCGCTGGCGCGCGACGAGGCCGCCCTCAACCGGATGCTGCAGCGCGCCTTGCCGATCCAGGTGCGCCCCTACCAGCGCGAGAAGACTCTGGTGCAGCGCGTGCGCCATCTGCTGGCCGCCAGCGGGGAGGAGCAGCAGACGGCTGAAACGCTGTCCCGTCAGCTGCATCTGTCGCAGCGCAGCCTGCACCGCCAGCTCAAGGAAGAAGGTATTTCGCTGCAGGCCCTCAAGGACGATATCCGGCGTGAACGCGCGATTGCGCTGCTGCTGCGCACCAGCCGCCCCATCAAGCGCGTGGCCCAGGCCTGCGGCTTTCTCAACGACAAAAGCTTTATCCGCGCCTTTCGCCTCTGGACAGGGCTCTCCCCTTCGGAATTCCGCAAAACCGCCGGCCAGCGCGCCGCCTGACGCAAGGAGCTCTCCATGCCGGAATCCTCAGAAAACTGGCAGGCAATCGCTGATGGGGTATGGGCACTCAGCTATCACTTCAGCAATGCAGGGCTGAAGGTCAGCACACGCATGACGGTGATCCGGCTGGCCGACGGCAGCCTGTTCTCGCACTCTGCAGTGCCGCTGACGGGCGGGCAGAAAGCTGCGCTCGACGCCCTGGGACCGCTGCAACACATAGTCGCACCCAGCGCCATGCACCATTTGTTCGTGGGCAAACTGGCCAGGCTTTATCCACAGGCCAGGATCTATGGCACACAGGGCGTGCTGCGCAAGCGACCTGATCTGCCGCTGCTGGAGCCCTTGCCTCCGGACTCCGAAGCACCCTGGGCAGGCGAGCTGCAGTGCCTGCGGCTGGACGGCATTCCCATGCTCGACGAGACGCTGTGGCTCCACCCGGCCAGCGGCAGCCTCATCGCCACCGACGTGCTGCAATGCTGGCAGGGACCGCTAAGCCTGCCGGTACGCATGTATCTGGGCCTGACGGGCGGGCATGAGCGCCTGACCGTACCGCGCACCGTGCGCCTGCTGGTCAGGGACAGGGCCGCCGTGCGCAGCTGGGTGAAGCAGGTCGAAAGCTGGCCCGTGCAGCGCGTGATACTGCTGCACAACAGCGTGATCGACGATCAGCCGATGAAGCACCTGCGCGAGGCGCTGTCGATCTGGGACTGAGAGCGCTTCAGCGCAGGTCGTGCTCGTCGTCTTCGCCGACCGAAGCGCTGGCGGCGCTCTTGCGCACGGCGTCGAACATGGCGGGCAGATCCCCCATGTCACCGAACACGCAGGCGGCGCCGGCCTCGAGCAACTGCTCTGCCGAGGCATGGCCCTGATCGGTCGGGAAATAGCCCCAGACGGTGGCACCTGCTGCCACGCCGGCCTGCACGCCGGTCATGGTGTCCTCGATCACCAGGCACTTGGCTGGATCGGCCTTCAGTGCCTCGGCCGCAGCCAGATACACATCGGGGAAGGGCTTGCTGCGCGGCATTTCATGACCGCTGTAGACATGGCCTTCGAAATAAGGCTCCATGCCCACCTTGGCGAGCTGCATCTCCACCTTGGCACGGTCCGCACCGGAGGCGCAGGCAATGCGTCCAGCGCACAGTGTATGAATCTGCCTGACTGCTTCCAGTGCGCCGTCGATGGCTACCAGCTCGGCACTCAGCGCAGCATTGCGGCGCTCGTAGAACTCTGCCATCCAGGCATCGGTCAGCGGCTTGCCGGTATGGGCCTCGATCACGGTCGCCTGGCTGCGTACCGTTTTGCCGATGAAGTCGCGCGTGCACTGCTCCTGGCTGATGGCCCAGCCGGATTCGTTGAGCATGGTGCACAGCACGCGATTGGTGATGGATTCGCTGTCCACCAACACACCATCACAGTCGAAAAGCACAGCGTCAAAAGCAGTCATGGAAGCATTACCAGCGCATCATGGGATGCAAAAAAGGCGCCCAACGGCGCCTAGTATCAAGAAACAGAGGGCGTGATTATGCGCTCACGCCCTTTTCGAGTTCAGGGGAAGGTCACTCCGGCCAGCGGATTGATCATCCACGCGCTGTTCTTGGCGTAGATGGTGCTCGTCTTGTTGTCGGCAGTCATGATGCCGCTGAAATAGAAGAAGCCGTTGGCTGCATTGGCATTCATATTGCTCAGCTGGGTTGTGAGCGAGTCACTGCTTGCCGAGGCCTCGACCAGATACTCGATGGCGCCATTCTGTGCCGAGCTTTTCTCGAAGACATCCACATAGTTCATGTTCATCGGGTCGCTGCCCAGCCCCTGCGTGCCGCGGATGAACCAGCCGTCCGCACCCTTCTGGGCCAGGCGCGTTCTCATTTCTGCAGCATCGGCGGCCGAGGATGCGCTGCCGAGCTTGTCGACCTGATAGGTATAGGTGACGCTGTCATTGCGCTTGGCATACAGGCTGAACAGCTCGTTGTTGACGATCTGGGGACCCAGATAGCGATAGCCTTCGGCCCCCTGTCCGTTGAGCTCCGTGGCAAAGGCTTCGGCGGTCGTGGCCACGGGCGTCACCGTTCTGTAGCTGAACTGGTCGCTGCGGCTGTTGTCCTTGACATAGACGCTGCGGATGTCGCTGACATCGCTGAACACCGCATCGGACTTGTACATATAGCCGCTGCTGCCCTGTTGGTTCAGCTGTGCCAGAAAGGCGGTGCGCGATGGCTGCGCCGCAGGATTGACATAGCTGAACTTGCGGCCTGCATGCGCGGTATCCGTGAGATAGAAGTCGCCGATCTCCGCACCGGTCGAAGAGATCGAGCCCGCCAGGGAACTGAACAGCGCATAGCCGTCTGCGCCCATGCTGTTGGCGGCATCCAGCATCTGCGCATGGCTGGTGGCCGTCTGGCCGCCCATCTTGTAGGTCCCCGTGACGGCCTGATTGCCGGTGCCGCCACCAGTACCGCCACCATTGTTGCCGCCGCCGTTGTCCCCGCCTCCCGTATTGCCGCCGCCACCTTCGGAGCCGCCTCCTGAGCCTGCGCCGCTGCCTCCGTCTCCACCACCACCGCCGCCACAGGCAGCCAGAGTGGAAATCAGCAGCAAGGCTGCAGTTCTACGGGTGATTTGCATAAGAGATGGCACGGGCTTGCTCCTCGGTCTTGATGTTGGTTGAAAATGTCCATATCCCGACACTGAGATAACAAGCAGCGTCGTCTTACAGACATTGTCAGAAGGCTTGCGAGCAGATCACTCCCTACCGAGGAGGGGTCTTTGTTACCAAGCCCCAAAGGAACGCTCATGCCCGATCTACTGCAAATCCTGAGCACCACTCAACTGAGCGCACAGCCCTATGCGCTGGTGGTGGATGATCACCCGCTGGTCGCGGAGGGTGCAGCCCATGTGCTGATGACCAGCGCCGGCGTGCAGCGGGTGCGCTGTGCGGCACACGGCAATGAGGCTCTGGCAATGATTGCTGCGCTGGGTGAGCCCGTTATCACCGTGATGGACTTCTGGCTGGAGGACGGCGCATCACTGGAATTTGTGCACAGCATCCTGGCCTTGGCTCCTGGCACACGCATTCTGGTGACCAGCGGCGACAAGCACCCGGCCATCGCCAGCAAGGCCGCAGCCGCAGGTGTGCATGGCTTTGTGCACAAAAGCAGCCCGTCTCAGGAATTTCAGGCAGCAGTGCAAGCCCTGCTGGCCGGTCGCACCTGGTTTGAGGCCCTGCCTCCCATCCCCACCGCCCCTCCGGCGCCAACTGCGGGAAGCATCCTGCACATGAGCGCCAGAGAGCTCGGCATCACTGCGCGCCAGGCTCAGGTGCTGAGCCTGTTGCTGCAGGGCAAGCCCAATCGCGCCATTGCACAGGCGCTGAACCTGTCCGAATACACGGTCAAGGAACATGTCACCGCCCTGCTTCAGCGCCTGGGAGCCAGCAACCGCGTGGCGCTGATCACGCGCATGCGAGGCATCGAGGTCGACTTGGACTAAGGCTGACGGATCGCCATACAGCGCGCCAGCACCGCATGCAGCTGGTCGGGCTGCAAGGGCGTCGCCAGAGCCAGATAGCCCTGATCCTGGACCTGCTCCAGCATCTCCTCATCGCCGCTCATCAAAGCACCGCTGGCTTGCGGATGCTGGTCCAGCAGCTGCATCAAGCACTCAAGCCCGCTTGCACCATCCTTCAATCGCTGGTCGCACAACACAAAGTCTGGCCGCAATCCATCGGCCAGCAGTTGCTGCGCCTCAGGCAAGCTGCGCGCTCTTTGCACCTGCACACCCCAGCTCTGCAAAATCTGCACCAGCACCGGGGCCAGCTGCGCATCGTTTTCCACGACCAGGCAGTGTCCCTGCAAGGGGGCGAACCACTGCGGCCCAGTCGATATCGGCGGTGCCGGCAGCACAGACGAGGTCTGCCACTGCTCGGCATCCTGCGGCCAGCGCAGCCAGAAACATGAACCCTTGCCCGGCAGCGACTGAACCCCGCATTCCACGCCCAGCCGCTGCGCCGCCAGCGCCACCACGGACAAGCCCAGGCCACGCCCGCGCAATGGCGCCGGCACGCCATCCCTGGCATCGCGCTGCTGGCGCGCAGGGCTGCGATAGTGACGCATGAAGACCTGTGCGCATTCCTGCTCGCTCATGCCGCAGCCGCTGTCCCACACCTGCAAAAGCCAGCGCCCCTGCCTGTGCCGCAGCGCCAGCAGCACCCCGCCCTGGTCGGTGTAGCGCAGCGCGTTTTGCAGCAGATTGAAAACCATCTGCCGCAACAGCACCGCATCCGTGCACAGCGCCGGCATATGAGCCGGCTGCCTCACGCGCAGACGCAGACCGCGCTGCGCTGCCTCGCGCGAGAACAGGCGCCGAGCCTCGTCCAGCACCGCACTCATGGATACCGCCTGCCATTGCGGTGCGAAGCTGTCGCCCTCAAGTCGCGACAGATCCATCAAGTCGTTGAACATGGAGCCCAGATCGCGCGTGCAGGCCTGCATTTCCTGCAGCAGTTGTGCCAGCTCGTCATCCTGATTGCGCTGGTGGGCGGCTTGCAGCATCAGGCCCATGGCATGCAAGGGTTGCCGCAGATCATGGCTGGCGGCGGAAATGAACCAGTTTTTCTCGGCCAGCGCATTCTCGGCCTGCTCCTTGGCCTCGCGATAGCGCTCCGCCAGTGCCTGACGCTCCAGCTCGTGCGCCATCTGCTGCTGCACGAAGCGCCGCGCGCCCCAGGCGTGGCGTGCAAGTATGGCGCCGTACAGCAGCAGCAGCGGCAACAGATAAGGGCCTTTTTTCGGAAAGTAATGCAGCGTGCACAGCAACATGGGCAAATAGATACCCGCCATGAAGGCGGCAAACACCTGCAGTACGGGCGCCAGAAAAGTGGCGGCCGATGCCATCACGCCCAGCAGCACCAGATAGATCAGCAGACGCAGCTCACTATGGCTTTCGCCCCAGGTAAAGGCCAGCACGCTGACCCAAAGCAGGCCGTTGATCAGTGCGGCCAGCGCCAGCTGTCGCTGCCAGGTCGTCAATGCCGCCTGCAGTCGCGATGGCTCCCAATCGCGCGCCGACCGCCACTGACGATGCAGGCTGCGGCGAAACAGCAGAAAGCCCAGCGCCATGACGATCATCAGTCCCCACCACCAGGCCAGCCCCGCGCTGACGGCTGGGCTGTTGCGGGTACTGACCCACAGCAGCAGGGCAGGAATCAGCAATGCGGCGATTTCGGAGGAGCCACGCGAAGCCAGGGACTGCAACAGGCGCAACCAGGCCTGCAGCCGGGTCAACTGCGCCGAATCGACTTCAGAATTGGTCGCCATCGACGTAGAACCAGCGCCCACCCTCGAGCACAAAGCGGCTGCGCTCATGCAGGCGCACGGCACGACCCGCCAGACGATAGCGGGCGACGAATTCGACCTCTGCACAAGCATCGCCGGTCAACTGAAACTGCTTCACATCCAGTCCCAGCCATTTGGTGGCGGCATCGAAATCGAGCTGCGACGGGCGCTGGCTGGCATGCCAGGTGGCTTGCAAATATTCCTGATTCTCAGACACGAAGGCCGTGTAGCGCGAGCGCATCAGCGCCTCGGCATCGGGAGCGGGCCGGGCATCCCAGTGATCGATATAGCGGCCGCAGCAATCGGCATAGGCCAGCAGCCGCCCCTTGGCATTCTTGCGTCCACAGGGACAGTCCCGCTTTTTCTCGGCTTCTTTCACAACTTTGGCAGTCTTGATTGGCAATGCTGCATTGTCGGCCAAGTCGAACAACGAGCAAGCCGGCTTGCGCAGTCGGTTGCCTCAGAGCACAGTAGCGGCAGTCCAAAGCTCGCTGTTCAAAGGTTTGCCTATGTTCTCCATGGCTGCTCCCTGGTGGGAGTTCGTGATTCGCGGTGTCAGCGTCTACCTGTTTCTGCTGGTGTTTCTGCGTCTGACCGGCCGGCGCCAGACCGGCCAGTACGCACCTTTCGACCTGGTGCTGCTGCTGATTCTTTCCAACGCAGTACAGAACTCCATGAATGCGGGCGACAACTCGCTGATCGGCGGCCTGATCAGTGCCGGCACGCTGCTGGCCTGCCATGCGCTGCTCTCCCGCCTGAGTTACCGCTTTGCGAGGCTTCGCAGGCTGGTGAATGGCAAACCCAAGGTTCTGATCCACCAGGGCATTGTGCAACCCAGTCTGATGACGCAGGAGCAGATCACTGCCGAAGACCTGGCTGCGGCCCTGCGCTCCAATGGCTGTCTCAACGCGCATGAGGTGGAGCGCGCCACGATCGAGACCAACGGCCAGATCACCGTGGTGCTGCGCAAGCGCAGCATGGCTGAGCTGGGGGAGGCCTGAGAGCCTCAGAACGTGTTTAAGTTCTCAGTGCAGGCCGTCCAGAAACTGCCTGATGGCCGCATTCACGGGTTCCGGGTGCGTGAGATTGGCTGCATGGCCCGCACCGGCCACATCCACCCACTGGGCCTGGGGCAAGCCCTTGAACATGGCCCGCGCACGCTCCACACCGATGGCAGCATCCTTGTCGCCATGAATCACCAGCGCGGGCACCTTGATTTCTGCCAGGCGCGGGCTGATGTCGTCGCGCAGCGCCAGCGTCGCAAAGCTCTGCCCCAGGTTGATCGGAGAGGCCTGCTTCCATTTGGCGCGCCACTGCGCAGCTCCGGGCCAGCCCTGGCCCAGAATCGTGTGCTCCACGATGGTGGCCATGTCATCCGACAGCCCATGCTCCATCCAGGCCTTGAGCAAGGCCTCGTGGTGCGGCATCTGCTCGGGGTCTTCCAGCATGGCCTGGGTGTCTATCAGCACCAGCGCACCCACGACATCCGGATGAATCAGCGCGCAGCGCAGCGACAGATAGCCGCCTTGCGACATGCCCACCAGCACCGCTTTTTCCACACCCAGATATTTGAGCAAGGCCGCCAGATCGTCGGCCGAGTCATAGTAGCTGAACGCTTCGCAATGCTCGGGATCAGCGGTCTGCCCGTGGCCGCGCTCATCCCAGCTGATGCAGCGATACTGCCCCTGCAAAGCCTGAATCTGCGGCTCGAACATGGTGTGATCCATGAGCAGGCCGTGCGAGAACACAATGGCCGGGCCACGCCCTCCCGTGTCCTCGTAGTAGATATTCTGACCATTGACCTGGGCAAAAGGCATGCCGGACTCCTGCTGCAAATGGTTGAAACCCCTGGGGGAACTCCCCACACTGAGCACATCCTAAGCAGGCCTTGTGACATCGGCAACCGGCCCGTCCCCTGATGTGCCACAGCCTCGTGCACAGCAGTTGACAGCGGCGGGCTTTTGCCACCTGACTCAGATCAGGCCAGCGCCCGCTGGATCAGGATCTTCTGCACATCGCTGGTGCCTTCGTAGATCTGGCATACGCGCACATCGCGATAGATGCGCTCCACGGGAAAGTCGCTCACCACGCCATAGCCGCCCAGGGTCTGGATGGCGGCGCTGCATACGCGCTCGGCCATCTCGCTGGCAAAGAGCTTGGCCATGGCTGCTTCCTTGAGGCAGGGAAGACCCGCATCACGCAGGCTGGCAGCATGCCAGATCAGTTGCCGGGCCGCTTCGATCTGCGTCGCGCATTCGGCAAGCCTGAAGCCCACGGCCTGATGGTTGAAGATGGGCTGACCAAAGCTCTCGCGTTCCTTGCTGTATTGCAGCGCGCATTCAAAGGCTGCACGCGCCATGCCCACGCTTTGCGCGGCAATGCCGATACGCCCGCCTTCCAGTGCGGAAAGTGCAATCCTGTAGCCCTCGCCCTCGGCCCCGATCAGGTTCGCGGCGGGAATGCGGCAGTTCTCGAAATTGATCTGCGCCGTATCGCTGCTGTGCTGGCCCAGCTTGTCTTCGAGGCGTGCCACCTGGTAGCCGGGATTGCCGGTGGGCACGATGAAGGCACTCATGCCCTTCTTGCCCGCCGTCTTGTCGGTGACGGCGATGACGATGGCTACATCGCCATTCTTGCCGCTGGTGATGAACTGCTTGACGCCGTTGATGACGTAGTCGCCGCCATCGCGTACGGCCGTGGTACGCAGCGCCGAGGCATCGCTGCCCACATGGGGCTCGGTCAGGCAGAAGGCTCCCAGCATCTGGCCCTGCGCCAGCGGACGCAGCCATTGCTCCTGCTGGCCGGCATTGCCGTACTTCATGAGGATGGCATTGACCGGGCAATTGGTCACGCTGATGACGGTGCTGGTGCCACCATCGCCAGCGGCGATTTCCTCGAGCACCAGCGCCAGGCTCACATAGTCCAGGCCCGCACCGCCGAGTTCCTCGGGCACGCAGATGCCATAGGCACCGAGCGCGGCCAGCCCCTGGTGCACGTCCTTGGGGAACTCGTGCTCCTTGTCCCAGCGCGCGGCATGGGGGGTGATCTGCTCGCGCACAAAATCGCGCAAAGCGTCGCGGATCATTTCCTGGTCCTGATTCAGCAGCATGTTGTCTCCGATATTTATAGCTATATGCCCGTTGTTCAGCCTGGGCTAGGCGTCTAGAAGCTTGATGTATCTGCCGTCGTGGCGCAGCAGCTGACCACGGTCTTCGGGCTTGACCTGCGCCAGGGCCTGCATCAGCCCCTGCACGCTTTGAGCCACCGACAGCGGGGCCGCAGCGCCGCCCATCTCGGTCTGCACCCAGCCCGGGTCCAGCGCCAGCAGCGTCAGGCCCGGCCATTGGCGGCAGGCCGAGACCACGGCCATATTGAGCGCAGCCTTGCTGACGCGGTACAGCCAGGCGCTCTCGTCCGCATCAGCCAGCAGGGACATGCCGCTGGAGAAGACGCCGATCACGCCGCCAGCCTCCTGCACCATGGGAGCAATCTGCGGCAGGGCCTGCATAAAGCCCAGCACATTGCTGTGCATCACCAGATCGAACTGCTGCTGGGTAGGCGGCACGCCTGCGTCATGACCGTCCCAGACACCGGCCACGTAAAGCGCGATATCGATGCTGGCCCCGTCGAGCTGCCAGGCCAGGCCGCTGACGCTAGCGGGATCGGCCAGATCGACCTGCAGCACCCGGGCGCCGCGTGCCTGCAGGTCGACCATGTCTTCAGCCTTGCGCACGGTGGCAATCACCTGGTGGCCCTGTGCCAGATAGGCCTCGGCCAGGGCTCGGCCCAGGCCGCGTGACGCCCCAAGAATCAGTATCAAAGCCATAGCTGTTTGCGCCTATGAATGTTGGGTTTCAAAACGTTTTTCATCCAGAATCCTTTCATGGCAAGCGCTGTCAGCTATCAACTTTTCTTGGTCTGCTCGGCAGCAATCATGGCGCCATAGCGGGCCACCATGCTTTCCTGCGATTCAGGCTGGGCGGTCAGACCCATTTGGGCATGGATGATCTGATTGAGCGTAGGCATGACGTTGCGCGCCACCCTGGCCTCCTCGCTCCACAGGCGGGAGCGCATCAGCGCCTTGGCACAGTGCAGATAAGCCTCCTGCACACGGACTTCGATCACCAGCTTGGGGCGGAAATGATCGCTGGCAAACAAGGCCGTGTAATGCGCCTCATCACGCAGCTGGGCTGTGCCGTTGACGCGCAGGGTTTCATCGAAGCCCGGCACAAAGAACAGCAAACCCAGGCGCGGGTCGTCGAGCAGATTGCTCAGGCTGTCCAGCCGGTTGTTGCCGCCCGCATCGGGAATGAGCAAGGTATTGGCGTCCGGTGCCTTGACGAAGCCAGGCTTGCCACCCCGTGGCGAAGCATCGAGCAAGGTGCCGCCCGCACCGCCGGTGGCCATGACCAGAAACGGCGACAGCGCGATAAAGCGCAGGCAGTGCCGATCCAGCTCCCACTGCTGCTTGAGCAGTGCCCGCTCGGCAGGAGGCTCGTACAACTGCAGCAGTTGTTCGCGCGAAGTGATCATGAAGCCAGGACCTCCTCGGGACGGTCGTTGCGGTGGATGGCTGCGTACAGTGACAGGAACTCGTTCCAGGAAGGGTCGAAGCTCACGCTGAGCTCGCCCTCCAGTTCGGGCACATGCTGTCTGCCCAGCTGTCCGGCCAGTTGCACCGCATGGGCCGGATCTTCCACATAGTAGGTGGCCACGCGGGCACTCATGTTTTCCACGCGCGAGAAGGCAAGAATGCCGCGCTGTTCACGGCTGAGTTGTTCATCCAGCGCATCCTGGGCGTCACGCACCCCGTCCAGCTCCTGCTGGCTGGAGAAATTGAAGCGCCATTCCATGAAATGCGACAGATCGGCGCGCGTGGCCACGGCATTGGCACCGTCGTGGAAGGTCAGGATGTCGGGCGGCGCATCCTCGTCGGCATCCTGTGCACGCACTTCGAGCGAGAGCCAGCGGTCGCTGTCTTCCTGGGGGAATTCATAGCTGCGGCCCAGTTGCTGGCGAATGAAGCCATCGAACAGGGGCGGGAACTCCGACAGCAGAGCGGAGCCGTAGACATCGGCCGCTGCCTCGGAGGCAAACTCGACCGGACCCACGCGTACGGAAAAATCCCACTCGCCCAGCACATGGTCCAGCATGATGAAAGCCATGTGCTGCGCATGCTCGGCCATGTCCCTGGCAATGGGCTTCTCGAACGAGAGCTTGAGGCCTATGATGCCTCCCGCATCGTAATAGCCCACCCGGATATCGGAGCAGGCCAGCTCGAAGCCATCCATGCGCATGCCGAAATTGCTGCCCAGCGCGCGGCTGCGAAACGCCTGCACGCTGTAATGCTCGAAACGCGGCGCCTGGCGCACCAGTGCCTGGGCATTCTCGAACTGCGCCGTGTTGCCATGGGCCGAGATCACCAGCCGGGAGCCGGCCTCCCCGAGCTTGCCTTCCAGCTCCAGACTCAGGCCCGGTGCATATTGGCGCAGCAACTCATTGGAGCTTTCCACAAACTCATGGCGATCGAGCTCCTCCAGCTGGCTCAGCTGGTTGGAAAAATCGCCCCAGAAAGCATCAATCTGCTGCGGCTCCAGCGGCTTGATGGTCTCGCTCTCGTCGTGGTGAATGTCTGCGCTCATGAATGATTTCCGCAATGTGAGCTGCACACATTCAGCGCGAATGCGTGCAATCCGTTGAACATGCGTTCACTGTAGAGCAAACCGGTGACGGTTCTGAGCAAATGGCGTCAGATCAGCTCAATTGCCATGGCCGTGGCCTCGCCGCCGCCGATGCACAGCGTGGCCAGGCCCTTCTTCTTGCCGCGTGTCTTGAGCGCGTGCAGCAGGGTGACCAGAATGCGCGCACCGCTGGCGCCAATCGGGTGTCCGAGAGCACAGGCACCGCCATTCACGTTGACCTTGTCATGCGAGACCTTGAGATCGGCCATCAGCGCCATGGGCACCACGGCAAAGGCTTCGTTGATTTCCCACAGGTCCACATCCTCCACGGCCCAGCCGGCCTTCTTGAGCGCCTTTTCGGTGGCGCCAACGGGTGCGGTAGTGAACCACTCGGGGGCCTGTGCAAAGGTCGCGTGCGAGACGATGCGCGCCAGCGGCTTGCAGCCCAGCTGCTTGGCGGTGGACTCGCGCATCAGCACCATGGCGGCAGCGCCGTCGTTGATGCTGGAGCTGGAAGCGGCCGTGATGGTGCCGTCCTTCTTGAACGCAGGCTTGAGGCTGGAGATCTTGTCCAGCTTGGCCTTGGCCGGGCCTTCGTCAACGCTGACGGTCACGTCGCCCTTGCGGGTCTTGACGGTGACGGGCGTGATTTCGGCGTCAAAAGCACCGCTTTGCGCTGCTGCCTGGGCACGCTGCACGCTGGCAATGGCAAACGCGTCCTGCGCTTCACGCGTGAACTGGTATTTGGCAGCGCAGTCCTCACCGAAAGTGCCCATGGAGCGGCCGGCCTCATAGGCGTCCTCCAGACCGTCGAGCATCATGTGATCGAAGATCTTGTCGTGCCCCATGCGATAGCCGCCACGCCCCTTCTTGAGCAGATAAGGCGCATTGGTCATGCTCTCCATGCCGCCGGCAATCATCACCTCGCGGCTGCCGGCAATGAGCTGGTCGTGCGCCAGGATGGTGGCTTCCATGCCGGCACCGCACATCTTGGACAGGGTCACGGCGCCCGTGCTTTGCGGCAGTCCGCCCTTGAAGCCGGCCTGGCGAGCCGGAGCCTGGCCCTGGCCCGCCATCAGGCAGTTGCCGAACAGCACTTCCTCCACCAGCTCGGGCCGGATGCCGGCGCGCTCGACTGCCGCCTTGATGGCTGCGCCCCCCAGGTCATGGGCGGCCAGATCGGAAAAATCGCCCTGGAACGCGCCCATGGGAGTGCGGGCAGCGCTGACGATGACTACGGGATCCTGATGCATGGTTTGTCTCCTTGAAAAATGGATGGATGTGATCTGCCTCTTCAAGCGAGGCTATTGGCGGGAATCTCGAAACGCTGCGTGTCCAGTCCTGCGTCGCCGGCATGCAGAAAGCGGCTGCGCTCGTAGGGGAACACGTCCAGGAAATGACCGTCACGGATACGGCTCTGGTGACCGCGCCAGAACTCGGCCTCCAGCAGATCGGCGTGATGGCGCATGAAGATGTCGCGCACGGCCGGATGGCCCAGCAGAAAAGGCCCGAAGGTCTCGGGGAAGACATCCCTGGGGCCGACCGAGTACCAGATGTCGCCCGACATCTCCTCTTCCTCGGTTCGCGGCTGCGGCACCTCGCGGAAATTGCAATCGGTCAGGTATTCGATCTCGTCATAGTCGTAGAACACCACCTTGCCGCCGCGCGTGACGCCGAAGTTCTTCCACAGCATGTCGCCGGGAAAGATATTGGTGGCGACCAGATCCTTGATGGCATTGCCGTACTCGAGAATCGCGCGCTCCATGGCAGCGCGGCGCTCCGGCTTGGTGTCTGCCTCGGCCAGGCACTCCATCAGGAACAGATTCAGCGGCACCAGGCGACGCTCGATATAGAGATGGCTGATGATGACTTCCATCTGCCCGTCGCCGTCGCGGTCGCTGATCTCGATCTGCTCGGGAGCCTGGGCGTGCAACTCGGCCAGCAGTTCATCGCTGAAGCGCTCCTTGGGAAAAGCCACCAGGCTGTACTCCATGGTGTCGGCCATGCGGCCGCCACGATCATGCTTCTTGACCAGCTGGTACTTGGCCTTGACCTGGGGACGCGAAACATCCTTGCTGCTGGCAATACGGTCCTTGATGAGCTTGAACACATAGGGGAAGCTCGGCAGGTCGAACACCAGCATGACCAGGCCTTTGATGCCGGGCGCAATGCGCAGCTGATCGCTGGAGTGGCGCAGATGATGCAGAAAGTCGCGGTAGAACAGCGTCTTTCCCTGCTTGGCCAGACCCAGGGCGTTATAGATTTCCGCCTTGGGCTTGCGCGGCATGAGGCTGCGCAGAAAGCTCACATAGGCGCTGGGCACTTCCATGTCCACCATGAAATAGGCGCGCGCAAAGCTGAACAGCGCATGCAGGTCGTCCTCTCCGAACAGGGCCGCATGCAGTATGAGCTGCTCCTTTTCTCCATGCAGGATGGGAATCGCCAGCGGCAGCTCGGTATAGCCGGTGATGATTTTGCCGACCAGATACGCTCCCTTGTTGCGATAGAACAGGCTGGACAGCACCTGAAGCTGGAAGTTGGCCCTGAGCGTCAGGCCCGCCAGCCTCTCGCGTATGCGCTCGGCCAGCAGATGCACGTCGCGCTGCAGGTCTTCGAAGCGGCATTGCAGCTGCAGTTGCTCGAACAGGCTCTGCAGCGTGCCTTCGATCTGGACGAGGTTGCCGGGGTAGTAGGCGCGGTAGATGGGTACGGCACCCGGCGCGGTGTTTTCCAGGTATTCGGTGCTGACGGCCGCACGCACGAAGATGAAGTCGTTCTGGAAATGGGTGCGGTGCAGAATCTTGGTGGTGACCGAGTTGAAGAAGGTCTCGGCCAGCTCCGGCTGCAGATGATCGACCATCAGGCCGATGTAATGCAGCTTGACCTGCTGCCAGACAGCCATACTCTGCAGGCTGGCGGCAAACTCCTCTTCCAGCCTCTGGATGCAGGCACGCACCTGCCGGTCGTAGAACTCTATGCGCTCACGCTGAGCTTGCTGCTGGCCCGGCCAGTCCATGGTCTCGAAGCGCTGCTTGGCTCGGGCAGCTTCCGCACTGAACATGCGGTAATGCTGGTTGTAGCCATGCATCAGGGCCTGCGCAATGGCATAGGCCTCGGGGGCGTCCAGTCGTTGCGGAAACATGGCGGGCCAGTCGCTCCAGATAAGTGAGCAGCACTCTCAAACGGAACAAGCGACACAGGCCTTGAGTCCGCTTGAGGGCACTGCAACTGCGCAGCGGCAGCGATCAGTCGCGCTTGCGCGCAGCGACCTTCTCGACAGCCTTGTTATAGACATCCTCCAGGCCGCCCACGCCAGGCACGGTCATTTCGAGGTTGGTGATGTGGCCGTTGTTGAGGCTGTAGCACCAGCCGTGCAGAGTCACCTTCTGGCCACGGGCCCAGGCATCCTGCATCACGGTGGACTGGGCCACGTTGACCACCTGCTCGATGGCGTTGAGCTCGCACAGCACATCGTGGCGGAACTGGGTGGAGATGCCTTCCAGCAGCTTGATGTGCTTGTCGCGCACGTCGCGCACATGGCGGGTCCAGTTGTCCACCAGACCCAGACGCAGATTATTGAGCGCCGCATACACGCCGCCGCAGCCATAGTGGCCCACCACCATCAGGTGCTCGATCTTCAGATGATCGACCGAGTACTGGATGGTGGACAGGCAGTTCAGATCGCTGGGCACCACCACGTTGGCCACGTTGCGGTGCACGAACACCTCGCCAGGCTCCAGACCCGTGATCTGGTTGGCTGGCACGCGGCTGTCCGAGCAGCCGATCCACATGTATTTGGGCTTTTGCTGCGCCATCAGTCCGGTAAAGAAACCAGGACGATCACGCTCCATCTGGTCTGCCCATTGGCGGTTGTGGACAAACAGTTCTTCGATGGAGGTCGTTGTCATGAAGCTATCCTTCTTTTTGTGGTTGAAAGAACGGCGCAGCTCCTGCTTTTTCAGCAGGTTTCGGCAAACAGCTCGCGGCCTATGAGCATGCGGCGAATTTCGCTGGTGCCAGCGCCAATCTCGTAGAGTTTCGCATCTCGCCACAGACGACCGAGCGGATACTCGTTGATATACCCATTGCCGCCATAGATTTGCACGCCCTCGCCGGCCATCCAGGTAGCCTTCTCCGCGCACCACAAGATCACGCTGGCGCAGTCCTTGCGAACCTGGCGCACATGATCGGTTCCCAGAAGATCCAGGTTTTTAGCGACCGTATAGGCAAAAGAGCGGCCTGCTTGCAGCACGGTGTACATGTCCGCCACCTTGCCCTGGATCAGCTGGAACTCGCCGATGCTCTGGCCGAACTGCTTGCGGTCGTGGATATAGGGGACGACATTGTCCATGACGGACTGCATGATGCCCAGCGGGCCGCCGGTCAGGACGGCGCGCTCATAGTCCAGGCCGCTCATCAATACCTTGGCGCCCATGTTCAGGCCGCCAAGAATGTTTTCAGCCGGCACTTCCACATCCTGGAACACCAGCTCGCCCGTGTGGCTGCCGCGCATGCCCAGCTTGTCGAGCTTTTGCGCGATCGAGAAGCCCTTCATGCCCTTTTCGATCAGAAAGGCCGTCACGCCGCGCGCGCCCATCTCCGGCTCGGTCTTGGCATAGACCACCAGGGTGTCGGCATCGGGCCCGTTGGTGATCCACATCTTGCTGCCGTTGAGCAGGTAGTAGCCGCCCTTGTCTTCGGCCTTGAGCTTCATGCTGATCACGTCAGAGCCGGCGCCGGGCTCGCTCATGGCCAGCGCGCCCACATGCTCGCCGCTGATGAGCTTGGGTAGGTACTTGGCCTTCTGCGCCTCGCTGCCGTTGCGATTGATCTGGTTCACACACAGATTGCTGTGAGCGCCATAGGACAGGCCCACCGAGGCACTGGCGCGCGAGATTTCCTCCATCGCCACCATATGCGCCAGATAGCCCATGTCGGCACCGCCATACTGCTCGGAGACGGTGATGCCGAGCACGCCCAGTTCGCCGAACTTGCGCCACAGATCCATGGGGAACTGGTCGCTGCGATCAATCTCGGCCGCACGCGGAGCAATCTCGCTCTGTGCGAATTCACGCACCGCATCACGCAGCGCATCGATGTCTTCACCGAGCTGGAAGTTCAGTCCGGGCAGATTGGCAAGGCTCATGGTTGTCTCCTATAGATATGGGTCTGACGAATCGTCTTGTCAGTGTTGTATGCCTTCACGGTTCTGCACACACATCAGAGTGCAGCCCATTGTGGCAATCAGTTTCTCTTTTCCCTGGTCAATGGCAAATGCCTTGCCTTCGGATACGGTGATGGTGCGTCCGGGCTTGATGACCCGGCCTTCCATGCGAAAGCGCTGGCCTTTGGCAGGAGCGAGCAGGTTGATCTTGAATTCGATGGTGAGCACGGCCGCATCGGCCGGCATCAGCGTCAGGCCCGCGTAGCCGCAGGCCGAGTCCAGTGCTGTGGATACCATGCCGGCGTGCAAAAAACCATGCTGCTGCGTCAGGCCGGGAGCCCAGTCCAGGCAGATATCGACAACGCCTGACTCCACCAGGCTCAGCTCCGCGCCAATCGTGGCCATGGCGCCTTGCTTCGCAAAGCTCTGCTTCACCCGATGAACAAAATCCAGAGACTC
Source organism: Comamonas sp. F1-6 (assembly GCF_039581415.1). Classification (NCBI taxonomy): domain Bacteria; kingdom Pseudomonadati; phylum Pseudomonadota; class Betaproteobacteria; order Burkholderiales; family Comamonadaceae; genus Comamonas; species Comamonas sp. F1-6. Next base: position 145,523 of record NZ_JBCPWN010000012.1, read on the forward strand.
GGTGACACCTGCAACAGACATAGCAACTCTCCAGCAAAGCTTTGCAATTGACGTTTACGTAAACGTCAATTATGCGCCATTTTTGCTCTCGCTCCTTTTCAATAGTGTGCGAGCCTCTTTTTCCTGCTCTCGCACCTCATCCAGAGTCACCTGCAGATCGGCCATCTGCGCTTCGAGCTGCTTGCGATGGATGGCCAGCACGTCAAGAAACTTGCGCAGCTGCACGCCCGTATCACGCGGGCTGTCATACATGTCGATGATTTCCTTGGCCTCGGACAGCGACAGTCCCAGGCGCTTGGCCCGCAGCGTCAGGCGCAGACGTGCGCGGTCTCTCGATGAATACACGCGATTGCGACCGCCTGCGCCGGAGCGCTCCGGCTGCAGCAAGCCCATGTCCTCATAAAAACGGATGGCCCGGGTCGTGAGATCGAACTCTTTGGCAAGGTCACTGATGGTGTAAATGGTCGACATGATTCTGTGGGGTTGTAAGTCTTGCATCGCACAGGCGACTGCCAGAGGTGGCTTGATCTCTAAAATGCTTTGACAAAACTGACGTTTACGTTAACGTCAATGCTAAACGAAATACCGCCCCATGACCTCAAGCCAAGAATCCGCTCTTCACTACCCACTCGGCGATACCTTGCCCGGTCCGGCCCAGACTCTGGAAGTGGCGCCCGGCGTCAAGTGGATCCGCATGACCTTGCCGTTTGCCCTCGATCACATCAATCTCTGGCTGCTGCGTGATCGCCAGACCGATCTGCATGGCCAGGTACGCGAGGGCTGGACGGTCATCGACTGCTGCGTCAATCGCACCGAGGCGCGCGAGCAATGGGAGCAGATCTTCGCCGCCGAACTGGAAGGCCTGCCCGTTTTGCGCGTCATCGTCACCCATATGCACCCCGACCATATCGGCCTGGCCGGCTGGCTCTGCCAGCAATGGAACACGCCCTTGTGGATCAGCGCCACCGATTACAACGTCGCCCGCGTCGCCATGAAAGACAGGGACGGCTTCGGCGGCGAATCCGGTGCGGACTTCTACAGCCTGCACGGACAAAGAGATGAGGAATTTCTGCTCCATGTCCGCGGCCGTGGCAGCTACTACTCTTCCCTGGTGGCCCCCATACCCGACATCTATCACCGCATCATGGATGGCGACGAGATCGACATCAACGGCCGCACATGGCAATGCATTGCCGGCTATGGTCACGCGCCGGAGCACATGGCGCTTTACTGCGCCGAGCTCGAGACACTGATCAGCGGCGACATGGTGCTTCCCCGTATTTCCGCCAATGTCAGCGTGCATTCTTCCGAGCCCGAAGCCAACCCGCTGCAGCTGTTTCTCACATCGCTGAAGCGCTACTTCGCTCTCCCACAGAACACCTATGTTCTGCCCTCGCATGGCAAACCCTTTACAGGCTTGCATATCCGTGTCCAGCAACTGCTGGACCATCATCAGGAACGTCTGAACGACATCATGCTGGCCTCCAGGCTACAGGGGCTGAGCGCTGCCGACATCCTTCCCATTCTCTTCAAACGCCAACTGGACACTCACCAGATGACTTTCGCCATGGGCGAGGCTCTGGCTCACCTGCACTATCTCTGGTTCAGCCGGCAACTGACGCGGCGGCTGGATGAAAACGGCATCCTGCGCTTCTACGCACCGAATATGCAGAAATAAAAAGAGAGCGCCTGGCGCTCTCTTTTTATGGGTTTCCGGTATTTTTGTAGCTGGAATGCTTTGACACCCTGC